>NZ_JBIBKC010000001.1:487810-982158 GCF_042958985.1 Pseudomonas sp. NPDC007930
GTGTGAAAGAAGACCGCGCCAACCAACAGAATGTGGCTCAAGACGGTGCTGATCGCAGCCTCAACAGCGTTGCCCAAGACGGTGCCGACCGTAGCCTGCAAACGGTTGCCCAGGACGCCAGCGAGTACAACCAGAACGGTGTGAAAGAAGACCGCGCCAACCAACAGAATGTGGCTCAAGACGGTGCTGATCGCAGCCTCAACAGCGTTGCCCAAGACGGTGCCGACCGTAGCCTGAACAGCGTCGCCCAAGACGGTGCCGATCGCAGCCTGAACAGCGTTGCCCAAGACGGTGCCGATCGCAGCCTGAACAGCGTTGCCCAAGACGGTGCCGACCGCAGCCTCAACAGCGTTGCCTGATCACCCGCTACACCTGCAGTCCAAAGACCGGGCCTAGCGCCGGGTTTGGTTTTTTCAGGTGCCGCGCGGTTTGGCGCGGGCCGTCGGTTCGGCGATCAGCGGGTTGTCTGGCCAGTAGTGCTTGGGGTAGCGGCCTTTCAAATCCTTTTTCACCTCCACATAGGTGTTGGCCCAAAAACTCGCCAAATCCTGCGTCACCTGCACCGGCCGGCGCCCGGGCGAGAGCAGGTGCAACTTCACCACCTGGCGGCCACCGGCGATGCGGGGGGTATCGGCCAGGCCAAACAGTTCTTGCAGGCGCACCGCCAGCACCGGCGGCGCTTCGCTGTAGTCCAGGCGGATATTCGAGCCCGAGGGCACCTGCAGGGTTTGTGGGGCGAGCTCTTCCAGCCGTTGCGGCAGCGGCCAGGGCAGGCTGTTGCGCAGGATCGAGCTGAGGTCGAGCTGGGCAAAGTGGCTCAGGCGGGTGACCTTGCCCAGGTAGGGCATCAGCCAGTGCTCGAGGTTAGCGAGCAACGCCGCATCGGCCACGTCGGGCCATTCGCTGCCGGGGCCAGCCAGGCTGCGCAGCAACTGCACGCGTGCCTGCCACTGGCGTAGCTCTGGGGTCCACGGCAGCAGTGCCAGGCCTTTGCGCCGCACCAGCCCGAGCAAGGCGCGGGCGCGTTGGCTTTCGTCGAGCCCGGCCAAGGGCTCGCGGGCCAGCACCAACTCACCCACACGGTGCTGGCGTTCAGCCTTGAGTACACCTTCGCGCTCGTCCCAGTCGAGCACATCGACCAGCTGCCGCTGCTCGGCCAGCACCCCCTCGAACAGGCTGGGGTCGAGGTCGGTGGCCAGGTAAATGCGCTCCTCGCGCTGGCCCTGGCGGCTGCCGAGGTCCGCGACCACGATCCAGGCGTGTTTCATCAGCGCATCGGCCTCGCCGAACTGCGCGGCGCGGCCGTTGGCCAGCCGATAGTCGGCAGCGCCCGGTTTACGCTGCTGGGCAACCCGGTCCGGGTAGGCCATCGCCAGCAAGGCACCCAGCCAGCGCGGGTGTTCAGGGTCGGCCACCGGCTCGCTCGCCGCGCCGCGCAGGTAGCCGCGGAACTGCCGCGCCAGCTGCCGCACCCGCTGGCCGCCACCGCGGGCGCCGGCACCGAGCAAGGCCAGGCGGCTGTGCAGGTCGGCGCCGCCGCCGGGTAGCAGGTCGCGTTCGCCGAGCAGCGCCGCCACATCGCAGGCCAATGGGCCCAGCCCCAAGGCATGGCCGCGCAGCAATAAATGCGCGATGCGCGGGTGCGCGGGCAGCTCGGCCATGGCCTGGCCATGGGCGCCCAGGCGGCCATCGGCATCGAGCGCGCCGAGCCGGCCGAGCAGCTCGCGCGCCTGGGCGTAGGGCGCCGCCGGCGGCGCGTCGAGCCAGCTCAACTCGCCCGGCTGCACACCCCAACGGGCCAATTGCAGGGCCAACCCGGCGAGGTCGGCCTGGAGCATTTCAGCGCTGGCGAACGCCGCGAGCTGCTCGTGTTGGTCTTGCGACCACAGCCGGTAACACGCCCCCGGTTCCAGCCGCCCGGCGCGGCCGGCGCGCTGCTCGGCGCTGGCGCGGGAAATCCGTTGCGTGTGCAGGCGGGCCATGCCGCTGCCCGGGTCAAACGCCGGCACCCGCGCCAGGCCACTGTCGACCACCACCCGCACCCCTTCGATGGTCAGGCTGGTTTCCGCCAGGTTGGTGGCCAACACCACCTTGCGCTGGCCGGCCGGCGCTGGGTCGATCGCCGCACGTTGGGCGGCCAGGTCGAGCTCGCCATGCAGCGCGCACAGGCGGATGCCCACCACGCCCTCCAAAGCCGCCTCGAGGCGCTGCTGCACCCGGCGGATCTCCGCCTGCCCGGGCAAAAACACCAGCACGCTACCGCCTTGCTCGTCCAGCGCCCGCAACACCGTGTCAGCCACCCGCCCGTCGATCGGCTCGCCAGCCTGCCACGGCCGCCCCCAGTGCACCTGCACCGGGTGCATGCGGCCCTCGCTGGTGACCACCGGCGCGCCGCCGAGCAACGCCGCCACCCGCTCGCCGTCGAGAGTGGCAGACATCACCAGCACCTTCAGCGGCGGGTCGTCACGCAACAGCGCGCGGCCGTTCAAGGCCAGCGCCAAGGCCAGGTCGGCGTCTAGGCTGCGCTCGTGGAATTCGTCGAAAATCAGCACACCCACCCCTTCCAGGGCCGGGTCTTGCTGCAGCCGGCGGGCCAGAATGCCCTCGGTGACCACCTCGATGCGGGTGCGCGGGCCGACCTTGCTGTCTAGCCGGATGCGATACCCCACGGTGCCGCCCACCGCCTCGCCCAGTTCACTGGCCAGCCGCTCCGCCGCGGCCCGCGCGGCCAAGCGCCGTGGCTCGAGCATGATGATGCTCTGCCCGCGCAGCCACGGCTCGGCCAGCAGTGCCAAGGGCACGCGGGTGGTCTTGCCGGCGCCCGGCGGGGCCTGCAGCACGGCTTCGTGGTGGGTGGCCAGGGCCTGGCGCAGGGCCGGCAGTACGGCGTCGATGGGTAAGGAATTCATGGGGGCTCCGCAACGGGGCCCGCAGTATACCCCCCCCGCCTACCGCCCGCGCCGCTGCGCCGCTATGATCAGCGGCCGCATAACCCCTATAAGAAATGGACTTCAGCATGAACGAACTACTTGCCCTTGGCCTGCCCAGCTACCTGGTGATCCTGCTGGTACTGCTGTGTGCCTACATCATCTTCGGGGTGGCGGGTTTCGGCTCGGCGCTGATCGCCGGGCCCTTCCTCGCCTGGTACATCCCGGTCGCCAAGATCGTCCCGCTGCTGGCGCTGATCGACCTGTGCGCCGCGATCATCAACGTCAGCCGCGACGGGCGCAGCGCCAACTGGCCGGAGCTCAAGCGCCTGGTGCCGCTGATGATGCTTGGCAGCCTGGTCGGCGCCACCTTGCTGCTCAACATCCACCCCGAGGCCTTGATGCTCGCGCTCGGGCTGTTCGTGGTGGCCTACGCCCTGTACGCCCTGCTCGGCCGCCGCCCGCAGCGCACCTTCAGCCCCCGCCATGCCATCCCGTTCGGCTCGGTGGGCGGGGTGTGCAGCGCACTGTTCGGCAGTGGCGGGTTTATCTACGCCATCTACCTGAGCGGCCGGCTGCCCGACAAGAACGCCATGCGCACCACCCAGGTGACGCTGATCGGGCTCAGCACCCTGACCCGGGTGGTGCTGTTCGCGCTGGCCGGGGTGTACCTCGACACCAGCGTGCTGTGGCTGGCGGTGTGTTTGGCGCCGGGGATGATCATGGGCGTGGTGATCGGGCGGCGGTTAACACTGAAGATGTCGCGGGAGCAGTTTTTGAAGGTGATCAATGTGGTGGTGTTGGCGGCGGGGGTGATGTTGGTGGTTCGGTATTTTGTGGGGTAAGGGGGCCCCGCAAGCAGAGGCTGGGCAAGCTCAGCGCGGGCCGCTCATCGAACCCCACTCGGTGGCCCATGCTGCTGCGTTATCGGGGGTTCCGGCTTGCTGGAGGCCGGCTAGCCGGGTATCGGCTTGCCGGTTGTGGGGTCGAGGCCTTTTTCACGGGCCAGCCGCTGGATCAAGTCTTCGCTGGGTTTTGTGGGGGCGATATTGGCTTTGCGCGCCTTAACCCATTTGAGGGTGCCATCCCACTCGGGCAGCTTGGCGGGTGGGAGGGGAACGATTTCGTCTATTTCGGGGACGCTTGGGTTTGCATAGGACCATCCATAGAGGCGATCTCCAATGGCCTCGTAACGCGCAGCCCTTTCAATATCTATATCTTGCCCTATATAATTAATACTATCAGGCTCGTGTCGTTCTCTGAATCCTTCCTCTAGGAATGATGCTGCAATACTGTCACCTCCCGAAACCCCCAATTGAAAAGCATGCATCGCTTTTTCATATTCACCACCCGCCATGTAAAAAACACCTAACGTCATCCCAGCCTCTCCATGCCCTTGCTGTGCCGAACACAGGTACATTTGTGCTGCTACAGCCGGGGCAATTGTTCGAGGGGAAAGTATTTCAGCAATCAAAAATTGAGCTTCAGCACTTCCAAGATCAGCAGCTTTACGAAAGTACCTCAGAGCCATTTCTGAATCTTGCTCCAGCCCACCTGTTCCTGACCTCAACATCTTCCCAAAAAAGTAATACCCTGAGGCCACTTCCGCCTCAATAAGCCTCTCACTCAACCGGAGGGAATCTCCCGGCTGAGCCGAGAACTCTCCCCGAAACACACCATTCTGAAGATTTATACTGGCCTTCGAATGCCCGTGCTCCGCTGCGATACGATAAAAACGCTCAACCTGACGATTGACCAAGCCATCTCTCGCCAACAGGTTGTTTTGCTGCAACCACCGCCCGTACAGGAACATCGAGTCCACTTCGGTGCTCATCGTATGAAATATTTCGTGCTGGCAGGTGAAATCAAGAGAGTGCTCCGGCATTACGGTACTGTCTTGCGCAACGCCCGTTTTCGCAGAGGCCGAAGCCAAAGCCGCCACACAAAAAAGTGACGCAGCAATACATCTCTGAAACATCTTCACGCGTGGTAATGTGATCACCCCATCAATCCCCACTCAACACCGCTCACCTTGCTTATCCACTTATCTTTCATCGGCCAGTAGCGGGGGTGGTACGTCCTGATCACCTGGGTGGGAAATATTGCCCCCTCTTCGAAGTACTGGATCACGTCTGGTCGCGCCAATTGGCCTGAGATGGGCCAAATCACTTTCCAGTAACCACTGGTAGGGCAAGCGGTACCTGTCCAGCAAATGCGCACGGGGAAGTTTGTGTTGCTGAAGGCGGGCGAGCCGGGCATCGGTTCACCGGTCGCGGGGTCAAGATTTTTTTCACGGGCCAACCGTTCGATTAGATCCTCGCTGGGCTTCTCGGGCGCGATGTTGGCTTTGCGTTCCTTGACCCATTTAAGTGTGCCATCCCATTCAGGCAGCTTGGCGGGTGGAAGGGGAACGATTTCGTCTATTTCGGGGACGCTTGGATTTGCATATGACCATCCAGACAAGCGTTCTCTGATAGCCTCATAACGTGCAGCTCTCTCAATATCTATATCCTGCCCTAAATCATACATACTCCCAGGTTCATGACGCTCCTTAAATGCTTTTTTCAAAAAGGATGCTGCAGTACTATCGCCGCCCAACACGCCTAACTGAAGCGCATTTATTGCCTCACCATAATTGCCTCTAACCATAAAAAAAACACCTAACACCCTTCCTGCCTTCCCGTGCCCTTGTTGGGCAGAGCACAAATACATCTGTGCTGCCACAGCCTGGTGATTTTTTTGAGGCGAAAGTATTTCGGCGATCCAAAACTGAGCATCTGCACTTCCCAAGTCAGCGGCCTTACGAAAATATTGCAATGCCACTTCTGAATCTTGCTCCAGCCCACCTACTCCTGAACTCAACATCTTCCCAACAAAGTAATACCCTGAGGCCACTTCCGCTTCAATAAGCCTCTCACTCAACCGGAGGGGATCTCCCGGCTGAGCCGAGAACTCTCCCCGAAACACACCATTCTGAAGATTTATACTGGCCTTCGAATGCCCGTGCTCCGCTGCGATACGATAAAAACGCTCAACCTGACGATTGACCAAGCCATCTCTCGCCAACAGGTTGTTTCGCTGCAACCACCGCCCGTACAGGAACATCGAATCCACTTCGGTGCTTACCGTATGAAACATTTCATGCTGGCAAGTAAAATCAAGAGAGTGCTCCGGCATTACGGTACTGCCTTGCGAAATGCCCGCTTCCGCAGAGGCCGAAGCCGCCACAGAAAAAAGTGACGCAGCAATACATCTCTGAAACATCTTCACGCGTGGCAATGTGCTCACCCCATCAACCCCCACTCAACACCGCTCACCTTGCTTATCCACTTATCTTTCATCGGCCAGTAGCGGGGGTGGTACATCCTGATCACCTGGGTGGGAAATATTGCCCCCTCTTCGAAGTACTGGATCACGTCTGGCCGCGCCAGTTGGCCTGAGATGGGCCAAATCACTTTCCAGTAACCGCTGGTAGGGCAAGCGGTACCTGTCCAGCAAATACGCACGGGGAAGTTTGCATTGCTGAACGCGGGCGAGCCGGGCATCGGTTTTCCGGTCATCGGATCAAGATTCTTCTCCCCAGCCATCCGTTTGATAAGCTCTTCGTCGGGTTCGATAGGGGGAAGGTTGGCTTTACGCTCATCGACCCATTTTAAATTACCTTCCCAGGCCGGTAACGCCGAGGGCGGCAAAGGTACGATCTCGTTGATCTCAGGAACTTTTGGGTTTGCATATGACCAGCCCGCTAGAATCTTAGATATACGCTTATAGCGTTCCGACCTCTCTGAATCATGCTCCTGCCCCAAATAGTGAAGTTGATTAGACTTCTCAACCCCCGAAAATCCCTTCGCCATAAATGAGGCCGCGCTTTCGTCACCTGCAGCTATCGCAAGCTGGAAGGCTTCCAGAGCCTCATCATATTTTTTCTGATTTTTAAAGCGGACTCCGAGAGCCAGCCCTGCTTTTCCGTGCCCCTGCTGAGCGGAGCACTTGTACATCTGCTCCGCAACCGCTGGCTCGGCAAACTTAGGAGACAGCAGTCTGCCGAGATAAAACTGGGCATCTGCACTGCCAAGATCAGCAGCTTTACGAAAATATTTCAGCGCCATTTCTGAATCTTGATCCAGCCCACCTGCCCCTGAGCTCAACATCTCCCCAACAAAGTAATACCCTGAGGCCACTTCCGCCTCAATAAGCCTCTCACTCAACCGGAGGGAATCTCCCGGCTGAGCCGAGAACTCTCCCCGAAACACACCATTTTGAAGATTTATACTGGCCTTCGAATGCCCGTGCTCCGCTGCGATACGATAAAAACGCTCAACCTCACGATTGACCAAGCCATCTCTTGCCAACAGGTTGTTTCGCTGCAACCACCGCCCATACATGAACATCGAGTCCACTTCGGTGCTTATCGTATGAAATATTTCGTGCTGGCAGGTAAAATCAAGAGAGTGCTCCGGCATTACGGTACTGCCTTGCGCGACGACCGTTTCCGCAAAAGCCGAAGCCACCACACAAAAAATTGATGCGGCAATAAAGCTCTGAAACATCTTCCCACGTGGCAATGTGCTCACCCCATCAACCCCCACTCAACACCGCTCACCTTGCTTATCCACTTATCTTTCATCGGCCAGTAGCGGGGGTGGTACGTCCTGATCACCTGGGTGGGAAATATTGCCCCCTTTTCGAAGTACTGGATCACGTCCGGACGCGCCAGTTGGCCAGAAATGGGCCAAATCACTTTCCAGTAACCGCTGGTAGGGCAAGCGATACCTGTCCAACAAATACGCACGGGGAAGTTTGCGTTGCTGAACGCGGGCGAGCCAGGCATCGGTTCACCGGTCGCGGGGTCAAGATTTTTTTCACGGGCCAATCGTTCGATTAGATCCTCGCTGGGCTTCTCGGGTGCGATGTTGGCTTTGCGTTCCTTGACCCATTTAAGTGTGCCATCCCATTCAGGCAGCTTGGCGGGTGGGAGGGGAACGATTTCGTCTATTTCGGGGACGTTTGGGTTTGCATAGGACCATCCATAGAGGCGTTCTCCAATGGCCTCGTAACGCGCAGCCCTTTCAATATCTATGTCTTGCCCTATATCATATGTACTACCAGGCTTGTGGCGCTCTCGGAATCCTTTCTCCAGAAATGATGCTGCGATACTGTCTCCTGCCGAAACGCCTAGTTGAAAAGCTTGCATCGCTTTTTCATACTCTCTATCCATCATTTAAAAAACACCTAACGTCACCCCAGACTTCCCATGCCCTTGCTGTGCAGCACATAGGTACATCTGCGCTGCCACAGCCGGAGCAATTGCTCGAGGAGAAAGTATTTCAGCGATCAAAAACTGGGCTTCGGCACTTCCAAGATCAGCAGCTTTACGAAAGTACCTCAGAGCCATTTCTGAATCTTGATCCAGCCCACCTGCCCCTGAGCTCAACATCTCCCCAACAAAGTAATACCCTGAGGCCACTTCCGCCTCAATAAGCCTCTCACTCAACCGGAGGGAATCTCCCGGCTGAGCCGAGAACTCTCCCCGAAACACACCATTTTGAAGATTTATACTGGCCTTCGAATGCCCGTGCTCCGCTGCGATACGATAAAAACGCTCAACCTGACGATTGACCAAGCCATCTCCCGCCAACAGGTTGTTTCGCTGCAACCACCGCCCATACATGAACATCGAGTCCACTTCGGTGCTTATCGTATGAAATATTTCGTGCTGGCAGGTAAAATCAAGAGAGTGCTCCGGCATTACGGTACTGCCTTGCGCGACGACCGTTTCCGCAAAAGCCGAAGCCACCACACAAAAAATTGATGCGACAATAAAGCTCTGAAACATTTTCCCACGTGGCAATGTGCTCACCCCATCAACCCCCACTCAACACCGCTAACCTTGCTTGTCCACTTATCTTTCATCGGCCAGTAGCGGGGGTGGTACGTCCTGATCACCTGGGTGGGAAATATTGCCCCCTCTTCGAAGTACTGGATCACGTCCGGACGCGCCAGTTGGCCAGAAATGGGCCAAATCACTTTCCAGTAACCGCTGGTAGGGCAAGCGGTACCTGTCCAGCAAATACGCACGGGGAAGTTTGCGTTGCTGAACGCGGGCGAGCCGGGCATCGGTTTGCCGGTCGCGGGGTCAAGATTTTTTTCACGGGCCAACTGCTCGATTAAGTCCTCACTGGGTCTCTCGGGAGCGACATTGGCTTTGCGCATTTCAATCCACTTTAGCGTGCCATCCCATTCAGGAATTTTGCTGGGAGGCAAGGGTAAAACGTAGTTAATTTCGGGAACTACAGGACTGGCGTAAGACCACCCTGCCAACAAACGCCAAATTTCTTTGTAGCGCCTCGATCGTTCAAAATCCTTCTCTTGCCCCATATAATAAATACTGTCTTGATCATCCACACCTGAGAAGCCTTTACTTAAAAATGAAGCCGAAGTGCTGCTTCCACCTGCTACGCCCAACTGAAAAGCCTCGAGGGCCTTCTGAAATTTACCTAGTTCTCTATAGTAAATCCCCAAACTTACTCCAGCACCAGCATGCCCTTGTCGGGCAGCGCATAGATACATAGATTCGGCGACAGCAGGTGCTACGTCTTTTGGCGAAAGCTTCTCTGCGAGCAAAAACTGTGCTTCTGCGCTTCCGAAGTCAGCAGCCCTTCGAAAAAAACGTAAAGCCATTTCAGGGTCCTGCTGCAAGGTACCAGCACCAGAGTACAGTAGCTTTCCTACAAAATAATAGCCAGTAGCCACTCCCTGTTCAATCAGCACATCACTGAAACGGACATGCTCGTCACTTTCAAATATAAAGTCACCCCGAAAGGCACCATTTTGAAGGTTTATGTTCGCCTTGCTATGCCCATGCTCTGCTGCGATTCGATAGAGCCTTTCGACCTCTTTTGAGATTTTTTCATCTCCACCGAGAAGGTTTCCCTTTTGCAACCATCTAGCATATCCAAATAGCTTATCGCTATCTATTGAGGCAATAGGAAATTCCTCACTACGGCATTCAAACTTCAAGCTCTCAGAAAACTTATCCATCTGTGACACTCCGTATACATCAGTGATTAACCACCCGAAACCCGCCACCACCGACCAAGCAATAATTCTAAACATCAATCTAAATCCGTTCTATCTGCGCCACCATAAAAGAACTCAACTAACGAAGCTTTAGGCTTATCACGATCAGTTCGACGTTTTTTGTTAGTCTTCATCAACTCCTCCCAAGACTCGAACGCCTCCGCCGGATCCTCCTGCCCCCCAACCCCATTCGTATGCAAATCCCACAACCTCTTCCTCAACGCCAAACTCACACTCGCCCAGTCATGCGCGATATTCATCTCACTGTCGACCATCATGCTGCGGCTATTGATATTCGCCGAGCCATGGGTGGTAAACACATCGTCCACAATCATCAACTTCGAGTGCACATAAACCGGCATCCAGTCATCGCCCGGCGAGTCGCTAGCCACCAGTGAGCACACATGCACTTTCAAACCGGGAATCGCCGGTGGGCGCTTCACTTCCCCAGACTTGACATCTTCGATGTCTCTTTGCAGGCGCGCTTGCCGCTCGCGAGCTAGCAGTTGAGCCTGCCAGGGGCCAAGGTGCATGCTGGCTTCAAAGCCTTCTTCCCTGGCGCGTTTGGTCAACTCGTCGATGCGCCTGAGTTTGGTCAGTTCCGGGATCCGCTCCTCGCGCCCGAGGCACTCCAACATACGCTGGGTATTCACAGTACCCGGCCCGATGCCCTCTCCGGCGTCGTTGGTAATGACGAACAGGTGCAGCGAGCCGTGTTCTTCTGGCCGGCGCCCACCCGCGAGCTGCCGGGCGGCGACTTCTTTTATCAACTCGGCCAACGGCGGCCAGCGGAAGTACTGATTTTCAATGTAAATGCACTGGGTAGCATTGTTTACGGCTTGCAGGTATAGGCTTTCGATGTCGCGTTTTTCAGCTTGAGGTTGAGTCCGGAGCAATTGCGCAACTACTGTGGTTCCTGTGTGGGTTTTCAACCTCTTCCCTATCGCCATCGCGGCTCGGGCTTTTAATAAATCCTCTTGGGTTTCTTTCTCCCAGGCCGTCGCGAAATTGTGGTGCAAGTGCTCAAGGACAGGACCACTCACCTGGCTTGAAATGTCCTGCCGCGGCAGCTTCCCTCTTGCTCCCCAATTAGGTGCTGGTTTGCTGTAACCCGAGCGGTTCAAAGCTGAATGCTTATCACAGTCCCAGTATTCATCAAGCATGTTATGGCCCATCACGAAACCCACGGCCCGTTCAGGCAATTCGTAATCGACCAATACCGTTTTCTGGTGATGGGTGGGAGCGGCAGCCATGCTTCCCAAGGTGGTCGCACTCAACTTATCCCGAGCGTGGAAGGCGGCGCGATACACCAACTCCGCACGTTCGGTAATCCCAAACCCACGCCCAATGAATCGAGGGCCGTTTGGAGATCGCCACATTATTTTCGGGATCTTCGCCAACATGCCCCGTTGCTTTAGAACGCCTGGCCCCGTATCGATGCCGGTGTGTTTGGCAAACCACTCACGGTCATATTCATACTGCTGATCAGTCGAAACCTGGCCCTCACGGTTTTTGATGCTCACAGTCCCCTTACCCGGCAGGTTCGCCTCCCCACCCAACCCGGCCCAATTCAAGGGCGCCTCCCACCCCAATATTCGAACCTCAACACCACTGGCCGCCTTCATCCGCAACAGCTCACCAATAGAAGGCGCCTTACCATCGCGAATGAAGTACATCGACGGCTGGAACCCCCAGCAAATGATGTCTACGGTTTTTTCCGCACGCGCGATGGCCTCGTGCACAGCGCGGAAGGTTTCTTGCCCGTTGACCAACGGGATGTAACCCGCCAGGGTTGGGTGGTACTCGGTGTTTTGCACAAACCAGGGGGCCGTGCAGTGCGCGGTGTGGGTGTCCTTGAGGGCAACGGGTACTACGATTTCACACTGGCTCATGGGGTGTCGTCCTTGTGGGGGTGTTGCGCATCGAGCGCGGCCTGGTACAGCGCGCGGTGGTCGCTGTGAGAAGCCGGTTGGTTGATGTCCGGGTTGGCCGCCACCGGGTGTTGATGCAGGCCGGCATTGGCCAGGTGCCCCTGCGCTTCATTGCGGTAGGCTGCGGGCACCGGCAGGCGGTACTGCACACCGTTCGCAAGCTTGAGCACGTACTGCCCCGTCACGACCTGGTGCTCAACCGCCAACTGCCCGCTGGCATCGAGCACGCCTTCTTGCAGCAACGTGCCGTGGGCATACAGCTGGTAGGGCATGCCCGCCCAACCCTGGCTCGCGGCATTCGGCGTGCGCGGCACGCTCAGCCGCAACACCTCCTTGCTCTGCAACTGCGGATACTCCGGGTGCTGCAGCCCCATGCTCGCCGCGCCGCTGTATTCGAAGCGCTTGGCCTTCACCTTCACATCCGCCTCGGTGCCCAGCTCGATCCCCGCCGGGCCCAGGGTCAGGTAGGTGCCACCGGCATTGAGGATGATTTTCTGCTTGGCGCTGATGTGCACTTCGCGCTCGGTGCTCACCAGCGCCAGGTTGTGCCGGGCGAGCAGTTCCATCTGGTCGTTCTGCGCCTGCACGGTGACCGCGCCCTGGTTGGCGACCAGCTTGAAGCCGAGCTTGCGCACGAACAGGCTCAGCCCCTCGCCCACGCCCATGAACAGCCGCTTGGCCACGCTGAGGCTGGCGTTATTGCCGGCGCTTTGCAGCAGGTTGCCGTCGGCGGCCAGTTGCAGGTGCTCGCCGCTGCTCAGGGCCATGCCCTGGGGCGCGCTGAGCAGGGCGACGGAGGCTTGCAGCGTATCGAGCCGGTCGTTGAGCAGGCTGAGCTGGGCGTGCAGGTCGGCGGGTTCGGCCTTGGCGGCGCTGGCATCGTCGGAGAGCCGCTGCAACTGGTCGCTGGCCTGGCGCAGGCGGCCCATGGCGGCGCTGATGTCGGCGGCCTGGCCCCCCGCCTTCACCTGCTCATCAGCACTGACCAACACCCCCTTCCCCGCCCTTAACACCCCCCAGGCATCGGTACGCAGCTCAAACCCCTCGCCGCGCTTGTGCTTCGCGGCATCCACCAGATGCCCCAAGTTCAACTGGCTCTTGCCGCCAAACTCGGTGCTCAGCTTCACGTGCTCCTCACCGCGGCGGTCTTCCATGCGCAGCTTGTTGTTGGCCGGGGTGCGCAGCACGTTGCGGGTTTCGTTGAAGCGGTTCACGGGGTCCACATGCTGTTTGTCGTGCAGCGCGTGGGCGATGTAGGGGCGGTCGGGGTCGCCGTGTTCGAAGGCGATCGCCACTTCGGTGCCGGGTATCAGCGGCAGGTGCAGGCCGTGCTTGGCGCCGGCGTAGGGCCGGGCCAGGCGTAGCCATTTACTTTCTTCGCCCTTGGGCCAGGGGTGCAGGTCGAACACGAAGCGCACGCGGTAGCGGCCGTCGTTGTCGAGGTCGGCGTAGGGGCGGCCGGGGTCGAAGCGTTCGGTCACCCGCGCCGGCAGGGTGCCGGCCATCACCGGCTTGGGCTTGAGTGGCGGGCGGTAGGCGACGCTTTCTATAAAGGGGATGCCGCTGAACTGCACCTGGTAGTTGCGCTGGCGGTGGCCGCGCACGCGGGTGTGGGTGATGCTCACGCCTTCGGCGAAGGCCTGCGGCGGGCCGTTGCTGATGGGCAGGGTTTGCCCGGGGGCGAGGCTGGCGCAGCTGCTTTCGCCGCTCAGGCGGGTTTGCCCGTTGAGGTAGCGTTCGTGCAGCAGCCGCGCGCTGAAGTAGGCGCTGGGGCTGGGCAGTTGGCGGCCGCGGTCGATGGTGTCGCCGACGTCGACGAAGCAGTCGTCGAGGTGGTAGGCCAGGCCGCGGGTGGTGGTGGCGTTGCCGCGGGTGTGGTCCACGCCCACGTCTTCGTCGTAGGCGCGGCCGGCGTCGACCCCACCGTTGGACAGCGGGCTGAGGTCCATGTAGCTGTAGTGGCGCACGCGCACGGCTTTTTCCACCACCTGGTGCTCGGCGCGCAGGGCCCACACGGCGTCTTCGCCGTCGTTGGCCAGGCCGGCTTCGGCCACGCAGGGCAACGCCGTGGCGGTGGGCGGGGTGAACTGGTCGTCGTGAAAGTGCATCACGCCGATGCCGCCGCTGTGGATCTCGGCGAAGCGGTACCAGATGCCCACCTCGGCCAGCAGGCGGTCGATGAAGGCCAGGTCGCTTTCGGCGTACTGCATCACCTGTTCGCGCTTGGCGTACTCGCGGGCGAGTTCGAAGCGGCATTCGTAGGTGGGGAACTGGTTGTGCTCCACCAGCACGCTTTTGACGATTTCCGGGATGCTCTGGTGCTGGAAGATCCGCGAGTACTGGCCGCGGCCGAGCAGCGCCAGGCGCGGTTGCAACGTGACCTGGTAGTGGGTTTGTTCTTTGCTGCGCTTGAGGTGCTTGAAGCCGGTGATGAAGCCGAAGATCGAGCGCAGTGGGGCCGGTTGTTGAACCTGCTGGCCGGCCCAGGCGGGTTTGACCGGGGCGGCGTGCAGCACCAGGCTGGCCTCCTTGGCCAGGACCTGGTCGGGGTGGATGTCCAGCGCGCTGGAGTCGAATTCGATCTGGTAACTGAAGGGCTGGCTGAGGTGCTCTTCACCTTCGAAGGCGATGACGTCAATGGCGGCGTCGAGGCCTTGGATAGTGAGGGAATAGCGAGTGTAAGGGGCGAAGGCTTGGCTCATGGGCGGCGCGCCTGTGGGGCGGGCCACCGTGAGGGGGCGTGTGGCGGCATGGCTGGGCATCCTTGGACGGCGGAAGGTCGCGGGGGATTGTTTCCCGGTGCCCTCCCCGCTGTAAGCCAGACAATTCGCAAACCTGCGCGTGAAAATGGGTAAATTGTTGTAGGAATAATCCACCCAGAAACATCACGCAAAACCCACCGCCGCACAAAACCCAAACCCACCCTCGCGGTCTGAACATCCAGCGGTATCATTTAGCCTGTATCGTAGCGTTTCCCCTTCTTCTTCCAGGAGTGTTTCATGCGCATTTCCCCCCGTGTGATCGGCAGTGCCCTGGTGGCCACCTTGCTCACCCAACTGGTCGGCTGCGGCACCCTGTTCTGGCCTGACCGCCGTGGCCAGATAGAAGGCCAGATCGACCCGGTCATCGCCGTGCTCGACGCCGTTGGCCTGCTGTTCTATGTGATCCCCGGTGTGATCGCCTTCGGCGTCGACATCGCCACTGGCGCCATCTACCTGCCCAACGGCACCCATGCCCAGGTCGACCCGGCCAAGCTGCGCCCGGCCGTGCAACCCGACGGCTCGGTAGACCGCACCCGCCTGCAGGCCATCCTGCAGCAAGAGCTTGGCCGCCACCTGCCGCTGGATGACCCGCGCTTGATCGAGCACCGGGGTAGCACCGAGCAGCTCGCCAGCTACGGCCTGGTGCCGGCAGCCTGATGCCCAAGGCTGCCAGCGAGCGCCACGCTCGCCTGCTGCGCCTGGCCACCCGGGCGTCGCTGTGCGTGGCGAGTATTCTCATCGTGGCCAAGGCGGTGGCGTGGTACCTCAGTGGTTCGGTCAGCCTGCTGGCCGGGCTGACCGACTCGGTACTCGACGGCGCCGCCTCGCTGCTGAACCTGTTGGCCATTCATTACGCCCTGCGCCCGGCCGACGACGACCACCGTTATGGCCACGGCAAGGCCGAGGCCCTGGCCGGCATGGGCCAGGCGCTGTTCATTGGCGTGAGTGCGCTGATGATCGGGGTACAAGCCGCCGAGCGCCTGCACTCGCCCGAGCCGATCGGCAGCCCGGGGCTGGGCGTGCTGGTGATGCTGCTGTCGCTGGTGCTGACGGTGGCGCTGCTGGCCTTGCAGCACAAGGTGATCCGCGAAACCGGCTCGACCGCGGTGCGCGCCGACTCGCTGCATTACCGCTCAGACCTCATGCTCAACGGCAGCATCCTGGTGGCGTTGCTGCTCGCCGGCTTTGGCTGGCCGCAGCTGGACGCGCTGTTCGGCCTGGGGATTGCGCTGTACATCCTCTGGAGCGCGGTGCACATCGCCAAGGAGAGCGTCGAGATCCTCATGGACAAAGAGCTGCCCCAGGATGTGAGCGAGCAGATGCTGGCCCTGGCCTGCAATGTTCCCGGGGTGCTCGGCGCCCACGACCTGCGCACGCGCATCTCCGGTAACCATTGGTTCGTGCAGGTGCATGTGGAGCTACCCGGGGCCCTCAGCCTGACCGCCGCCCACGCGCTGTGCGAACAGGTGGAAAGCGCGATCATCGGCGAGTACCCGAAGGCCGAGGTGCTGGTGCACGCCGACCCTCAGGAAGTGGTGGCCAAGGCGCAGCCTCAGTTCACCCCGTAGCCGCGCTGCACCAGGCAGTTGGCAAGGTTTTGCCGGTAGGTGTACACCACCGCGTCGGCCGGCGCGTAGGTGGCGGTGCGGGGGTCGAAGCCGCTTTGCTGGCTGGCCCACTGCTGGCATTCGTAGCGGTCGCGCTCCAACTGGGCGGGGCTTTGGCCGTTGGCCGGGTAGATGGCCACGTCATAGCCATTGGCTTGTTGCTGCACCGGTTGCGCCGGCACCGGCTGGCTGACCGGCACGCCTTGCGGCGGGTTGACGACGACGTAGTCCTGCTCGCTGTCGGCCCACTGGTAATAGGTGCCGGCAGCGACGAAGAACACCGTGCCGCCGATCCACATGCGCTCGGCGTAATCCGGCAGGTAGCGGGTGCGGATGCCATAGGGCGGGTTGACCACGATGTAGCGCCCGGCCTGCGGGCGATACCAATAGCCACCGGAATAGAAGTAATCCTGGCCGCGGTACGGCACCCGGTAGTTTTGCTCGGGGAAGCGGTCGACCATTTGCCCCGGGCGGTACTGCGGGCCGGAGCCCCAGCCGCCACCACGCGGGCCGTTGTCGCGGCGCTGGTCGGCGCCGCCGGCTTCGTAGCGGCGGTTCTGCGGTTGCAGGTCGCGGTAGTCGCCGCGGATCGGCGGCTGGCTCTGGCGTACGCTATCGGGGTGGGGCTGCAGCGGGTTGCCGCGCGGCGCCTCTTGCCCGGCGTTGGGGTTTTGCTGCCAGCCCTGGCCCTGCGGGCGGCCAGCGCCGGGGTTGTTGCCGCCGGGGTTGTAGTTCGGCTGCGGGCGCGGGGCGTTTTGTGGCGGCGCGCTCGGCCTGGGCTCGCTCTGCTGGCCGCCACCGCCCCCATGGCCACCCTGGATCAACCCCGGTGGCGGGGTGGGGCCATTGCTTTCGGCCTGGGCAACGCCGGCCACGGCCAGGCACAACAGGCTTGCGCTGGCCAGGCGCCAGAGGCTCGTACTCATGGGTTTGCTCATCAGGAAAGGCACACTGTGTAAGACCGGGAAAACCACAGGCGGTTCTGCGGTTACTGTATCAGCCTGGCCGGGTGGCGTATCGCGATGGCTACAGATTTCATCTGCGCCAGGGCGCGCAAAAAAAACCATAAAAAAAGGGAAAACCCGTCGGTTTTCCCTTGTCAGTTCTTGCGTCCAGGCACAACGCTTTTGGCGCCGGCTCACCTCACCCCGCCTTCTGGGCAGGTGTGCAGCCCGGGGGCCAGGCCCAGCCCGGTGGGGCTGGCGGCCGCGGAGGGCCTGCTTGGGCCCGCCGCCGTGGACGTGTGTCCGGGCAGTGATTCTGAGGTAAAGCTTACGCCCGAGGCCGCGGCAGGTGATTGCGAAAATTGCTCAATCTCAGAGCACTTGCGCAATTTTTCACTCAGCAACCATAATTCACGGCAACCATCGGAAAAGAGAACGCTGTGATGAGCAAGCTGGACCGCTATGACCTGAGTATTCTCGCGCAATTGCAGCGCGACGCGCGCATTTCCAACCAGGAACTGGCCGAACGCATCGGCCTGTCGCCCTCGCCTTGCTCGCGGCGGGTCAAACAGCTTGAAGACGACGGCTACATTGCCCGCCAGGTGGCCCTGCTGGACCGTAAAAAGCTAGGCCTGAGCCTGACCGCCTACGTGTTCATCGGCATGGACCGCCACACCCCCGAACGCTTCGAGAACTTCGAAGCGGTGATCCGCAGCCTACCCCAGGTGCTGGAATGCAGCCTGGTCACCGGCATGGAGGCGGACTACCAACTGAAGGTGGTGGTGCAAGACATGGACCACTACCAGCAGTTGCTGCTGGGCCACCTCACCCGCATCGAGGGGGTGACCAGCGTGCGTTCAAGCTTTGTGCTCAACCAGGTGTTGGGCAGCACGGAGCTGCCACTCACCCACCTGCGTTAGAGCGCGGCAGGCACCTCGCGCCACTGCCCGGGCTGCAAGCCGTCGAGCGCCCACGGGCCGATGCGCACCCGCACCAGGCGCAGGGTGGGCAGGCCGACGGCGGCGGTCATGCGCCGCACCTGGCGGTTGCGGCCCTCGCGGATCACCAACTCAAGCCAGGCGGTGGGCACGCTTTTGCGAAAGCGCACCGGCGGCTGGCGCTCCCACAGCGCGGGCGCCTCCAGCGCGCGGCATTCGGCGGGCAAGGTCGGGCCGTCGTTGAGTTGCACGCCGCTGCGCAGTTGCTGGAGTTGCGCCTCGGTCGGCTCGCCCTCTACCTGCACCCAATAGGTTTTTGGCAATTTGTGCTTGGGGTCGGCGATGCGCGCCTGCAGGCGGCCGTCGTTGGTCAACAGCAGCAGGCCCTCGCTGTCGCGGTCGAGGCGCCCGGCCGGGTACACGCCAGCGACCTCGACGAAATCCTTGAGGGTGGCGCGGCCGGCTTCGTCGTTGAACTGGGTCAGCACATCGAAGGGTTTGTTCAGCAGCAGCAGGCGTGGGCTGGCCGGTGCGGCTTTGGCCACGCGGCGGGGCGCGGAGGGGCGGCGGGGTGGTGCGGGCATGGTCGAGGGCCTGGCAAAGCGAGGCCGCTAGGATAAGCAGCCCCGCCGGTGCAGGCAAACTCAGCGGAACGGCGGTTCGTCGAAGCTGCGCAGCTTGCGCGAGTGCAACGAGTTCAGTTCCGTGCGCAGCAGGTCGAGGGCGGCGATGCCGATCTTCAAATGCTGGCTCACGGCGCGGTTATAGAAGGCGTTGGCCGAGCCGGGCAGCTTGATCTCGCTGTGCAGGGGTTTGTCCGACACGCACAGCAAGGTGCCATACGGCACCCGCAGGCGATAGCCCTGGGCGGCGATGGTGCCGCTTTCCATGTCGACCGCCACGGCCCGCGAGAGGTTGATCAGCGGCCGTTCCTGGGCCCAGCGCAGCTCCCAGTTGCGGTCGTCGTAGGTCAGCACGGTGCCGGTGCGCAGGCGTTTTTTCAGCTCGTCGCCGCGCTCGCCGGTGATCTGCGCGGCGGCTTCCTGCAACGCCAGTTGCACCTCGGCCAGCGCCGGGATCGGAATATGCGGTGGTACCAGGCGGTCGAGGATGCCGTCGCGGCGCATGTAGGCGTGGGCCAGCACGTAGTCGCCGATGGTCTGCGATTGGCGCAGGCCGCCACAGTGGCCGATCATCAGCCAGCAGTGCGGGCGCAGCACGGCCAGGTGGTCGGTGATGTTCTTCGCGTTCGACGGGCCCACGCCGATGTTCACCAGGGTCACGCCGTCGCCGTCGGCGGCGATCAGGTGGTAGGCCGGCATCTGGTAGCGGTGCCACACCACGCTGGCCACCAGCGCCTGGGCCTCGCCGTTGTCCATGCCCTTTTCGATGATCACGTTGCCCGGCATCACCAGGCGCACGAAGCGCGGGTCGGCCTGCAGTTGCTCCAGGCCATGGGCGACGAACTGGTCGACATAACGGTGGTAGTTGGTGAGCAGGATCCACGGCTGCACATGCCGCCAGTCGCTGCCGGTGTAGTGCACCAGGCGGCGCAGGGAGAAGTCCGTGCGCGCGGCGTCGAACAGCGCCAGCGGCAGCGGGCCGCCGCTGCCCCAGTCGTAGAGGCCGTCGGGGATGCTGTCGGTGGCGGCCGAGAGGTCGGTGCTGGGAAACACCCGCGCCAGCTCGGCGGCGGTCACACCGGTGCCGGCCAGCTCATCGCCCTGGTCGACCACATAGGGATAGGGGATGTTCTGCTCGCTTGGGCCCACTTCGAGGGTCACGTCGAAATCCCGCACCAGCGGGCCGAGCTGCTCGAGCAGGTAACTGGAAAACGCCGCCGGCTGGGTCACGGTGACCGCATAAGTGCCCGGTGCCTGCAGCTTGGCGTAGGCGCGGGTGGTGCTGGGCACCTCGCCGTGGGATTGGTATACCACCCGCAGCAGCGGGTAACGAAACAGCTCGCGCTCGGCCGCGCTGGGCTCGGTGCGGTCCTTCAGGTAGCGCTTGAGCGCCTGGCTCAGGGCGCCGGTGGCGCGTGCATGCAGCGATGCCAGGAGGTCTACAGCCGCTTGCGGGCTGGCGGCAACAGTAAAGCTGGGGGTGTTGGCAGTCACGATTCACATCCTTCTGATCTGGCACGCGCCCATCTTGCCTGCAATATTTTGCAAAGGCACCTTCGGCGTCGGCTACACCCCCGGGCTGGCCCGCGCCACCAGCGCCTGTACCGCCACCCCGCGCGGCAAGGTGCCAAAGGCACCGCCGCCGGCGGCCAGGCGGCTGGCGATAAACGCATCGCTGACCTCGCTGTTGCCGGCTTCGAGCAACAGCTTGGCTTGCAGGGTCAGGGCGATGCGCTCGGTCAGGTGGCGGGCGCGGTACTGCACGTCGCGGGTGTCGGCCAGTTCCGCCTTGAGGTTGCCGATGGCGGCGGCCAGCCGCGGCTCGCCCGCGCCGTCGCCGAGTTCGGCGTACAACGCGTCGAGCACGCCGGGTTCTTTGCCCAGCGCGCGCAGCACATCCAGGCACTGCACGTTGCCCGAACCCTCCCAGATCGAGTTCACCGGTGCCTCGCGGTACAGCCGCGGCAGCACGCTGTCTTCGATGTAGCCGGCGCCGCCCAGGCATTCGGCGGCTTCGTTGAGCATCGCCGGGGCGCGCTTGCAAATCCAGTACTTGCCCACCGCCGTGACCAGCCGGGCAAACAGCGCCTGCTGGCGGTCGCCGAGGTGGTCCAGCGCCTGGGCCATGCGCAGGCTCAAGGCCAGCGCGGCTTCGCTCTCGAGGGCGAGGTCGGCCAGCACGTTCTGCATCAGTGGCTGCGCGGCCAGCACGCGCCCGCCGACCTGGCGGTAGGCGCAGTGATGCAGGGCCTGGGTCAGCCCTTGGCGCATCAGCGCGCTGGAACCGACCATGCAGTCGAAGCGGGTCATCGCCACCATCTCGATGATGGTTGGCACGCCCTCGCCCTCTTCACCGATCAGCCAGGCCAGGGCGCCGCGCAGTTCGATTTCGCTGGAGGCGTTGGAACGGTTGCCGAGCTTGTCTTTCAGGCGCTGGATGTACAGCTCGTTGCGGCTGCCGTCGGGGCGGTGGCGCGGCAGCAAGAAACAGCCCAGGCCGCGCTCGGTCTGGGCCAGGGTGAGGAAGGCGTCGCACATCGGCGCCGAGCAGAACCACTTGTGGCCCAGCAGCTCATAGGCCTGGCCGGGGCCGCCCTGGCCCACCGGGTAGGCGCGGGTGGTGTTGGCGCGCACGTCGGTGCCGCCTTGCTTCTCGGTCATGGCCATGCCGATCGTCACCCCAGCCTTGGCCTCGGCCGGTACATTGCGCGGGTCATAGCTGCGCGCCAGCACCTTGGGCAGCCACTGCTCGGCCAGCCCGGGTTGGCGGCGCAAGGCCGGCACGCTGGCGAAGGTCATGGTCAGCGGGCAGCCGCTGCCGGGCTCGGCCTGGGTGTGCAGGTAGGTCATCGCCGCGCGCGCCACGTGGGCGCCAGGGCGCGGCTCGGCCCAGGGCAGCGAGGGCAGGCCGTGCTCCACCGCCGTGCGCATCAACTCGTGGTAGGCCGGGTGAAACTCCACCGCATCGATGCGGTGGCCCTGGCGATCATGGCTGTGGAAGCACGGCGGGTGGGCGTTGGCGAGAAACCCCGCGGCCATCAGCGGGCCGCCTGCCAGCGCGCCATAGGCATCGATGCGCGCCTCGGCCCAACCGCCGCCGAAGCGCTGCACCCAGTGTTGCAGGGGTACATCGACGCGGTAGAGGTTATGGCCATCGAACAAGGGCGGTTGGTTGGTCACCGCGTGGGTTTCGGCGAAGGCGCGCAGGTCCATGGGGGGCTCCAAGGCTGGGGATGCCCTGAAGTGTAGGCGCCGCGCTTGCGCGCGAGGGCGTACTTCATTGCACCACCACGCTGCCGTTGGAATGCCCCGCCAATACGCGGTGTTGCGGGCGATAGGCCGTTAAGCCCCCACTCGCTCCACCGCAGGCTGGCTCAACAACGCCCGCTGCAACGCCGCTTGCAACTCTTCGAAGCGCACCGGCCGCTCCAGCACCTGCTCCACCCCGGCCGCCAGCCAGGCCTCACGCTGCGCCGGCGTGCCACTGGCCAACAACGCCAGCAGCGCTGGCGGGGCCTCGGCGCGGGCGGCGCGCAGCGGCGCGGCCTGGGCCACGCTGTCGAGCAGCACGGCATCCACCGGTTCGGTCTGCAGCAGCGCCAGCGCCGCCTCATAGCCGTCGGCGCTGCGCACCCGGTAACCGAGTTTGAGCAGCATGCCGCGCAACACCAGCAGGTCGACGCTGTGATCGTCGATCAGCAACACCGTGCAGGCCTGGGGCTGGCGCAGCAGCAGTGGCGGAGCCAGCGGGCCGCTGCTGGCCACCGGCAGCTCGCCCTCGACCCAGCCCAGCGCCAGCTCGACCTCGAAGCAACTGCCCTCCCCCGGCACCGAACGGTGCGCCAGGCGCCCGCCGAGCAACTCGATCACCTGCCGGCAGATCGCCAAGCCAATGCCCAGGCCGCCGTGCTCACGGGTCATCGAGCCGTCTACCTGGTAGAAGCGCTGGTACAGCACGTCGTCGTCGAGGTCAAAGCCGATGCCGGTGTCGGTCACCGCGAAGGTGATCACCACCTGGGCGCCGGCTTCGCCGCGCTGGGCCACCGCCAGGCTCACGGCGCCTTTGCGGGTGAACTTGATGGCGTTATCGAGCAGGCAGCCCAAGGCCAAAGCGAGCTTTTTCGAGTCGCCACGCAAACGTTCGGGCAGCGCCGGCCCCACCTCGACGCTGAACGCCAGGCCCTTGGCCTCGGCGCTGGCGGCGTACTGCATGTGCAGGCTTTCGAGCAGCGCGCGCAGGCGGAACGGCTCATGCCGCGGCAGCAGCCGCCCGGCTTGCAGCTCGGAGAGCACAAGGATGTCATCGACCATGCGCATCATGTCGCGCGCCGAGTGGGCGGCGGTCTGTTGGTACTGGGCCAGCTCGGCGTCCATCGGCACGGTTTGCATCAGCTCGAGCGAGCCGATCACGCCGTTCATGGGGGTGCGCAGCTCGTGGGTCAGGGTGGCGAGGAACTCGTCTTTCAGGCGGTTGCTCACCGACAACTGCTGGTTCATCGCCTCGAGCTTCTGCCCGGCCTCGCGCAGCACCCGCGCCTGCTCTTCGCGCATCACGTTGATGCGGTCGGCCAGCGCCAGCGACAGCAGCGCCACTTCCAGCGCCGAACCCAACTGGCTGGCGTACATGGTCAGGAACACGTTCGGCAGCAGGCCCAGCACCATCAGGGTGTTGACCACGCCACCGAGCAAAAAGGCCGTCCAGGCGATCATGAAGTACCGCGCCTGGCGCAGGCCACGCCACCAGGCCAGCACGCCGGTGCAGAAGATCACCAGGGTGAACACCAGCGCCAGCGCCGTGGCCAGGCGCAGCGACAGCGCGTAGCTAGCGGCCAGCGCCAGCACCATCACCAACGCGCCCCAGGCCATCAGGCCCTTGAGCAGGCGGTCGCTCCAGCGGCTGAACTGCGCGGTGCGCAGGAAGTTGCGGGTGAACTGGCAGCCGAAAAAGCCCGCCGCGCCGATGAAGAACGGCGTGGCGGCGTTGGCCCACCAGGGGTTGTTCGGCCAGAGGAATTCCACCCCGGCGCCGTTGACCGATACCTGGTACAGCCCGAACGAGCCAATGTAGAGGATGTAATACAGGTAACTGGTGTCGCGCACGCTGAGGTAGATGAACAGGTTGTACACCAGCATCACCAACAGCACGCCGTAGATCATCCCCAGCACGTACAGGCGCACGGGCTGGTCTTCGAGGTAGGCGGTGGGCGCCCACAGCGCCAGCGGTACCTGCACTGAGCCTTCGCTCTGCACCCGCAGGTACACCACCTTTTCCTGCCCGGGTTCGAAGGGCAGTTCGAACACATAGTTGTTCTGCTTGATCGGCCGGTCGGCCCAGGGCAGTTCGTCGCCGGTGCGCGCGGCCAGTTGGAACTGCCCGCCGGCATCGGCCAGGTAAAGGTCGACGTGGTCCATCGGCGGGTAGGCCAGTTCCAGCAGCCAATGGCGCACGCGGGCAGGTTCTTGCGGGTTGAGGTAGCGCAGCGGCACGCGCACCCAGAAGGCCGAGGTGGAGTACCCCGCGTTGAGCACATCGCTGCCATTGGTGTGCAGCTTGCCGGCCTTCGCGGCGGCCACCACCTGGTCGATGGTCGCCTCGCCGGACGGGTCTTCGAGCACTTGCATCACCCGGCCCAGCGGCAGGGTACGGGTGGCATCATCGAAGTCGACAGCCCCGGCCAGCATCGGCAGCCAGCCAAGCAACAGAATGAGGATATAGCGCATGGTGCCCCAGCTTTACCTGGCCGTAGGACGCCGGGAAGCCCCCATTCCCTAGAGACGGCGTAGCGATCGGCCTGTTTTCGGTTTCGCGGCATCCTAGCATAGCCTTGGGCCATTATGTACGAAGCCGCTTACAAAGCCATACAGCCGCTCTGGCATGCCGCTTACAGGGATTTTCTCGTCGCAAAATGGCACGCTGGGCGGCGAAAAAAGCCTGCCGCCCGGCGCTGCGCCGATGAGCGGATCAGGGCGCTTTGGTGGTAAACTCGCCGCCCATGAATATATACAGCTCCCGCCCCGTTGTGCTGTGCCTGTCTGGCCACGACCCTAGTGGTGGTGCCGGCCTGCAGGCCGATATCGAAGCCCTGTTGGCCCAAGGCTGCCATGCCGCGCCGGCGGTGACCGCACTGACCGTGCAAGACACCGTCAACGTCAGTGACTTCCGCGTGCTCGACCGCGAATGGGTGCTGGCCCAGGCCAACGCCGTGCTGGCCGATTCCACCGTGCGCGCGATCAAGCTGGGCATGCTCGGCTCGCTGGAAATGGTCGACACCGTGGTCAGCATCCTCCAGGCCCACCCGCACATTCCGGTGGTCTGCGACCCAGTGCTGCGCGCGGGCGGCGGTGGCCGCCTGGGCAAAGACGAAGTCGGCTACGCGATCCGCGAAAAACTCCTGCCGCTGGCCACCGTGGCCACGCCCAACCTGCCCGAGGCACGCATCCTCGCCGAACTGCCAGAGGGCAGCGCCGATGACTGCGCGCGCAAGCTCCTGGCCCACGGCCAGCACGTGCTGATCACCGGCGGCCATGGCGATGAAGCCGAGATCCACAACCGCTTCTACGGCCGCGATGGGCTGCGCCAGGTCTCCACTTGCCAGCGCCTGCCGGGCAGCTACCATGGTTCCGGCTGCACCCTGGCCAGCGCCCTGGCCGGCCGCCTGGCCTTGGGCGAAGGCCTTGAAAGCGCGGTGCGCTCGGCGCTCGACTACACCTGGCGCACCCTGCGTGACGCCGAGCAGCTCGGCAAGGGCCAGTACGTGCCGCGCCGCCTGCCGCTCGATTACTGCAGTTGATACGGCCCAGCGAGGTGCCCTTGATGAAACGCCGTGGCCTCTACGCCGTAACCGACCAGGCCTTGCTGGCCAACCGCTTCTTGAGCTACGTGCAGGCGGCCCTCGATGGCGGCCTGGCGCTGCTGCAGTACCGCGACAAAACCCACGACGCCTCGCGCCGCCTGCGTGAAGCCAGCGCCTTGATAAAGCTGTGCGAGCCGTACAAAACCCAGTTGCTGATCAACGACGACGCCGAGTTGGCGGCCAAGCTTGGCGTGGGCGTGCACCTGGGCCAAACCGACGGCCCGCTGCCGGCCGCGCGCACCCTGCTCGGCCGCCAGGCGATCATCGGCGCCACCTGCCACGCCAGCGTCGAGCTGGCCCGCCAGGCCGCGGCGCAAGGCGCCAGCTATGTGGCATTCGGGCGCTTTTACGACTCCGCGGTCAAACCCCAGGCCGCGCCGGCCAGCCTGGCTGTGCTGGAGCAGGCCCGCGCCGAACTGAAACTGCCCATCTGCGTGATCGGCGGCATAACCGTGGAGAACGCCGCGCCGCTGGTCGAGCGCGGCGCCGACCTCCTCGCGGTGATCGGTGGCCTGTTCAACGCCGACACTCCCCAGGACGTCACCCGCCGGGCCCGCGCCTTCAATGCGCTGCTGGGCCTCTGACCGTTTTCCCCGTTTTCGAGAGTACTTGCCATGTCCCGTTCCGAAACCCTGTTCGAACACGCGCAAAAACACATCCCCGGCGGGGTCAACTCGCCGGTGCGCGCCTTCAAGAGCGTTGGCGGCACGCCGCTGTTCTTCAAGCATGCCGAAGGCGCCTACGTGGTCGATGAAGACGACAAGCGCTACGTGGATTACGTCGGCTCCTGGGGGCCGATGATCCTCGGCCACAGCCACCCCGAGGTGCTCGGTGCGGTGCGCGCCCAGCTCGACCACGGCCTGAGCTACGGCGCGCCGACCGCGCTGGAAACCGAAATGGCCGAGTTGGTGTGCAGCCTGGTGCCGTCGATGGAAATGGTACGGATGGTCAGCTCGGGCACCGAGGCGACCATGAGCGCCATTCGCCTGGCCCGTGGCTACACCGGCCGCGACAGCATCATCAAGTTCGAGGGCTGCTACCACGGCCACTCCGACAGCCTGCTGGTCAAGGCCGGCTCCGGCGCCCTGACCCTCGGCGTGCCCAGCTCGCCCGGCGTGCCGGCGGCGTTCGCCCAGCACACCCTGACCCTGCCCTTCAACAACCTGGCCGAAGTCGAGAAGCTGCTCGCCCGCCAGGGCGATGAAGTGGCGTGCATCATCGTCGAGCCGGTGGCCGGCAACATGAACTGCGTACCACCGGCCGAAGGCTTTTTGCAGGGCCTGCGCCAGTTGTGCGACCAGCACGGCGTGGTGCTGATTTTCGACGAAGTGATGACCGGTTTCCGCGTCGCCCTCGGCGGCGCCCAGGCCTACTACGGGGTCACCCCAGACCTTTCCACCTTCGGCAAGATCATCGGCGGCGGCATGCCGGTGGGCTGCTTCGGCGGCAAGCGCGCGATCATGTCGCACATCGCCCCGCTGGGCCCGGTGTACCAGGCCGGCACCCTGTCGGGTAACCCACTGGCGATGGCCGCCGGCCTGACCACCCTGCGGCTGATCAGCCAGCCGGGCTTCCACGAGCGCCTGAGCGCGTTCACCACGCGCCTGCTCAGCGGCCTGCAGCAACGCGCCGCCGCCGCTGGCGTGCCGTTCGTGACCACCCAGGCCGGCGGCATGTTCGGGCTGTACTTCAGCGATGCCAGCAGCATCGTGACCTTCGAAGACGTGATGGCCAGCGACGCCGAACGCTTCAAGCGCTTTTTCCACTACATGCTCGAAGGCGGCGTGTACCTGGCGCCCAGCGCCTTCGAAGCCGGCTTCACCTCGATCGCCCATGGCGACGCGGAACTGGCCATCACCCTGGAGGCCGCGGAGCGCGCATTCGCCCGCCTGTGAGCCTTGCCGCGGCGCTGTTCAAGGGCACCGCCGCGGCACAGTTGGTAAAAAAGCCGGTAAACACTTTGTAAGCGGCCCCCGGCTTATTTCATAATGTAGTGAAAGTGATTCCAGGGTAGCCACGTGCTACCGCGCAGAGGTACCGCATTCCCCATGAACCGCACCGGCCGCGCCCTGGCATTGGGCTGCCTGTTGCTCGCACAGCCCCTGCTGGCCCAGGCAGACGGGAACTCGCTGCTGGTCCCGGCTCAGGGCCACTGCAGCCTCGACGCCGTGCCCGCCGACCTTGCCCAGGCCGTGGCCAGCTGCCAGCAGCAGGCCAAGGCCGGTGACGCGCAGGCGCAATACGAGCTGGGTGCGTTCTACTACGACGGCAAGGCCACCACCCAGGACCTCCCCCAGGCGCTGAACTACTTCGAGCAGGCCTCGCTGCAGGGCCACCCCGAGGCGCAGTACCGGCTGGGGCTGATGTTCTTCCACGGCGAAGCGGTGCCGGCCAACAACATCCAGGCTTACATCGTGCTGAAGATGGCCGCCGTCAACGGCGCCGAAGACGCCCTCGACAGCGCCGATGAAGTGCAAGAGCAGATGAGCCCGCAAGACTTGAACACCGCCACCCAGGTGCTGGGGCAGATTTTCCGCAAATACCTGAACGAGCTGCAAACGGCGGACGGGCGCACGCCGTTTTCGCCGCTGCCGTAGGGCTGCCTGGGCCTTTGCCCAGGCGCTACTTCTGCGGCGCCGGCACCGGAAACGGCATCACGTTGCCCATGCTCGGGGCTTCGGAAATCTTCGCCGTGCCCAGGCGCTCGACCTCATCGATACGCACGATCGCGTGCATCGGCACGAAACTGCGCTTCACGCCCTCGAACTGCGCCTTGAGCTTTTCTTCGGCGGGGTCGACGATCACCTGGGTGCGCTCGCCGAACACGAATTCCTCGACCTCCAGAAACCCCCACAGCTCGCTCTGGAAGATCTGCCGGGCGTACATCTCGAACACCTGGCCCTGGTTGAGGAATATCACGCGGTAAATGGACGGTTGCTCTTGGCTCATCGGGGCGCATAACGGCTAGTAAGGGAAGACGCGCAGCATACCACAGCCATAGGGCGGGCCACCCTAGGAAGCCGGCGCATACCCCACTATAATGCGCGGTCCTTTGCAGCCGCCTGATGAACGCGTAATGGCCAAGAAGCTTTATATCGAAACCCACGGTTGCCAGATGAACGAGTACGACAGCTCGCGCATGGTCGACCTGCTGGGCGAACACCAAGCCCTTGAGGTCACCGCACGCGCCGAAGACGCCGACGTGATCCTGCTCAACACTTGCTCGATCCGCGAGCGGGCCCAGGACCGGGTGTTCTCGCAACTGGGCCGCTGGCGCGAGCTCAAAGACGCCAAGCCCGACATGGTGATCGCCGTGGGTGGCTGCGTGGCCAGCCAGGAAGGCCAGGCGATCCGCGACCGCGCGCCCTATGTAGACGTGGTGTTCGGCCCGCAAACCCTGCACCGCCTGCCGGAAATGATCGACGCCGTGCGCCAGACCCACGTGCCGCAAGTCGACATCTCGTTCCCGGAAATCGAAAAATTCGACCACCTGCCCGAGCCTCGGGTCGACGGCCCGGCGGCGTACGTGTCGGTGATGGAAGGCTGCAGCAAGTACTGCACCTTCTGCGTGGTGCCCTATACCCGCGGCCATGAAGTCAGCCGCCCGTTCGAAGACGTGATCGCCGAGGTCATCCACCTGGCCGACAACGGCGTGCGCGAGGTCACCCTGCTCGGGCAGAACGTCAACGGCTACCGTGGCGCCACCGCCGATGGCCGCCTGGCCGACCTCGCCGAGTTGATCCGCGTGGTCGCCGCGGTCGATGGCGTGGAGCGGGTGCGCTACACCACCTCGCACCCGCTGGAGTTCTCCGACAGCCTGATCCAGGCCCACGCCGAGGTGCCGGAGCTGGTCAAGCACCTGCACCTGCCGGTGCAGTCCGGTTCGGACCGGGTGCTGGCGGCGATGAAGCGCAACCACACCATCCTCGAGTACAAGTCCAAGCTGCGCAAACTCAAGGCCGCGGTGCCGGATATTTGCATCAGCTCCGATTTCATCGTGGGTTTCCCGGGTGAAACCGAACAGGACTTCGAGCAAACCCTCAAGCTGGTGGCCGACGTCGGCATGGATTTCTCCTACTCGTTCGTTTACAGCCGCCGCCCCGGCACCCCCGCCGCGGACCTCGCCGACACCACCTCCGACGAGGTCAAGCGCGAGCGCCTGGCGCGCCTGCAGCACCTGCTCGACCGCCAGGGCTTCGAGATCAGCCGACGGATGGTCGGCAGCACCCAGCGCATTCTGGTCACCGACTTTTCCAAGCGCGACCCGGGCGAGCTCAAGGGCCGCACGGCGAACAACCGCATCGTCAACTTCAAGTGCGCCGACCCCACCCTGATCGGCCAGTTTGCCGACGTGCACATCGACGAAGCCCACCCCCATTCGCTGCGCGGCTCGCTGTTGCAGTAAGCGGTAACGGTTCGCGGGCAAGGGGGCGGCTTTCCCCTTCTCGCAACCGGGGTTATCCTTGAAGCCAATCCCAATGCCGTAGAGCGGCCATCAAACCACCTTGAACGCACCCATAGAACCTCATCGCTTCACCCTCGAGCCCTTCGAAGCACGCCGCTTCGCCAACCTGTGTGGGCAATTCGACGAACACCTGCGCCTGATCGAGCAACGCCTGGAGGTCGAAATCCGCAACCGCGGCAACCAGTTCGAACTGGTCGGCGAGCCCGGCCTGACCAACGCCGCCGAACTGCTGCTGCGCCGCTTGTACCGTGAAACCAAGGCCACCGAGCTGTCTCCGGACACCGTGCACCTGTTCCTGCAGGAGTCGGCCATCGAAGACCTGGCCAACCCGGGCAGCCATGAGCCAGCCGTGGCGTTGCGCACCCGCAAGGGCATGATCCGCCCACGTGGGGTCAATCAGCAGAAGTACGTGAAAGAAATCCTCGGTAACGATATCAACTTCGGTATCGGCCCGGCGGGCACCGGCAAAACCTACCTGGCGGTGGCCTGCGCGGTGGATGCCCTGGAGCGCGAGCAAGTGCGGCGCATCCTGCTGGTGCGCCCGGCGGTCGAGGCCGGCGAGAAGCTCGGCTTTCTCCCCGGCGACCTCGCGCAAAAAATCGACCCCTACCTGCGCCCACTCTACGACGCTCTCTACGAGATGCTCGGTTTCGAGCACGTGGCCAAGCTGATCGAGCGCCAGGTGATCGAAATCGCCCCGCTGGCCTACATGCGCGGGCGCACGCTGAACAACAGCTTCATCATCCTCGACGAAAGCCAGAACACCACCACCGAGCAGATGAAAATGTTCCTCACCCGGATCGGCTTCGGCTCTACCGCGGTGATCACCGGCGACATCACCCAGGTCGACCTGCCCAAGGGCACCAAGTCCGGCCTGGCCCACGTGATGGACGTGCTCCACGAGGTACCGGGCATCAGCTTCACCCACTTCAAGCCCAAAGACGTGGTCCGCCACCCGCTGGTGCAGCGTATCGTCGAAGCCTACGAGCGCTACGACGGCCAGCAGCAAGGCAACCGCCACAATGGTTGAACTCGACCTGCAACAGGCCTGCGATGCCCCAGCCCCCAGTGCCGCCAGCTTCCAGCAATGGTGCGAACTGGCCCTGCGCCAGCGCCAGGGCGATTCCGAGCTGACCATTCGCCTGGTGGATGAAACCGAAGGCCGCGAACTGAACCATACCTACCGGCACAAGGACTACCCCACCAACGTGCTGTCGTTCCCGGCCGACGTGCCCGACGACATGCTCGACATCCCGCTGCTCGGCGACCTGGTGATCTGCACCGCGGTGGTCGAGCGCGAGGCGCGCGAGCAAGGCAAGGCGCCGATGGCGCATTGGGCGCACATGGTGATCCACGGCTGCCTGCATTTGCTGGGCTATGACCACCTCGAAGATGAAGAAGCCGAGGAAATGGAAAGCCTGGAACGGGAGTTGCTTGCTGAACTGGGCTACCCCGACCCCTACGCCGACGACGACATCGGCACCCACAACCCTGAAGCACCCAAGGAATCCGAGTAAGCGCTATGAGCGAAGATCGATCGAGCAACGGGCAGAAGTCCTGGCTGGAAAAGATCACCCAGGCTTTTGCCCATGAGCCGAAAAACCGCCAGGAACTGCTGGAACTGCTGCGCGAAGCGCACCAGAACAAGCTCCTGGACAGCGAAGCACTGACCATCGTTGAAGGCGCCATCCAGGTGGCCGACCTCCAGGTTCGCGACATCATGGTCCCGCGTTCGCAAATGATCAGCATCAAGGTCAGCCAAACGCCCCGTGAATTCCTCCCGGCGGTGATCGACGCGGCCCACTCGCGCTACCCGGTCGTGGGCGAAAGCCACGACGACGTGCTCGGCATCCTGCTGGCCAAAGACCTGCTGCCGTTGATCCTTCAGGAAAACGCCGACAGCGGTAACCTCAAAGACCTACTGCGCCCTGCCACCTTTGTACCCGAATCCAAGCGCCTGAACGTGCTGCTGCGCGAGTTTCGCGCCAACCACAACCACATGGCCGTGGTGATCGACGAATACGGCGGCGTGGCGGGCCTGGTGACCATCGAAGACGTGCTCGAGCAGATCGTCGGCGACATCGAAGACGAACATGACGTCGAGGAAGACAGCTACATCAAGCCGTTGCCCAGTGGCGACTTCCTGGTCAAGGCGTTGACCCCGATCGAGAACTTCAACGAGTTCTTCGACAGCGAGTTTTCCGACGACGAATTCGACACCGTCGGCGGCCTGGTGATGAGCGCCTTCGGCCACCTGCCCAAACGCAATGAAACCACTGAAATCGGTGCCTACCGCTTCCGCATTCTCAATGCCGACAGCCGCCGCATCCACCTATTGCGCCTGACCCCGCTGAACCGGTAAGGATTTACATGCGCTGGATCACCCGCCCCGGCTGGCCCGGTCACCTGCTGGCCGCGGTGGCCGGCGCCCTGACCACCTTTGCCCTCGCCCCGTTCGACCTCTGGCCACTGGCCCTGCTGGCACTGGTGCTGGCCTACCTCGGCCTGCGCGAGCTGGGCCCACGCCAGGCCCTGGCCCGTGGCTGGTGGTACGGCGTGGGCGTGTACGGCGCCGGCACCAGCTGGATCTACATCAGCATCCACACCTACGGCGAGGCGCCGGTGGTGTTGGCCGGCGGCCTGATGGTCGGCTTCGTCGCGTGCATTGCCTGGTTCTTCGCCCTGCCGGCCTGGTTATGGGCGCGCTGGCTGCGCCGCAACGAGGCGCCGCTGGCCGACGCCCTGGCCTTTGCCGCGCTGTGGTTTGCCCAAGAGGTGTTCCGCGGCTGGTTTCTCACCGGCTTCCCGTGGATGTACAGCGGCTACAGCCAGCTCAACGGCCCGCTGGCCGGCCTGGCGCCGCTGGGCGGTGTGTGGCTGATCGGCTTCTGCCTGGCGCTGAGCGCGGCCTTGCTGTGCAACCTCTACCGCCTGCGCGGGCAAAAGCCGTACCTGGCCGCGGCCGTGGTGCTGCTGCTGGCCCCCTGGGTGGCCGGCCTGGCGCTCAAGCCACACGCCTGGACCACCGCCGCCGGCGCGCCGCTGTCGGTGGCGGCGATACAGGGCAACGTCGAGCAAAGCGTGAAGTGGGACCCAGCCCACGTCAGCGCGCAACTCAAGCTGTACCGCGACATGACCCTCGCCGCGCGCCGCACCGACTTGATCATCTGGCCGGAAACCGCCGTGCCGGTGCTGCTCGACAACGCCCAGGGCTACCTTGGCATGATCGGCAACCTGGCGATCGACCGCCACGCCGCGTTGATCACCGGGGTGCCGATCCGCCAACTGGTGCGCCATGAGCCCCGCTATTACAACGGCATCACCGTGCTAGGCGAAGGCGACGGCAGCTACCTCAAGCAGCGCCTGGTGCCGTTCGGCGAGTACGTGCCGCTGCAAGACCTGCTGCGCGGCCTGATCCAGTTCTTCGACCTGCCGATGTCCGACTTCGCCCGCGGCCCGGACGACCAGCCGCTGCTGCAAGCCAAGGGCTATGAAATCGCGCCGTTCATCTGCTACGAAGTGGTGTACCCGGACTTCGCCGCCGGCATGGCCGCGCGCAGCGACCTGCTGCTGACGATCAGCAACGACACCTGGTTCGGCACCTCGATCGGCCCGTTGCAGCACCTGCAAATGGCGCAGATGCGCGCCCTGGAAGCCGGCCGCTGGATGATCCGCGCCACCAACAACGGCGTGACCGCCTTGATCAACCCGCAAGGGCAGATCACCGAGCGCATCCCGCAGTTCACCGAGGCAGTGCTGTATGGCGAAGTTACCCCCATGCAGGGCCTCACGCCCTACCTGCGCTGGCATTCGTGGCCGTTGATGGTGTTGAGCGTGTTGCTGCTGGGGTGGGCATTGCTGGCGGCACGGATCGCCAAGACCGCTTAGGACCTCCGCCTCCCACCAGATTCGTGTCGTGCTTGATTTCCGGGACAATACACCTCTGGTGGGAGGCCGTGGTCCGGCACTCCGGCTGTGCCGTAATGCTGTTCACTTAAGCAATCAGAGCGCTAAATCGGGGTTAAAAAGCCCTGATTTCTTCAAATGGTTTTGCTGAGCGCATGGCCTGACCGGCCCATCGCCCGGCACAGCCGGCCTCCCACCAGATTTGTGTAAGTACTTGATTTACGAGGCGACACAGAACCCGTGGGAGGCCGGCTGTGCCGGGCGATGGGCCCTGAAGCTCATGCACAAAATCAGCAAAGCTCACAGATTGATCCCTTCTGTAAAGCCGTGAAATGGCTTAAGTGAATAGCATTACGGCTGTGCCGGGCGATGGGCCCTCAACACCTAGCGATAAAACAACCGATACCCCACCGTCCCCACCGCCTCATTGAGCAACTGCCCGCTCTGCCAGAACGCCCGGCTCTCCGGCAGCCAACCACCCAGCGGGCGGGCGTTGTCGCCGCCCAAAAAGCCCACCGGCGCACTCACCACCCGCAGCCCCGCCTGCTCGAAGCACCAGCGCGCCCGCGGCATGTGCCACGCCTGGGTGACCACCACCACGCGCTCGATCCCCTCGGCCTTGAGCAGCTTTGCCGAATACAACGCGTTCTCCCAGGTGGTGCGGCTTTCGCCCTCCTGCCAACGCGCCGGCACGCCGAAATCCTCCAACAACGAACGCGCCATCAACGCCGCCTCGCTCGGCGGGCTGCCGTAGTGCAACCCGCCGCTGGTCAGCACCGGCAGGCCCGAGGCCTTGGCCAGCCGCGCGGCGTAGCGCACCCGCGCCAGGGCCAACTCGGAGTCTTGGTCTTCACCGCCCCAGGCCGGGTCGCCGCGCTCACGGCCGGCGCCGAGGATCACGATCGCCTCGGCGCGCCCGGCCAGGCCAGGCCAATCCTGGGGCGCCACGGCCGGCTCGGTTTCCAGCCCATGGGCGGCCAGTTGCACCACCGCTGGCAGGCTCATCGCCCACAACCCGAGCACGCCCACGGCAAAGCACCCGGCCGCCAGCCGCGGGCGGCGCCGGCGCCACCACCAGCCAAGCAGCACCAGCAGCAACAGGCACCCCGGCGGCATCAGCAGTTGTTTGAGCACGTAACGCAGGAACATGCGGCACCTCCGTGTGAGAGGTGCGCAGGCTAAGGGGCGAAGGGGTTGGCGGGCAAGGCCCGCCGTGGCGGCGGGCGTTATTTGGCGAGGCTGGCTTTGCTGTGCGGGTTGCGCCTACCCTTGGGCCGGGCACCGAGCCAAACGACGTTGTCGCGGCCGGGCACGGGGGCGCCTGCGGGCATTTCAGTTGCGAAACTGGCGCCCTGGGCGCGCAGGTAGGTGTGAATCCATTCCAGTTCAGCGTGGCTCAGGCCGCGCAGTTCGAGCTCTGTGGGTGCTTCATCCCGCAGGCGGCGGGCTGTTCTGGCCGCGTCCAGGGCCAGGCCCAGGCGGTCGAGCAGGCGCTCACGAAGCTCCGGTTCTACAGCGATGGGTCGCGTTTCTACCATTCACTCACCTCGTCGATCACAAGTGTCCCTCCCCCAGTGATCAGCTTAGCGTTCGCTGGCCAACCGGCTGCCCGCCGCGACCAACGGAACAGCCGGGGCATTAAGCGTTTCCCTCGGCGTATAGCGGTCATGTATGCTACGGCGTTTGACGACAGGCCGCCGCGCCCCTTGGGCTTGGGCGACGTGACACTCTTTCCAAGCACACAGTAGCCATGCACGAAAACTACCTGCCCCGCGAGATCGAAGCCACCGCCCAACGCTTCTGGGACGACACCAAGTCCTTTGAAGTCAGCGAACAACCCGGCAAGCCGACCTACTACTGCCTGTCGATGTTCCCGTACCCCAGCGGCAAGCTGCACATGGGCCATGTGCGCAACTACACCATCGGCGATGTGATCGCCCGCTACCAGCGCATGCAGGGCCGTAACGTCCTGCAACCGATGGGCTGGGACGCGTTCGGCATGCCGGCGGAAAACGCCGCCATGAAGAACAACGTCGCCCCGGCGAAGTGGACGTACGAGAACATCGACTACATGAAGACCCAGCTCAAGAGCCTGGGCCTGGCCATCGACTGGTCGCGTGAAGTCACCACCTGCAAGCCCGATTACTACCGCTGGGAACAGTGGCTGTTCACCCGCCTGTTCGAAAAAGGCGTGATCTACCGCAAAAACGGTACCGTGAACTGGGACCCGGTCGACCAGACCGTGCTCGCCAACGAGCAGGTGATCGACGGCCGCGGCTGGCGCTCCGGCGCGCTGGTCGAGAAGCGCGAAATCCCGATGTACTACTTCCGCATCACCGATTACGCCGAAGAGCTGCTGCAAAGCCTCGACGAGCTGCCGGGCTGGCCCGAGCAGGTCAAAACGATGCAGCGCAACTGGATCGGCAAATCCCGCGGCATGGAAGTGCGCTTCCCGTACCACCAGGCCAGCATCGGCAGCGAAGGCGTGCTGAAGGTCTTCACCACCCGCCCCGACACCCTGATGGGCGCCACCTACGTGGCCGTGGCCGCCGAGCACCCGCTGGCCACCCTGGCCGCCGAGCGCGACCCTTCGCTGCAAGCGTTCATCGATGAATGCAAGTCCGGCAGCGTGGCCGAGGCCGACGTCGCCACCCAGGAGAAACAGGGGCGCGCCACGCCGCTGTTCGTCGAGCACCCGCTGACCGGCGAGAAGCTGCCGGTGTGGATCGCCAACTACGTGCTGATGCACTACGGCGATGGCGCGGTCATGGCCGTACCGGCCCACGACGAGCGTGACTACGAGTTCGCCACCAAGTACAGCCTGCCAATCAAGCCGGTGGTGCGCACCAGCGCGGGCGACCTCACCCCCGCCCCGTGGCTGGCCGCCTATGGCGAGCATGGCGTGTTGATCAACTCCGGCGCCTTCGACGGCCTGGACTTCGAAGGCGCCTTCGACGCCATCGAAGCCGCGCTGATCAGCAAGGAACTGGGCCAATCGCGCACCCAGTTCCGCCTGCGCGACTGGGGCATCAGCCGCCAGCGCTACTGGGGCTGCCCGATCCCGATCATCCACTGCGACAGCTGCGGCGACGTACCGGTGCCGGAAAACCAGCTGCCGGTGGTGCTGCCAGAGAACGTGGTGCCCGATGGCGCCGGCTCGCCGCTGGCGCGCATGCCCGAGTTCTACGAGTGCCAGTGCCCGAAATGCGGCGCGCCGGCCAAGCGTGAAACCGACACCATGGACACCTTCGTCGAGTCGAGCTGGTACTTCGCCCGCTACGCCTCGCCGCATTACGACCAAGGCATGGTAGACCCGGCCGCGGCCAACCACTGGCTGCCGGTTGACCAGTACATCGGCGGTATCGAACACGCCATCCTGCACCTGCTGTACGCGCGCTTCTTCCACAAGCTGATGCGTGACGAAGGCCTGGTCAGCTCCAACGAGCCGTTCCAGAACCTGCTCACCCAGGGCATGGTGGTCGCCGAGACCTACTACCGCCTCGAAGCCAACGGCGGCAAAACCTGGTTCAACCCGGCCGACGTCGACCTCGAGCGTGACGCCAAGGCCAAGGTCATCAGCGCCACCCTGCGCAGCGACGGCCAGCCGGTGGAAATCGGCGGCACCGAGAAGATGTCCAAGTCGAAGAACAACGGCGTTGACCCGCAGGCGATGATCGACCAGTACGGCGCCGACACCTGCCGCCTGTTCATGATGTTCGCCTCGCCACCCGACATGAGCCTGGAATGGTCCGACTCCGGCGTAGAAGGCGCCAGCCGCTTCCTGCGCCGCGTTTGGCGGCTGGCCCAGGCGCACGTTAGCCAGGGCCTGCCGGGCGCGCTGAACACCAGCGGCCTGAACGATGAGCAGAAGGCCGTGCGCCGCGCCACCCACCTGGCGATCCGCCAGGCCACCCAGGACGTGGGCCAGCACCACAAGTTCAACACCGCCATCGCCCAGGTGATGACGCTGATGAACGTGCTCGAAAAAGCCAGCCAGGCCAGCGAGCAAGACCGCACCCTGCTGCAGGAAGGCCTCGAGGCCGTGACCCTGCTGCTGGCGCCGATCACCCCGCACATCAGCCACACGCTGTGGAACGCGCTGGGCCACGAAGGCGCCGCGATCGACGCCACCTGGCCGCTGGTCGATGACAGCGCGCTGGTGCAAAGCACCCTGACCCTGGTGGTGCAGGTCAACGGCAAGCTGCGTGGGCAGATCGACATGCCCGCCGGCGCCACCCGTGAAGAGATCGAAGCCGCCGCCCGGGTCAACGAGAACGTGCTGCGCTTCACCGAAGGCCTGGCCATCCGCAAGGTCATCGTGGTGCCGGGCAAACTGGTCAACATCGTCGCCAACTGATCGGCAGGCGGCGCCCAGGCGGGCGCCCCTTCGCTCAGCCTATAAGGTTTGAAGGAGCAACAAGCATGATCAAACGCAACCTGCTGGTCATTGGCGTGGCCTCGCTGCTCAGCGCCTGCGGTTTCCAGCTGCGCGGCACCGAGTCCAACCAGATGGCGATCAAGGAAATGGACCTCAGCGCCCGCGACGCCTACGGCCCGCTGGTCACCGACATGCGCGGCATCCTCCAGCACAGCGGTGTGCGCATCGTTGGCGGCGCGCCGTACAAGCTGGTGCTGGCCCAGGAATATGAAACCCAGCGCAGCGCCAGCTTCAACAGCTCGGCGCGCTCGGCGGAGATCGAACTCACCTCCGGCGTGCAGTACCAGATCATTGGCCGCAACCAGCGCGAGCTGATCAGCGACAAGATGGAAGTGCAGAAGGTCTACGTGCAAGACACCAGCAACCTGGCCGGCTCCGACGAAGAAGCCAAGCAGGCCCGCAACGAGATGCGCCGCGACCTCGAGCAACGGCTGATCCTGCGCCTGGGCCAACTGACCCCAGAGCAGCTCGACGCCCTGCAAGCCAAGGCCGATGCCAAGGCCGCCGCCGACGCCGCCGCCGAAGCCGAGGCCCAGCGCATCCAGGACGAGACCCCGCAGCAGTCGCCGCTGCAGCTGCCGTCGGCACAGTGATGGCACGCCCCACCCCACGGTGGGGCCTCCCTCCAGAGGGCCTATGAAGCTCACTCCCGCCCAGCTGGGCAAGCACCTGCAAGGCCCGTTGGCGCCGGTGTACATCGTCAGCGGCGACGAGCCGCTGCTGTGCCAGGAAGCCCTCGACGCCATCCGCGCTGCCGCGCGGGCGCAAGGCTTTGACGAACGCCAGGTATTCGCCGCCGAAGCCAACTTCGACTGGGGCACCCTGCTGCAGGCCGGCGCCAGCCTGTCGCTGTTCGCTGAAAAACGCCTGCTCGAGCTGCGCCTGCCCTCCGGCAAGCCCGGCGACAAAGGCGCGGCCGCGCTGATCGAGTACTGCAACCGCCCCGCCGAAGACACCGTGCTGCTGATCAGCCTGCCCAAGCTCGACGGCAGCCAGCAAAAAAGCAAATGGGGTTCGGCGCTGGTCAACGGCAACAGCACCCAGTTCGTGCAAATCTGGCCGGTCGATGCCGCGCAGCTGCCGCAATGGATTCGCCAGCGCCTGGCCCAGGCCGGGCTGGCGGCCCAACCCGAGGCGGTCGAGCTGATTGCCGCGCGGGTCGAAGGCAACCTGCTCGCCGCCGCCCAGGAGATCGAAAAACTCAAGCTGCTCGCCGACGGCCAGCAGGTGACCCTCGACACCGTGCAGGCCGCCGTGGCCGATAGCGCGCGCTTCGATGTGTTCGGCCTGGTCGATGCCATCTTGCAGGGCGATGCCGCCCACGCCCTGCGCATTCTCGACGGCCTGCGCGGCGAAGGCGTGGAACCGCCGGTGATTCTCTGGGCGCTGGCCCGCGAGCTGCGCAGCCTGGCCAGCCTGGCCCGGCAGTTCAGCCAGGGCGTGCCGCTCGACAAAGCCTTCAGCAGCGCCCGGCCGCCGATCTGGGACAAACGCCGGCCCCTGGTCAGCAAAGCCCTGCAGCGGCTCTCCGCGGCCCGCTGGAGCCAATTGTTACAAGATGCCCAGCACCTCGACGCGCAGATCAAAGGCCAGGCCCAGGGCTCGGTGTGGGCGGGGCTGGCACGCCTGGCCCTGCTGATGGCCGGGCAACGTTTGGCGCTGCCCGCGCAATAGCCGGCTTTGGTGGCAGTGGCCGGCCATGTTAAGGTCAGCGGCAAAGACGAACCCTCTGGACCTTTGCATGCCTTCCAGCCGTAACTGCCCCACCGCTCGCCGCTTCGGCCGGCGTGCCCTGCTAAGCTTCAGCCTGGCCCTGCTGGCCGCCTGCTCTGACAGCCCCACCGTCGCCAACCCACTGCCTTCCGCTACCGGCACCGCGCCCAAACCGGTCACCACCTTCGCACCGATGACCGCCGACGGCACCGAGCTGCCCACTGAAACCTTCGCCGAATGGCAAGCGCGTTTCCGTGAGCAGGCGCTGCGCGCGCACATCCGCCCCGAAGTGTTCGACCAAGCCTTCAACGGCGTCAGCCCAGACCCAGCCGTGATTGCCGCCGACCGCTCGCAGCCGGAGTTCAGCCGGCCGGTGTGGGAATACCTCGACAGCGCCATCTCGCCCACCCGCGTGCGCCGCGGCCAAGGCCTGCTGGCGCAGTATGGCGATGTATTGGCACAGCTTGAGCAGCGCTACGGTGTAGACCGCCAGGCATTGGTGGCGGTGTGGGGCATGGAGAGCAGCTTCGGGCAAATCCAGGGCGACAAGTCAGTGATCCGCTCGCTGGCAACCCTCGCCTACGAAGGCCGCCGCCCAGCCTTTGCCCAAGACCAACTGGTCGCCGCGCTGCAGATCCTGCAAAACGGCGACATCACCCCTGAGCGCATGATTGGCTCCTGGGCCGGTGCCATGGGCCAGACCCAATTCATCCCCACCACCTACAACTCCCACGCAGTAGATTTCGACGGTGACGGCCGCCGCGACATCTGGGGCAGCGCGCCGGATGCCCTGGCTTCCACCGCCAACTACCTGGCCGCCTCGGGCTGGCAAAAGGGCCAGCCGTGGGGCTTCGAGGTGCAACTGGCGAGCGGCTTCGACTACGCCCAGGCCGATGCCAGCCTGCGCAAGCCGGTCAGCCAGTGGCTGGCCGAAGGCGTGCGCCTGCCACCAGGGGCTAGCCTGCCCGCGGGCAGCGGCAACCTGCAGGCGGCGCTGCTGCTGCCAGCCGGCTACCGCGGCCCGGCGTTTCTGATCCTCGATAACTTCCGCGTGGTGCTCAAGTACAACAACTCGAGCTCATACGCGCTGGCGGTCAGCCTGCTGGCGCAGCGCTTCAAGGGTGGCGGCTACGTGGTGGGCACCTGGCCACGGGATGACCTACCGCTGTCGCGCTCCGAGCGCATCGAGCTGCAAACCCTGCTGACCGCTAACAGCCATGACGCCGGCAACCCCGATGGCATCATCGGCGCCAACACCCGCAAAGCCATCCGCGCCGCCCAACAGGCCCGTGGTTGGCCCGCGGATGGCTACCCGACCCATCAGCTGTTGCAGAGTTTGCGCGGGCAGTAGGGTTAACGTTGAGGGCCCATCGCCCGGCACAGCCGGAGTGCCGGGCGAAGGGCCCCTCAGGCCACCACAGCCTGCGCCAGCCTCAACACCTGCCCATCGGCGTCCAGCACCACCCGCGCGCCCAACGGCAGCGTCAGGTTCGGCTGGCAGTGCCCCGAGCGCCAGCCGGCCAGTACCGGGATGCCCAAGGGCGCGAAGAACTCCTCCAGCAGCGGGCGCAACTGCTCGCTGCCGATGCCGGCGAAATCTCCCACCAACACCCCCGCCAGGCCGGCCAGGGTACCCGCCTGGCGCAGCTGGGTGAGCAGGCGGTCGACCTTGTACAGCGGCTCGTTTACATCCTCGATGAACAGCACCGCGCCTTCGGCCTTGATCGCCCAGGGCGTGCCAGCCATCGCGCAGAGCAGCGACAGGTTGCCGCCGAGCAACGGCCCCTCGGCCTGGCCGGGGCACAGCGTGCTCAGTGGCCAGTCCGCCGGGTGGGCGATCACATCGCCCTGCCCCAGCTCGCCGCGCAGCATGCGCAACAACGCCTGCTCGCCCGGCTGCTGGCGCGGCAACAGCTCGGCGCGGAACAATGGCCCGTGGAAGGTCAGCAACCCAGCCCGCTCGATGAACGCGTGGTGCAGCGCGGTGATGTCGCTGTAGCCCACGAACGGCTTGGGGTGGCGGCCGATCAGCCGGTAATCGATGTGTTCCAGCAGCCGCGGCGTACCGTAGCCGCCGCGCAGGCAGAGGATGGCATCGACCGTAGGGTCTTCGAAAGCCGCGTGCAGGTCATCCAGCCGGCGCGCGTCGGGGCCGGCCAGGTAGCCGGTTTTCTCGAACACGCCGGGGTAGATCTTCAGCCGGTAACCGTGCAGCGCCGCCCAGGCGTGGGCCTGGTCAGCGTCGAGGCTGCCGGGGCCGGCCGGGGCGATCAGCGCAAGCTGGCCGCCCGCGGGTAGCCGCGGTGGCAGGGTCAGCGCCACAGGCCGCCCTTACAGCTTGATCTTGGCTTCGTGGGCTTGCTGGTCGGCGTGGTACGAAGAACGCACCAGCGGGCCCGACGCCACGTTCTTGAAGCCCATCTTGTAGCCTTCTTCGGCGAACCAGGCAAAGGTGTCGGGGTGCACGAAGCGCTGCACCGGCAGGTGGTTACGCGACGGCTGCAGGTACTGGCCGAGGGTCAGCATGTCGATGTCGTGCTCGCGCATGCGCTGCATCACCTCGATCACTTCCTCGTCGGTTTCGCCCAGGCCAAGCATCAGCCCCGACTTGGTCGGCACGTGCGGCACCAACTGCTTGAACTTCTGCAGCAGGTCGAGCGACCAGTCGTAGTCCGAACCCGGGCGCGCGGCACGGTACAGGCGCGGCACGGTTTCGAGGTTGTGGTTGAACACGTCCGGCGGCTCGGCGGCGGTGATTTCCAGTGCCACGTCCATGCGCCCGCGATAGTCGGGCACCAGGGTTTCGAGCTGCACGCCCGGCGACAGCTTGCGGATTTCCCGGATGCAGTCGGCGAAGTGCTGGGCACCGCCGTCGCGCAGGTCGTCGCGGTCGACCGAGGTGATCACCACGTACTTCAGGCGCAGGTCGGCGATGGCCACCGCCAGGTTCATCGGCTCGTCGGCGTCGAGCGCCTTCGGCCGGCCGTGGCCGACGTCGCAGAACGGGCAACGGCGGGTGCAGATGTCGCCCATGATCATGAACGTCGCGGTACCGCCGGAGAAGCACTCGCCCAGGTTCGGGCAGGAAGCTTCTTCGCACACGCTGTGCAGCTTGTGCTTGCGCAGCAGTTGCTTGATGCGGTCGACTTCCGGCGAGACCGGGATGCGCACGCGAATCCAGTCGGGTTTTTTCGGCAGTTCTTCGGTGGGGATGATCTTCACCGGGATGCGCGCGACTTTGTCGGCGCCACGCAGCTTGACGCCCGCCTCGACCTTCGCCGGGCGGGGTTTTTCCGCGGTGGGTTGCACGGTTGCCAGGGTATCTTGCGCAGTAGTCATAATCAGTCGATTCCGCCCGTGAGGGTCGTCTGCTCAGCGTAGTCGAGGTGTTGGACGAGCTGCGCGCGCAGCCGGGCACTGACCTCGGCAAAATCAATCGGGCCCGCGTGCTCACGCAGTTGGGTCATCGCCAGCCCTTGGTAACCGCAAGGGTTGATGCGGCGGAACGGCGCCAGGTCCATGTCGACGTTCAACGCCAACCCATGGAACGAGCGGCCGTTGCGAATGCGCAGGCCCAGCGAGGCGATCTTGGCGCCCTGCACGTACACCCCGGGGGCATCCGCGCGGGCTTCGCTGGCCACGCCAAAGCTGGCCAGCAGGGCAATCAGGGCGTTCTCGATGCGGCTGACCAGGTCCCGCACGCCGAAACCGCGCTCGCGCACGTTCAGCAGCAGGTAGGCCACCAGTTGCCCGGGGCCATGATATGTCACCTGGCCGCCACGATCGACCTTTACCACCGGAATGTCACCCGGCAGCAACACATGCTCGGGGTTGCCGGCCTGGCCCTGGGTGAACACCGGAGGGTGTTGCACCAGCCATACCTCGTCGCCGGCGGCGGCCAGCGGCTGGTCGGTGAAACGCTGCATGGCCCGCCATACCGGTTCGTACGGCAACAGGCCCAGCTCGCGAACACCCAGCAGGCCGGGCATCAGAGCACCATGTGCACGACACCGGTCGCGCGCAGGGCGCTGTTGATGTCGCGCAGCTGGTCCTGGCCGGTGGCGGTGATGTGCAGCTGGATCGTGGTGTACTTGCCGTTGCTGCTCTGGCGCTCGGCCAGGCTGTTGAGGTCGACCTCTGCATACTTGGAGAGGATTTCGATGACCGAGTCCCGGAAGCCCACCACGGTGTCGCCGATCACCTTGATCGGGTAGTCCGCGCAGGGGAACTGGATTTCGTGCGACTTTACATCGGTGTCTGTCATGGCAGTAACGGCCTCATCAAGCCGAGAAAACACGCCCACCCCCGCCAGCGCTAGCGGGCGGGGGTGGGCTGACGTGGCAGGTCAGTTGAACAAGCCGTAGAAGAATAGGCGAATGCTATCCCAGATGCGGCGGAAGATGCCACCCTCGTCCACGGCGTCGAGGGCCACGAGATCCTTCGTCTCAACGACCTTGTCGCCGTTCTTCACTTCGACCTTGCCGATCACCTGGCCTTTTTCGATCGGCGCGGTGAGTTGCGGGCTGAGGGTCATGCTCGCTTGCAGGTTCTTCAGCTGGCCGCGTGGCAGGGTCATGCTGAGGTCTTCGGCGAGGCCGGCCTTCACTTCACCGCTGGTGCCTTTCCAGACCGCGGCCTTGGCCAGTTCGGTGCCCGACTTGTAGAAGGTCTGGGTTTCGAAGAAGCGGAAGCCGTAGGTCAGCAGTTTTTGCGTTTCGGCAGCGCGGGCCTGGTCGCTGGTGGTGCCGAATACCACGGCGATCAGGCGCATGCCATCACGCACCGCCGAGGCGGCCAGGCAGTAGCCGGCAGCTTCGGTGTGGCCGGTTTTCAGGCCGTCGACGGTTTTGTCACGCCACAGCAGCAGGTTGCGGTTCGGCTGCTTGATGCCGTTCCAGAAGAATTCCTTCTGCGAGTAGATCGCGTAGTGGGACGGGTCTTCGTGGATGATCGCGCGGGCCAGGATGCCGATGTCGTGGGCCGAGGAGTAGTGCTCCGGGTCCGGCAGGCCGGTGGGGTTCATGAAGTGCGAGTTGACCATGCCGAGCTTCTGGGCCTGGGCGTTCATCATGTCGGCGAAGGCGTCTTCAGAGCCGGCGATGTGCTCGGACAGCGCCACGGTGGCGTCGTTGCCCGACTGGATGATGATGCCGTGCAGCAGGTCGTTGACCGACACCTGCGAGCCGACCTTGATGAACATCCGCGAACCGCCGGTGCGCCAGGCGTTTTCGCTGACGGTGACCATGTCGCTGTCTTTGATCTGGCCGCGGTGCAGCTCAAGGGTGGCGATGTAGGCCGACATCAGCTTGGTCAGGCTCGCCGGGGGCAGCCGTTCGTCGCTGTTGCTTTCGACCAGCACCTGGCCACTATTGGCTTCCATCAGCACATAGGACTTGGCCGCCAGTTGCGGCGGTGCTGGCACCATCTGGGTGACGTCGGCGGCCCAGGCGGCCGGGGTCAGCAGGGGTACGAGCAAGCACAGGCGTTTGGCAAAGGTGGTGATGTTCATCCGTCTCTCGAAATGGCTAAAAGGCAAAGCTTTGATGTTTTATGTTCAGGGTTGCCGTCCGTGGCAGGTGTGGCGCGGTGCGTGCTATTCCGGCTGGACCATGCTCGGCGTGCCGAGGTTGGCCAGGCGGATGGTGTTCTGCACCTGTTGCGCCTCGTTCTGCGACGCGATCGGCCCCAACCTCACGCGGTACAGCGTTTGCTGGTTACGCACCACCGGGCTGGTAAACGCCGGGGCGGTCACCATCGAGCCGAGCTTCGACCTCAGGAGCTCTGCAGCGTCCGGGTTGGCGAAGGCTCCCACCTGGAGATACAGGCCAGTTGCTTGCGCAGAAGCGTTTTTTTTTGGGTCGATCGCCACCGGCTGCACGGCCGGCGCATGTTGCTCGGGCGGCGGGGTGTATTGCTCGATGGTCCCGGCGCTGGCGGTCAGGGCCGGCTGCGGCGGGGTACTCACGGCCGGCTCCTTGAGCATCAGCGGCGCCGGCCGGCCGCGGGCGGCCCACCACTGCACCGGGTCGATGCCCTCGACGCGCACCCGCGCCGTACCGATTTCGGCGTAGCCGAGTTTTTTCGCCGCCGCGTAGGAAAGGTCGATGATGCGGTCGGAATAGAACGGCCCGCGGTCGTTCACCCGCAGGATCACGCTGCGGTTGTTGTCGAGGTTGGTCACCTTCACGTAGCTGGGCAGCGGCAAGGTTTTATGCGCCGCGCTCATGCCGTAGAGGTCGTACACCTCGCCGTTGGCGGTGTTCTGCCCGTGGAACTTGGTGCCGTACCAGGAGGCCGTGCCGGTGGCCACGTAGTTGGCCGAGCTGCTCAGCGGGAAGTAGTTCTTGCCCAGCACTGTGTAGGGGTTGGCCTTGTAGGCGCCGGTGTGCAGGGTCGGCGTTGCGTCGGGGATCTTCGACACGTCGACGTCCCACCAGGGCGCGCCGTCCTTGTGGGCGTGGTTGATGTCCAGGCCTGGCTGGGCGCCGACGCGGTAGTCACCGGTTGGCGCACGGCTGCTCGTGCAACTGGCGACCAATACGGTGGCCAGCGCATACGCCATCAGCTTCAGTGGTGTGCTTGTTGCCAACGCCCGCATTACTTGCCGCCCCGTGCCAGGACCAACTGGTCCGCCAATTGATGCACCGCCATCGCATACATCGCGCTGCGGTTGTATCGCGTGATCACATAGAAGTTATTCAGGCCCATCCAGTACTCCGGCCCGGCGTCGCCTTCGAGGCGAAATGCCGTGACCGCCTGGTCGTCGCGCAGCGCATCATGACTCGACCAGCCCAGCCCCCGCAACTCCCCGGCCGTCCGATCAAGCTCCAGGCCCTTGCTCAGGCCGTCGTCGGCGTTGCCGCCGCGCACGTCGGCGCGGCTGACCACGGGCTGCCCAGCCGCCCAGCCATGGCGGGCGAAATAACTGGCCACGCTGCCGATGGCGTCGTCGGGGTCAGTCCAGATATTGATGTGGCCATCGTCGTCGAAATCCACAGCATAGGCCCGGAAACTACTGGGCATGAACTGCGGCAGGCCCATGGCCCCGGCGTACGAACCCTTGAGCGTGAGCGGGTCGACCTGCTCCTCCCGGGCCAGCAGCAGGAACTCGCGCAGCTCCTTGCGGAAGAAGTCCGCCCGCGGCGGGTAATCGAAGCTCAGGGTGGAGAGCGCGTCGATCACCCGGTAGTTGCCGGTGTTGCGGCCGAAGAAGGTTTCAACGCCGATGATCGAGACGATCACCGCGGCTGGCACGCCGTATTCCTGCTCGGCATGGGCCAGGGCGGCCTCGTGCTGGCGCCAGAAGTCGACGCCACGGGCGATGCGCGCGTCGGTGAGAAACATCGGCCGGTAGTCTTTCCAGGGCTTTACCCGCTCGGCCGGGCGCGAGATGGCATCGAGGATGCCCTGCTTGCGCTTGACCTCATGGAACACGCCCATCAGTTGCTCCCCGGCGAACCCGTAGTCACGGGTCATCTCACCGACGAACTCGGCAACCTGCGGCGAGCCGTCGTAGTCTCCGGCCTGCGCCGGGCCGCCCAGCACGCTCGCCAGGCCCATCCAGGGCATGTATCGAGCGGCCCAACCGCGCACTGCTTGCATCGAAATCGTCACCTTGCTCAAACCTGCGCGATCCACTTGCGGTGGGTATGGATCGACATCAAAACCCCAAACGCTGACAGTAGCGTCACCAGCGAAGTTCCGCCGTAGCTAATAAAGGGCAGCGGCACCCCCACCACGGGAAGCAAACCGCTGACCATACCGATGTTGACGAACACGTAGACGAAAAAGGTCATCGTCAGGCTGCCGGCCAACAGCTTGCCATAAAGCGTCTGCGCCTGGGCGGTGATCACCAGCCCGCGGCCGATCAGGGCGAGGTAGATCAACAGCAGCGCGCAAATCCCCACCAGGCCGAACTCTTCGCCGAGCACGGCGATGATGAAGTCGGTGTGGCTTTCAGGAAGAAAATCCAGGTGCGACTGGGTGCCCATCAGCCAGCCCTTGCCGAACACCCCGCCCGAGCCGATCGCCGCCTTCGACTGGATGATGTTCCAGCCGGTGCCCAGCGGGTCGCTTTCCGGGTCGAGGAAGGTGAGGATGCGCTGCTTCTGGTAGTCGTGCATGAAGAAGAACCACATCACCACCGCCGCCGGCACCGCCGCCGCGACCACGCTCAGTATCCAGCGCCAGCGCAGCCCCGCCATGAACAATACGAAAGCACCTGAAGCGAGAATCAGCAGCGAGGTGCCGAGGTCTGGCTGGCGCACGATGAGAATGAACGGCACGCCGATCAGCCCGAGGCTGGCCACCACGTGCTTCAGGTGCGGCGGCAGGGTGCGCTTGGACAGGTACCAGGCGATGGTCGCCGGCATGATGATCTTCATGAATTCCGAGGGCTGGAAGCGGATCACCCCGGGGATGTTGATCCAGCGCGTGGCGCCCATGGCGTTGTGGCCCATTACGTCTACCGCCACCAGCAGCACCACCCCGACCACGTAGGCCAGCGGCACCCAGCGGGCCATGAAGCGCGGCTCAAGCTGGGCGATGACGAACATCGACACCAGGCCGATGCCAAACGAGCTGGCCTGTTTGATCAGCAGGTCCCAGCTTTTGCCGCTGGCCGAATACAGCACGAACAGGCTGCCAGAAGCGAGGATCAGCAACAGGATCAACAACGGGCCGTCGACGTGGATGCGCTGCAGGAACGTCGCGCGCCGCCGCATCACGTCATCGCTAGACAGGATGCGGTCGAAATTACTCTTCACGTGCCGTGGCCTCCGGGGCGCTATTGCTGGCGAATTCAGGTTTGAGCAGGCCGTCGGGGCCCAGCAGCCAGGCGTCGGTCACCTCACGCAGCACCGGCGCCGCCACCCCCGAGCCAGACTCGCCGTTCTCGACCATCACCGCCACCGCGATGCGCGGGTTGTCGGCCGGGGCAAAGCCCACGAACAGGGCGTGGTCGCGGTGCAGCTCCTTGACCTTGCTGCGGTCGTACTTCTCACCCTGGCGGATCGCCACCACCTGCGCGGTGCCGCTTTTGCCCGCCACCCGGTAGGGCGCGCCGGCAAACGCCTTGCGCGCGGTGCCGCGCACGTTCTGGGTGACCTGCTCCATGCCGTGGGCCACCCGTGCCCAGTCGGCGGGGTCGCGCAGCAGGATGTCTGGGACCGGGTCCGGGTCGACCGGCGCCTGGCCGCCGATGGTCTTGGCCAGCCGCGGGCGGTGCCACTGGCCCTTGTTGGCGATCAGCGCGGTGGCCTGGGCCAGTTGCAGCGGGGTGGCCTGCATGTAGCCCTGGCCGATGCCGAGGATGATGGTCTCGCCCGGGAACCACGCCTGGCGGCGGGTCAGGCGCTTCCAGTCGCGGTCGGGCATCAGCCCTGGCGCTTCCTCGAACATGTCCAGCGACACCTTGCGGCCAATGCCGAAGTGGCCCAGGTAGGCCGACAGCCGGTCGATGCCCAGCTTGTGCGCCAGGTCGTAGAAGTAGGTGTCGTTGGAACGCATGATCGCCGTGTCGAGCTCGACCCAGCCATCGCCAGAGCGGTTCCAGTTGCGGTACTTGTGGTCTACGTTCGGCAGTTGGTAGAAGCCGGGGTCGAACACCCGGGAACCGGGGGTGACCACGCCGCTGTCGAGCCCGGCGATCGCCACCGCTGGCTTGATGGTCGAGCCGGGCGGGTAGAGGCCGCGCAACACGCGGTTGTACAGCGGCCGGTCGAGGCTGTCGCGCAGCTCGGCGTAGGCCTTGAAGCTGATGCCGGTGACGAACGGGTTGGGGTCGAAGCTGGGCTGGCTGACCATCGCCAACACCTCGCCGGTGCGCGGGTCGAGCGCGACGATAGCGCCACGGCGCCCGCCCAGGGCCTTCTCGGCCGCCTCCTGCAGCTTGATGTCGAGGCTCAGCACGATGTCTTTGCCCGGCTCCGGGTCGGTGCGCTTGAGCACCCGCATCACCCGCCCACGGGCGTTGGTTTCGACCTCTTCGTAGCCCACCTGGCCGTGCAGGGTGTCTTCATAGAAGCGCTCGATGCCGGTTTTGCCGATCTGGTGGGTGCCACTGTAGGCCACCGGGTCGAGCACCTTGAGTTCCTTCTCGTTGATGCGCCCCATGTACCCCACCGAGTGGGCAAAATGCGCGCCCTGCGGGTAATGCCGGGTGAGCTGGGCGACCACGTCCACCCCGGGCAGGCGGAACTGGTTCACGGCGATGCGGGCGATCTGCTCTTCGCTGAGCTCCATCAGCACCGGCACCGGCTCGAACGGCCGCCGGCCCTGGCGCAGGCGTTTTTCCAGAAGGGCGCGGTCATCGCTGGTCAGGCCCAGCACCTCGACCACCAGGTCCAGGGTTTGCTGCCAGTCGCCGGCGCGCTCGCGGGTAATGCTGAGGTTGAAGCTGGGCCGGTTGTCGGCGATCACCACCCCGTTGCGGTCGTAGATCATCCCCCGTGGCGGTGCGATGGGCTGCACGTGCACGCGGTTGTTCTCCGACAACGTGGAGTGGTAGTCGTACTGGATCACCTGCAGGTAATACAGCCGGCCGACCAGCAGGCAGAGGAACAGCACCACCACCACAGCGCCGACCACGACGCGGTTGCGCACCAGGCGCGCGTCCTTTTCGTGGTCTTTGAGGCGAATGGGTTGGGTCATTGCGGGCCGCGCACCGGGTTATTTGTGGTAGGGGTGGCCAGACAGCACCGTCCAGGCCCGGTACAGCTGCTCGCCGATCAGGATCCGCACCAGCGGGTGCGGCAGCGTCAGCGGCGACAGCGACCAACGCTGCTCGGCCCGCGCGCACACCTCCGGGGCCAGCCCCTCGGGGCCGCCGACCATCAGGTTGACGGTGCGCGCGTCGAGCCGCCAGCGGTCGAGTTCGCCCGCCAACTGCTCGGTGCTCCACGGCTTGCCGTGAACCTCGAGAGTGACGATACGCTCGCCCGGCTGGACCTTGGCCAGCATGGCCTCGCCTTCCTGGCGGATCATCCGCGCCACGTCGGCGTTCTTGCCGCGGGTGGTCAGCGGGATCTCCACCAACTCCAGCGGCAACTCCGAGGGCAAACGTTTGGCGTACTCATGCCAGCCGTCCTCGACCCACTTCGGCATGCGCGAGCCGACCGCGATCAGGCGCAAACGCACGGCAGCCTCCGCTTATTCCTGGTCGGGGGCGTGGGCGGCGCGGCTTTGCTCGGCGCCCTGCCACAGGCGCTCCAGGTCATAGAACTGGCGGGCGGCGGAGGTCATCACGTGCACCACCACATCGCCCAGGTCGAGCAGCACCCAGTCGCTGTCACCCTTGCCTTCTTCGGACAGCGGCTGCACGCCCTGTGCCTTTACCTTCTCGCGCACGTGCTCGACCATCGAGTTGACGTGGCGGCTGGAGGTACCGGTGGCGATCAGCATGAAATCGGTGATGCTGGTTTTGTCTTTGACATCGATGCAGAGGATGTCCTGCGCTTTGATGTCTTCCAGTGCGGCGGTGGCGATCTGCACCAGCGCGTCGCTGTTCAGGCTAGCTTTGCTCATAAAACGTTTCGACTCTCGGTAAGCGCCCGCGGCAAAAGGGCCGGCGGGGCGGGTAATTCACACTGGCGAACGGTACAGCCCGTTCGCCTCGATATAGGCCAGCACGGCGTCGGGCACCAGATAGCGCACCGACTTGCCGCTGGCCAGCAACTGGCGAATCTGCGTGGCAGACACCGCCAAGGGTGTTTGCCAGGCAAAGGTGATCTGCCCCGCCGGCCCCTTCAGGGCCTTGGGGTCGCTGACCTGGCGCGCCGCCAGCAGGTTGCGCAAGGCATCCAGCGGCTCGATGTCAGCGTCGGGCCGCTGCAACACGATGATGTGGCAGTAACCCAGCAATTCTTCCCAGCGGTGCCATCCTGGCAAACCACAAAAGGCATCCCAGCCCAACAACAAAAACAGCGGCACCTCGCCGCCCAGTTCCGCCCGCATCGACTCCAGGGTGTCGATGGTGTACGACGGTTTGTCTCGCAACAGCTCGCGGCCATCGACGCTCAGCGGCGCCACCCCGGCCACCGCCAGCTCGACCATCTCCAGCCGCTGGCGTGGCGCCACCTGCGGCGCGTCGCGGTGCGGCGGGCGGAAGTTCGGCACCAGCCGCAGCTCGTCGAACGCCAGCGCGTCGGCCACCTCCAGCGCGCTGCGCAGGTGGCCGATGTGCACCGGGTCGAAGGTGCCGCCGAGTATCCCTATGCGCCGCGTGCCAGCCGCTTCGGGACTCGCCTGCTCACTGGCGCGGGCACTCAATGGTTCGACTCACCGCGCAGTTGGCCGTCGCCGATGACGATGTACTTCTCGCACGTCAGCCCCTCGAGGCCGACCGGGCCGCGGGCGTGGATCTTGTCGGTGGAAATGCCGATTTCCGCGCCCAGGCCGTATTCGAAGCCGTCGGCGAAGCAGGTGGGCGTGTTGACCATTACCGAGGCCGAGTCGACCTCGGCGAGGAAACGCCGCGCTTCGCCCTGGTGGTCGGTGACGATCGAGTCGGTGTGGTGCGAACCATACTGGTTGATGTGCTCGACCGCGGCGTCGAGGTCATCGACCACCTTGATCGACAGGATCGGCGCCAGGTACTCGGTGGCCCAGTCTTCTTCAGTGGCCGGCAGCGCCTCGACGATGTCGCGGGTGCGCTCGCAACCGCGCAGTTCGACGCCTTTTTCGCGGAACTGGGCGGCCATCGCCGGCAAGAAGGCCTCGGCCACCACTTCGCTGACCAGCAGGGTTTCCATCGCGCCGCAGATGCCGTACCGGTAGGTTTTGGCGTGGAAGGCGATGCGCTGGGCCTTGGGCAGGTCGGCGAAGGCCGACACGTACACGTGGCAGATGCCGTCGAGGTGCTTGATCACCGGCACCCGGGCGTCGCGGCTGATGCGCTCGATCAGCCCGCGGCCGCCACGCGGCACGATGATGTCTACGTATTCAGGCATGCTGATCAGCGCGCCCACCGCTACGCGGTCGGTGGTTTCGACCACTTGCACCACCGCGGCCGGCAATTCGGCCTCGGCCAGGCCCTGCTCGATGCAGCGGGCGATGGCGCGGTTGGAGTGGATGGCTTCGGAGCCACCTCGCAGGATCGTCGCGTTGCCAGACTTCAGGCACAGGCTGGCGGCGTCGATGGTCACGTTCGGCCGCGACTCGTAGATGATGCCCACCACGCCCAGCGGCACGCGCATCTTGCCGACCTGGATGCCCGAGGGGCGGTAGCTCATGTCGCGCACCGCGCCGACCGGGTCGGGCAGCGCCGCGACCTGGCGCAGGCCTTCGATCATGCCGTCGATGCGCGCCGGGGTCAGTTCCAGGCGGTCGAGCAGCGCCGGCTCAAGCCCGGCGGCGCGGCCGGCGGCCATGTCTTCGGCGTTGGCGGCGGCCAGCCCGGCGCGGGCGGCGTCGAGCGCGGCGGCGATGGCCAGCAGCGCGCGGTTCTTCTGGCCGGTACTGGCACGGGCGATATGCCGCGAAGCGTCACGGGCAGCGCGCCCCAGGCGGGACATGTAGTCTAGAACGGACTCGGTCATGGTTCTGGGCTTGGCAGCAAGGAAAGCGGCAGATTATAGCCGGGGCGCTTCGCCACGCACAGCGCTGCTGGGCAGAAGGTTTGCAAACAACCGTAACAAAGTCGGTTAAGGCAAGATTCAGCCCGGCGTTGTTATCATGCCCGGCGTTTCCATTCCGGTCGTGCCCATGCAGCCCCCAACCGCCCTGCCCCACGCCTTTTTCGACCGCGACGCGCTGGCCCTGGCGCGCGCGCTACTCGGCAAGGTCATCCGCCACCGCCAGGGCCCTTACTGGCTGGCGGCGCGGATCATCGAGACCGAAGCCTATTACCTGGCCGACAAGGGCAGCCACGCCTCACTCGGCTACACCGAGAAGCGCCGCGCGCTGTTTCTCGATGGCGGGCACATCTATATGTACTACGCCCGTGGCGGCGACTCACTGAACTTCAGCGCCCACGGCCCGGGCAACGCCGTGCTGATCAAGGCCGCCTACCCCTGGGTAGACGCCACCAGCGACCACAACGCGCTGGCGCAAATGCAGGTGAACAACCCCGACGCCCGTGGCCAGGCGCGCCCGCCCGAACGCCTGTGCGCCGGGCAAACCCTGCTGTGCCGGGCCCTGGGCCTGAAGGTGCCGCACTGGGACGGCAAGCCCTTCGACCCCCAGCGGTTGTTCGTGCAGGACTGCGGCCTGGCCGTGCCCAGGGTGATACAAACCACCCGGCTGGGCATCCCCCACGGCCGCGACGAGCACCTGCCGTACCGTTTCGTAGACGCCGAATACGCGCGCTTCTGCACCCGGAACCCGCTGCGCCGGGGCCAGGTCGAAGGCCGCGACTACCAGCTTCACACCCAAGGACACTGACCATGCAATGGCTCGACGCCTCCCAGGCCTGGCTGGCCGCCAACCCCCACTGGCTGGGCGTGGCGATTTTCGTGGTGGCCTGCATCGAATGCCTGGCCATCGCCGGCATCATCGTGCCCGGCACCGTGGTGCTGTTCGCCCTGGCGGCGCTGGCGGGCGGTGGCAACCTGGGCCTGGCTGAAACCCTGCTGCTCGGCTATGTGGGCGGGCTCCTCGGCGATGGTTTGTCCTACGCCATCGGCCGCGGCCTGCAGGAGAACATCCGGCGCCTGCCGGGGCTGCGCACGCACCCGCAGTGGCTGGCTGGGGCCGAGGGGTACTTCCAGCGCTACGGGGTAGCCAGCCTGCTGGTGGGGCGGTTTATCGGCCCATTGCGGCCGATGTTGCCGATGGTCGCTGGCATGCTCGAAATGCCCGTGGTGCGCTTCGCCCTGGTCAGCCTGGTGGCCGCCGCCGGCTGGTCGGTGGCCTACCTGCTGCCCGGCTGGATGGCCGGCGCGGCGGTGCGCCTGCCGCTGCCCGAGGGCTTCTGGCCGCAAGCGGCGGTGGTAGCCGCCGGCATCGCCCTGTTGGTGGGGCTGAGTTTTCACAGCGCCTGGCACCGCCACCCGCGCACCACCTTGCTGGTGGCCGGTTGCAGTTTCATTCTGTTGCTGGCGGTGCTGCTGGGCTGGCCGTACCTGGCGCAGCTCGACCAGGGCCTGAGCCGCTTGATTCAAGAGCACCGCACCGCAGCGCTGGACCACCTGGTGGTGGTGGTCACGCGCATGGGCGACTTCCGCACCCAGTTGTTTCTCGGCGGCCTGCTGGTGGCGGCCCTGGCGCTGATGCGCCAGTGGCGCCCGGCGCTGTTCGCCTTCACCACCCTGCTCGGCACCGCGCTGGCCAACACGCTGTTGAAGCTGCTCTTCAGCCGCGCCCGCCCAGAGGTGCTGCTCGACCCCCTGACCAGCTTCAGCATGCCCAGCGGGCACAGCTCCGGGGCTTTTGCGTTCTTTCTGGTGCTGGCCCTGCTGGCCGGGCGCGGCCAGCCGCCGCGCATGCGCCTGACCTGGACATTCATCGCCTGCATCCCGGCCCTGGCGATCGCCGCGTCGCGCATTTACCTGGGCGCGCACTGGCCCACCGACGTGATCGCCGGCATCCTGCTGGCGGTCAGCGGGGTGGCGGCCTCGTTCGCGGTCAGCCAGCGCTTCTACCCACTGGCGCCCATGCCGCTGCGGGCCTGGTACCTGGTGCTGCCGGTGTGCGTGGTATGGCTGGGGTTCAGCGCGCTGCACGCGCTGCCCCATGCGTTGATGCGCTACGAGTACTGATCAGGCGAACAAATCGCCCTGCATCTTTTCCAGCAGGTGCTGGATGTCATCGAGGCGGTGGCTGGGGTCGTCGGTTTCGAGCAGGCGCAGCTTGTCGTGGTCATCGAAAGGCAGCAGGTAGGCCAGCTTGTTGCCCAGCGCGTGCTGGCCGTTGGCATGGCTGCCGATGTCGAGCGACTCCACCAGCGGATGCTCTGCCAGCGCCGCGAGCAGCGCGAGGAGGTCTTCATCGCGGTCGTCGAGGGGCACGTCGGGCAGTTCGTGCAGCCACTTCACCTCGGCCAGCAGCAGTTGGTCGCGCTGCAGCTCGGTGTCGAGCACGCGAAAGCGCCGGCCGCCCTGCACGCGAATGCCCAACAGGCCGTTGTCCTGGCGCTGGAAGTCGCGGATGAGGGCCTCGCAGCCGACCATCGCATGGGCCGACGGCGCCAGGCCCACTTCATCGCCCTGGAGGATGCACACCACACCAAAGCCGCCGCCGGCCTTCATGCAGCGGCCGATCATGTCGAGATAACGTGCTTCGAATATCTGCAAGTCCAGGGTGCACCCTGGGAACAGCACGGTATTGAGCGGAAACAGCGGCAGCTTCATCTATAAGGAACCCTTGGTTATACGAACAGGCTGATCGCCAGCGGCAACGCCACTGCGGTGAGCACCCCCATCAGGCTCATCCCCAGGGCGGCGAAGGCCCCGCAGGTTTCACCCTCGGCCAACGCCACCGAGGTACCCACCGCGTGGGCGCTGATCCCCAATGCCAGGCCGCGCGCCTCGGGCGCTTCGACCTTCAGCAGGGTCAACAGCCCCGGCCCGACGATCGCCCCGACCACCCCGGTGATCAACACGAATACCGCGGCCATGCCGGGCACCCCACCCAGTTGCTCGGCCACCAGCATGGCGATCGGCGAGGTGACCGACTTCGGCGCCAGTGTCATCAGCAGCGGTTGGTCTGCCCCCAGCCAGGCCCCCAGCAGCAAGCCGGAGCCGGTGGCGAAGGTACCGCCTAGCACCAGCGTAGCCAAGGTCGGCCAAAGCAGTTGGCGGATTCTGCGCAGGTTTAGATAAAGCGGCACCGCCAGCGCCACCGTGGCCGGCCCCAGCAGGATGCCCATGATCTCGGTGTTGTGCTGGTATTCCGCCAGTTCGATACGGCACAACGCCAGCACGCCGACCACCACCAGCACGGATAACAACACCGGCTGCAACACCACCCAGCGGGTGGCCTCAAAGGCCTTCAAGGCCAATTGATAGGCCGCCAGGGTCACGCCCAAGGCAAACAGCGGGTGATGAACGATCGCGGCCCAAGCCGCCGCCCACTGCAGGCTCATGGCTGGCGCCTGGCCGACAAACGGCTCATCAACCAGCCACTGAAGGCCAGCGACAGTACCACCGAGGCGCACAGGGTACCGACGATTGCCCAGAAATGCGCGGCAAGCACCGGGCCATAGCCGATAATGCCCACCGCCGGCGGCACCAGCAGCAGAGGCAAATAACGCAGCAGGCTGCTGGCCGCCTCGCTCAGCGGCGCCGGCACCTCGCCCTTGGCCAGCAGGGCCGCGAACAGCAACAACAAACCGATGATCGGCCCCGGTAACGCCGCCAGGCACAGCGCATGCAGCGCGCTGCCGAGCAACTGGAACAGCACCAGGGCCGTGAGCCCGCGCAATAGCATAGAATTCCCCCTTCACTCAGCCGCGGGCATTATGCCGCAAGTCTGCCCGGGCTTGCGCCGCCGGCCCTGGCGTGTTCGGCTAAGCGCCGTTGCAGAGCCATCCCTCAAGGAGCCGCAGTATGCGATACGTACCGGTAGCCGCGTTACCCGAGTACGTCGGCCAGGAGCTGGGTTGCTCCGACTGGCTGACCATCGACCAGGAGCGTATCAACCTGTTCGCCGAAGCCACCGGCGACCATCAGTTCATTCATGTAGACCCGGTCGGCGCTGCCCGCACGCCGTTCGGCACCACCATCGCCCATGGCTTTTTATTGCTGGCGCTGATCCCGCGGCTGATGGAAAACGTGATGGTGCTGCCCGAGGGCATGAAAATGGCCATCAACTATGGCCTGGAGCATGTACGCTTCCTGCAGCCGGTGCCGGTCAACGCGCGCGTGCGGCTCAAGGTCGCGCTGCTCGAGGCCAGCGAGAAACGCCCCGGGCAGTGGCTACTGCGGGCCCGCGCCACACTGGAGATCGACGGCCAGGACAAACCGGCGTACATCGCCGAGCCGTTGTCGCTGTGTTTCATCTGAGGCGCAGGTTGCAAGGGCGTTAACTTACGGCATACTCGGCGCCTTGATTGCCCGGACCCTGCCATGCGCCCTGCCCTCCCTGTTGCCCTCGCCTTGCTGCTCGCTGCCTGCGGAGACGGCGAATCGCTGTTGCCCCCAGACGCGCGGCTGCCCGACGGCGGGCATTATCGTGGGCAGATCGTCAACGGGCTGCTGCAGGGCCAGGGCCGGGTCGACTACCCCAATGGCAGTTGGTACCAAGGCGGCTTCAAGAACGGCCTGCGCGACGGCGAAGGCACCCTGCGCGAAGCCGGCCGCACCTACCGCGGCGGCTTTCGCCAGGGCCAGTTCGGTGGCCTGGGCCACCTCGACCTCGAAGACGGCACCCAACTGCAAGGCGAGTTCGACCACGGCAAGCTCAACGGCCAAGGCGTGCGCAGCGATGAAGCCGGCAACCAGTACAGCGGCCGCTTCGTCAACGGCGAGCTGCAAGGCCATGGCAACTACAGCAACGCCGACGGCGACCAGTACACCGGCCAGTTCAAGGCCGGCCACATGGAAGGCCGCGGCCGCTACGAAACCCAGGGCGGCGACGTCTGGGTGGGCGAATTCAAGCAGGGCGCGCCCAACGGCAAGGGCGAGCTGATCGCCGCCGACGGCAGCCATTACGTGGGCGATTTCGCCGACTGGCACTTCCAGGGCGAAGGCCGCCTGACCCTGGCCGACGGCACCCAGTACCAGGGGCAGTTCCAGAACGACGCCTACTCCGGCCAGGGCACCCTCACCCGCAAGGACGGCCGCAGCGAAAGCGGTGACTGGGTCGACGGCCAGCGAGTGCGCAACGAGCGCGGCGAGCTGCTGCCCGACCCGCTCGAGGCCGGCCTGCTCAACCAGGGCCGGCTGCTCGACCAGGCGCTGGCCCAGGTGCCGGCCTCTACCCCGGCGGTAGAACTGTACAGCCTGGTGGTGGCCGGCGACGGCCAGCAGAGCGTGTTCATGCGCGAGGCCGACTACGTCAGCCACCTGCTGGCCAGCCGCTTTGGCGCCCGCGGCCAGGTGGCGCTGGTCAACCACCGCGACCACCTGCTCGACCGCCCGATGGCCAGCCGTGAAACCCTCAGCCGCGCGGTGCAAACCCTGGCCCAGCGCAGCGGCCCGGAAGACCTGGTGTTCATCTACCTCACCAGCCACGGCACCCACGAGCACGAACTGGTGCTCGACCAGCCTCGCCTGCAACTGAGCGACCTGCCCGCCGAGGCCTTTGCCTCGGTGCTGGCGCCGCTGAAGAACCGCGACAAGGTGGTGGTGATCTCCGCCTGTTACTCCGGCGGGTTCATCCCCGCGCTGAAAGACGCCCACACCCTGGTGATGACCGCCTCGCGCGCCGACCGAGTGTCGTTCGGCTGCTCGGAAGAAGCCGACTTCACCTACTTCGGCGACGCCCTGTTCGCCCAGGCGCTGAACCAGACCGACGACCTCGAACAGGCCTTCAACAAGGCCCGGGCGGTGGTCGCGCAGCGGGAAAAAGCAGAGAACTTCGAAGCTTCCGAGCCGCAGATCTGGGCCCCCAAGACCGTGCTCGAACACTGGCGGCGCCTGCGCGCGCAGCAGGCCAGCCGGGCACTGCAGAGCGCCTCGGCGCACTAGCGGACAATGCGCCTCACAGCTTCAACCCCTGCAAAAACGCCCTGACCCGCTGGGCGATTTCCACCGGTTGTTCCTCCAGCGCGAAATGCCCCGCATCGAGCAGGTGCAGTTCGGCCTGCGGCACATCGCGCAGGTATGCCGTGGCGCCGGCGGCGATAAAGGCTGGGTCATGGCGGCCCCAGGTGATCAAGGTGGGCGGTTGGTGCTCGCGCAGCCAGGCCTGCCAGCGTGGGTAATCGACGATGTTGTTCCAGTAGTCCTGGAACAACTGCACCTGAATGCGCGCACCGGCTTCCCCCTCTAGCAGGGCCAGGTCGTGGGTCCAGGTGTCAGGGCTCATTCGCTGTTCGCGGCCTTGCACGTCTCGCAGGTATTGCCCATCGCGGATGGCCTCGGCGCTTACGTAGCGGTGCAGGGCCTGGGTGGCGGCGGCGGAGCGGTCGTGGTGGGCCGCTTTGAAGAACGCCAGCCGCGCCGGCGTCAGGCCCTCGCGGTAGGCATTGGCGTTTTGCACGATCAGCCCCTGCAGCCGCCCGGGTTGGCGCAGCAACAGGCGGTAGCCCACTGGCGCGCCGAAATCCTGCATGTACAGGCTGTAGCGCTCGATGCCCAGCACATCGAGCAGGCCGGCCACATGCTCGGCGAGCCGCTCGAAGGTGTAGGGCGCAAGCTCCGGGCTGGGCCGGGCGCTGAAGCCCGAGCCCAGGTAATCCGGGGCGATCACGTGGTAGCTGCCCGAGAGCAGCGGGATCAGCTCCCGGTAGGTGTGCGACGACGCCGGAAAGCCATGCAACAGCACCAGAGTGGGGTGCTGGCGGCTGCCGGCCTCGCGGTAGAAGATCTGCTCGCCGAGCACCTCGGCGCTGCGGTAGTAGGTTTTTTCCGGCCAGGGCACGCCGGCGCTGGCCGGGGCCAGCCCTGGCCAGGCGGCCAGCCAGAGCAGGCACAGCAGCGAGAAAGGGCCGCGCAGGGCGGCGGGGAGCGTGAATCCATTCACAGGCGGTGGCCTCCAGCAGGCAATCGGGGGGGGGGCTGGAGCTTACCCGTGGCACGGGCGCGCGCGGGCAGCTAAAGCGTAAACAAAGGTTTAACCCGGCGCCGCGAAACTCCCGGCCCTTCGCTACGCTCAAAGCTGAGGACCACAGGAGGGCGCCACCGATGTACCTGACCCCACAGCACATCCTGCTGGCCGGCGCGACCGGCCTTACCGGCGAGCACCTGCTCGACCGCCTGCTCAGTGAGCCGACCGTCAGCCGGGTACTGGCGCCCAGCCGCCGGCCGCTGGCCGAGCACAGCCACCTGGAAAACCCGGTGGGCGAACTGGCCACGCTGCTGCCACGGCTGCAAGGCCGGGTCGATATCGCCTTTTGCTGCCTAGGCACCACGATCAAGCAAGCCGGCTCGGAAAGCGCCTTCCACGCGGTGGACCACGACCTGGTGGTGGCCTTCGCCGCCCGCGCCCGCGAACTCGGCGCCCGCCACCTGGTGGTGATCAGCGCCATCGACGCCGCGCCGGACGCCTCGTTGTTCTACAGCCGGGTCAAGGGCGAAATGGAGCAGTCTCTGCGCGCCCAACAGTGGCCGCAGCTCACCCTCGCGCGGCCGTCGCTATTGCTGGGCAACCGCCCCGAGCCACGGTTGGCCGAACAACTGGCCGGGCCGCTGTCGCGGCTGATCCCCGGCAAGTACCACGGTATCGAAGCCCACCACTTGGCGCGGGCGCTGTGGCGCCTGGCGCTGGAAGAGCAGGACGGGGTGCGGGTGGTGGAGTCGGATGAGCTGCGGCGGCTGGGCAAGTAGCGTGCACTGAAGGGCCCCTCGCCCGGCACAGCCGGCCTCCCACCAGATTTATGTAAGTGCTTGATTTACGAGGCAACACAGAACCCGTGGGAGGCCGTGGTCCGGCACTCCGGCTGTGCCGGGCGAGGGGCCCGCAAACCCCACTACCGATACTGCAACTGATACCCCACCAGCAATTTATCCAAGCGATACCGCGCCACGATCCGCTCGCAGAAGCTGGTACGCGGCAGGTACGCCCCCGGCCCCTTGACGAACATGCCAATGTCGCGGGCGCTGCCGCACGACTCGAACACCCGCCCCTTCAGCGCGCCGGCGGCCTGGGCCGAGCGCAGCGCGCCGAGCGGGGTTTCATCGGAGATGATCAGCGCGCCGTCGGGGGCCGAGCTTTCGTAGTGGGCGGCGAACTCCGCCGCGGAGGTGTCGCGCAGGTAGGGCACCATCAAATAATGGATGTCATCCCGGTACGGCAAGCCCTCGCTGTGGGTGGGCAGGCGCACCCAGCCGTGGGCGTGCAGCCCCCACACCGCTAGCAACAGCAGTGGCCCGGCCACCAACGAGCTGTTGAACAGCACCCGCCCGGCGGCATTGCGCGGCAGCCAGGCGGCAAAGCGGATCACCCCCAGGATGCTCGCCAAGGCTACCCCGGGGATGAAATAGGCAAAGCGGTCGAACACGTTGTAAGAGGCCACCGCCAGCAGGTTCAGCCACAGCGCCCACCACACCAGGCGTTGCTTGGCCGAGGCCGGGCGCAGCAGGCCGAACAACTGCGGCCCCAGCAGCGACAACAGCAGCAGCGTCACGGCGTTTTTCTCGTGCCACATCAGGTCGAAACGCAGCAGTTCGCCTTCGCGGCCGCTGCCGGGCTCCAGCGCCGAGAAGCCGGTGAAGTAGTGCCGAGCGATGCCCCATGGGCTCAGGCCACTGGCGGCGTCTCCGGCCAGCGCCGGCCAGGCCGGGGCAAAGCCCAGCAGCGCCGCGCCCAGGCACAGCCACAACTGGCCGCGGTACAGCCGCAACAACTGCACGTACAGCGGTGCCAGCACCACGAAGGTCAGCGGGTGCACGCTGGCGGCCAGGCCGGTGCACAGGCCGATGGCGAACAGCCGCTGGCCGTTGCCCAGGCGCAGCCGTTGGTCAAAATGCAGGGCATAGGCCAGCAGCACCCACAGCGCATGCAGCAGGAAAATATCCACTTTGCTTGCCTGCCAGAACACCCCGTGGGCGAACACCGCCAGCGCCGCCGCGGCCACCGCCAGGCGCGGGCTGGCACCCAGGGTGCGGGCCAGCCAGCAGATCACCAGCGCCAGCGGCGCCAACAGCAGGGCGTTGATCAGGCTGACCGCGCGCGGGCCCGCCAGCGAAAACACCAGGGTGGCCAGGGTTTGAAACAGCGGGTGGTCCAGCGGCCCGAAGCCGCTGCTCAACCATTGGCCCTCGGCGGCCCCGGCCAGGTATTGGCCGTTGTCCATCCACTGCACCGGGCCACTGGCCGCCCACAGGGCCAACGGCAGCGCCAGCAGCAACAGGCACAGCGGCCAGGCCTTGCCCGCAGTTTGCATCTGAACCATATCGGCCACTCATCGAGAATTAAAAAATACACTGCGCCGAATATACCGATTAAACCCAAGCAATCTTTTGAATTTAATCAATTTGCACTTTCCCGCACGCCAACGGCTTGACGCCAAAAACGAAAGTTAATCAATTACACTCCGTCGGCCGCGTCAAAAGTTAATCAATGTATGCGGGGTGACACTTAACGGATACTTCTCTAAGATAGGCGGCACTCTGCTATATCCGGTTTTGAAATGAACGATTCCAGCTCCAGCTCCCTCGACAGCACCGACCGCCAGCTGATTGCCGCGCTGCAACTGAACGCCCGTGAAAGCGTGGCCACCCTGGCCCGCCAGTTGGGCATCGCGCGCACCACGGTGACCTCGCGCCTGGCCCGCCTGGAGCGCAACGGCGCCATCGCCGGCTATGGCGTGCGCCTGGGCCGCCGTGCCCTCGAGGGCAGCCTGCAAGCCTATGTAGGGATCACCGTGCAGCCCCGCTCGGGCAAGGAAGTGCTGCGCCGCCTCGATGCCATGGCCGCCGTGCAGCAACTGTGCGCGGTCAGTGGCGAATTCGACTACGTGGCCTGGCTGCGCTGCGAATCACCCGAGCGCCTCGATGAGCTGCTCGACGCCATCGGCAACATCGAAGGCGTGGAAAAAACCACCACCTCGATCATCCTCAGCACCAAGATCGACCGCGGCCGCGACTGAGCGTTTTCGTCGATATGGCAAATGCTCTCGCCATATCGACCGAATAATCGTCATATCTCGTCGCTCTTCACCTTATTTCCGTGCCTCGCGCTTTCTACAATGGGTGATTCCTATACTCACCCAGGTTCATTGCGCGAGGCCCGCCCATGCTCAAGCCCAACCGCCACCCCGCCGGCAGCCAGCCGCCGATCACCCTGTTCGGCCCGGATTTCCCCTTTGCGTTCGACACCTGGCTGGAACACCCCGCGGGCCTGGGTTCCATTCCCGCCGAACACCATGGCAAGGAAGTGGCCATCGTCGGCGGCGGCATCGCCGGGCTGGTGGCGGCCTATGAACTGATGAAGCTCGGCCTCAAGCCGGTGGTGTACGAGGCCGCCCGGCTCGGCGGGCGGCTGCGCTCGCAGGCCTTCGAGGGCGCCGACGGCATCGTCGCGGAGCTGGGCGGCATGCGCTTTCCGGTGTCGTCCACGGCCTTTTACCACTACGTAGACAAACTCGGCCTGGAAACCCGGCCCTTCCCCAACCCGCTCACCGGCGCCTCGGGCAGCACGGTGATCGACCTCGAAGGCCAGACCTACTACGCCGAGCGCCCCGCCGACCTGCCGAAAATCTTCCAGGAAGTGGCCGACGCCTGGGCCGATGCGCTGGATGAACGCGCGCACTTCAAGGGCATCCAGCAAGCCATCCGCGACCGCGACGTGCCACGCCTGAAGGCCCTGTGGAATGAACTGGTACCGCTGTGGGATGACCGCACCTTTTACGACTTCGTCGCCACCTCGCGCTCGTTTGCCAAGCTGAGCTTCCAGCACCGGGAGATTTTCGGCCAGGTGGGCTTTGGCACCGGCGGCTGGGATTCAGACTTCCCCAACTCAATGCTGGAAATTTTCCGCGTGGTGATGACCCAGTGCGACGACCATCAGCACCTGGTGGTCGGCGGCGTCGAGCAGGTGCCGCTGGGCCTCTGGCGCCACGCCCCGGCGCAGTGCGCACACTGGCCGGCCGGCACCAGCTTGAGCAGCCTGCACCATAGCGCCACCCGCGCCGGGGTGCAGCGCATCGCCCGTGAAGGCCAGGCGCAGTTTCGCCTGACCGACACCTGGGGCCATGAACGGGTGTACCCGGCGGTGCTGGTGACCTGCCAAAGCTGGCTGCTGACCACCCAGATCGAATGCGAAGAGTCGCTGTTCTCGCAAAAGCTGTGGATGGCCCTGGACCGCACCCGCTACATGCAGTCGGCGAAGACCTTCGTGATGGTCGACCGGCCGTTCTGGAAAGACAAAGACCCCACCACCGGCCGCGACGTGATGAGCATGACCCTCACCGACCGGCTGACCCGCGGCACCTACCTGTTCGACCACGGCGAAGGCAAGCCCGGGGTGATCTGCCTGTCGTATTCATGGATGAGCGACGCGCTCAAGGTGCTGCCGTACCCGGTGGAAAAACGCGTGAAACTGGCCCTCGACGCGCTGAAGAAGATCTACCCCAAGGTCGACATCGCCAGCCACATCATTGGCGACCCGATCACCGTGTCGTGGGAGGCCGACCCGTACTTCCTGGGGGCCTTCAAGGGCGCGCTGCCCGGGCATTACCGCTACAACCAGCGGATGTACGCGCACTTCATGCAGCAGCAGATGCCGGCCGAGCAGCGCGGCATCTTCCTCGCGGGCGATGACGTGTCGTGGACGCCCGCCTGGGTCGAAGGCGCGGTGCAAACCTCGCTCAACGCGGTGTGGGGCATCATGGCGCACTTTGGCGGCAGCACCCATGCGCAAAACCCTGGCCCCGGGGATGTATTCGACGCCCTCGGCCCCATCGCCCTGCCGGACTGACCACCATGAAGATCGCCCTCTACCAATGCCCACCGCTGCCGCTGGACACCGCCGCCAACCTGGCGCGGCTGGGCACTTTCGCCGCCGCTGCGGCGCAGCAGGGCGCGCAACTGCTGGTGCTGCCTGAAATGTTCAGCAGCGGCTACGCCATCGGCGCCGCCGCCGCGCGGCGCCTGGCCGAGCCAGTGGCCGGGCCGTTCGCCCAGGCCGCCGCGCGCATCGCCCGCGAGCACAACATCGCGCTGTGCTACGGCTACCCCGAAGCCACGCCCACCGGGGCGGTGTACAACAGCGCGCAGTTGATCAACAGCGAAGGCCAGGCGCTGCTCAACTACCGCAAGCTGCAACTGTTCGGCGCCCTCGATCACGAGCAATTCAGCCCCGGCGGGCAACTGCCGCTGGTGGCCGAGTTGAATGGCTGGCGGGTCGGCCTGCAGATTTGCTACGACATCGAATTCCCCGAAGGCGCGCGTTATCTGGCGCAGGCGGGGGCCGAGCTGATCCTGGTGCCCACGGCCAACATGCGCGGCTTCGAATTCATCGCCCAGGTCACGGTGCGCGCCCGCGCCTTCGAAAACGCCTGCTTCCTGGCCTACGCCAACTACACCGGCGCGGAAAATCCCCTTCACTATTGCGGGCTTAGCAGCATCAGCGGCCCCGCGGGCAGCCACGAGTGCATGGCGGCAGAAACCCCGGGGCTGAAGGTGGTACAGCTGAACCGAGACGAATTGACCATATCCCGGCGCAATAACCCGTACCTCACCGATTTGCGCACGCACATCTGGCAACCCCGAGGCTGAACCGGATCAGTTTTTTGACACCGGCCAGTAGCGAAGCGCCAGCGCCAACATTTTATTGGCGCCATAATACTTCATGGCTAATAGCCATATTTTGCCATCCGCAGCCGCCCAAACCTGTCTGGAATGGGCCCCAGCCCTACGGCCATCGGGCTTTGCGCCATGGCAGCAGATTGCTAGCGCAGCGAATCGGCAAAAAGCCTAGCAAACTCACGGCGTCAAAAAATAATTCACTTTAAAATCAATAACTTGATAAAAGTTCAATCCACCTTGGCCCCTGCAAACGGTTTTTCCGGCGAAAGCGATTGACACCCGTACGGCCGAAGCCGATATATGGCCCTACCCGCGGCACAGACCCGGGACGCCAACCGTTTTCACTGATGTACTTCTGAATGCGCCCACTGGCGCAGCCAACACTTATTAGTTTGTTGCCCTGCTGTTCGGGCGATACGGGTTTTTGTTGCTTTAAAAAATGGGTGAGGCGTTAAGCACACCCAATGGGCGGTAGCGTTGCCCCACGGATTAGCTGGCAAGTTGCAACTTTTTGGTTCGCCGTTTCTAACGGGCCCCGCGCTGGCGCAGCCAGGCCCTGAATACGTGAAGCAGCAAAAGTTTAACTTTCAACAGGATGATGATTGCCATGTCGCCCCTCTACAACATTGACGATGCACTGGCCCAACGGCTGGTGGCCGACATGAACCACCAGGGCCACGCCGTACTCGAAGGGGCCATCGCCCCGGCCGCGCTGCAGGCGCTGCGCGAGTACGTCGACGCCCACGCCGCGCGGCATGGCAAACAGTACTTCGCCTACCACGGCTACCAGGCCCTCGACGGCAGCGCCCTGGCCCAGCTCGGCCTGGCCGCGGGCTTTCGCGCCACGCTGGCGCGCCTGCACGAACTGGGCACCGGCAAAGCCGCCGCCGAACCCCAGGTGTTCCCGGTGCTGCGCTGCGTGCAGGGCGGCAGCGGGCAGAAGGAATCCAACGCGTTCCATTACGACGCCACGCTGATCACCATGCTGCTGCCGATCAACATCCCCACCGAGGGCGAGCAGCGCGGCGACCTGGTGCTGTTCCCCAACTCGCGGCGGGTGCGCGGCAACGTGCTGTTCAACGTGATCGAAAAAGCCCTGCTGCAAAATACCTTCAGCCGCCGCCTGCTGCTGGCCTGCATCGAGCGCGGTTGGCTCAAGCCCACCCTGCTGCGCATCGTGCCGGGCAACGTGTACTTCTTCTGGGGCTACCGCTCGCTGCACGCCAACCAGCCCTGCGCGCCCAGCGTGCGCCGGGCCACCGCGCTGTTTCATTACGGCGACCCCCACGCCGGCAGTTTCACCACGCGCCTGATCCTCAAGCTCAACCAGCGCCGCGCCCGCCGCGCGGTGGCGAGGGCTACCGATACCGCCTGAACCGAACCACGCAATACCCCGGATAGCTGACATCCAGACACGCGCATGGTGTGCGCATGGGAGAGTTGCATGATCAATGTCACCAAGTCGTATATGGGCAATATCGACACGTTCAAGGCGTACGTAGACACCCTTTATGCCAGCCGCTGGCTGACCAACAGCGGCCCGCTGTGCTGCGAGCTCGAAGAGCGCCTGAAGGAATACCTCGGCGTGCGCAACATCGTGCTGGTGAGCAACGGCACCCTCGCCCTGCAGGTTGCCTACCGCGCCCTGGGCCTGGCCGGCAGTGCCGTGACCACCCCGTTCAGCTTCGTCGCCACCGCCAGCTCGCTGCAGTGGGAAGGCATCCGCCCAGTGTTCGCCGACATCGACCCGCACACCTGGAACCTCGCCCCGGGGCAGATCGAAGCCGCGCTGCAGGCCGACACCCGCGCCATCGTTGCCACCCACGTGTTCGGCAACCCCTGCGCGGTGCAGGCCATCGGCGAGGTCGCCCAGCGCCATGACCTGAAGGTGGTGTACGACGGCGCCCACGCCTTCGGTGTGCGCCATGGCGGGCAATCGCTGCTCAACCATGGCGACATCACCACCCTGAGCTTCCACGCCACCAAGCTGTTCCACACCATCGAGGGCGGCGCGATCGTCACCAACGACGACGACCTCGCCGAGCAGGTGCGCCTGCTGTGCAACTTCGGCATCGCCGACTACGAGACCATCGAAGGCATCGGCATCAACGCCAAGCTCAATGAGTTCTCCGCGGCGATGGGCCTGTGCATTCTCGATGACATCGAGCTGATCCTCGAGCAACGCGCCGAGATCGGCGACTTCTACGAACGCGCCTTGGGCAACCACCTGCAACTGCAGGAAACCAGCCCCGACAGCCAGATCAACTACAGCTACTTCCCGGTGGCGCTGCCCGACCACGCCGCGATGCTGGCCGCGCGCGCCGCCCTGCAGGCCCGCGGGATCAACCCACGGCGCTACTTCTACCCCTCGCTCGACACCCTCGATTACCTGCAACCGCAACTGGCGCAGCCGCTGTCGCGCGGGCTGGCCGAGCGGGTGCTGTGCCTGCCGATCTACCCGGGGTTGGCCCGGGAGGTTCAGGAAACCGTCGTCGAAACCCTGTTGCAGCACCACGAACCGCTGGCCATGCCGTTGCTGGCCAATGCCCGGGCGCTATGAAACCACGATGCGAAGGCAGGCCACGCCCATGAGCAGAAAGCTATCGGTCGTTCACAACACCACCCTCGGCTACCTGGGCCAGGCGTACACGTTGCTGATCGGCATCCTGATCATGCCGTTCTACCTCGGGCACCTGGGCGCGGAGGTGTACGGCCTGATCGGCTTCTACACCGTGATGCAGTCGTGGCTGCAGTTGCTCGACGTCGGCCTGTCGGCCTCGCTGGTGCGGCAGATCGCCCACCACCAGAGCCAGGCCGAAGCCGGCCAGCGCAGCGGCGGCTGGCTGATGCGCTCGTTCGAGATCATCTTCCTGCCGCTGACCCTGCTCACCCTGCTGGCGGTGTACCTGGGCAGCCCGTGGATCGCCGCGCACTGGCTCAATGCCCAGGCGCTGGCCACCAGCACCCTGATCGACTGCATCGTGCTGATGGGCGCGATGGTCGGCCTGCGGCTCTACGCCACCCTCTACAAAAGCGGCCTGCAGGGCCTCGAGATGCACGCCTGGTTGAACCTGGCGAACATCATCATCGCCACCCTGCGTTACTTCGGCGGGCTGTTCCTGGTGGCGTTCATCTCCCAGGACGCGCTGGTGTTCTTCGAATTCCAGCTGGGCGTGGCGATCATCGAAACGCTGATCTTCGCCACCAAGGCCTACGCGCGGCTGCCGGCGCCCAGCCTGTGGAGCGGTTTCAACATGGCCCTGGTGCGGCCGATCATCCCCTTCGCCACCAGTATTTCGCTGACCTCGGTGCTGTGGATCGTGCTGACCCAGCTCGACAAGATGCTGCTCTCCGAGCAACTGCTGCTCACCGAGTACGGCTACTTCTCGCTGGTGGCGTTGATGACCAACGGCATCCTGATGCTGATCAACCCGCTGGTGCAAACCCTGCTGCCACGCATGACCGTGCTCAAGGCCGAAGGCCGCGAACACGACATGCTGCAGCTGTACCTGGGCGCCAGCCGCTTCACCTGCACCTTTCTGTTCCCGCTGGCGGCGGTGATGGCGGTGCACTCCGGTGACCTGCTCTACGCCTGGAGCGGCGACCGCGCCGCGGCCAACTGGGGCGACCCGATCCTGTTCTGGTATGCCCTGGGCGCGGCGATCATGGCCGTGAGCGCGTTCCAGTACCACTTGCAGTACGCCCATGGGCGCATCCGCCTGCACGTGTGGTACAGCCTGGTTTCGGCGCTGATCACCGTGCCGGTGATGGCCCTGGCGATCCGCTACCACGGCGCCCTCGGCGCGGCGGTGGCCTGGTTCGGCCTGCGCCTGGTGTCGTTCGCGCTGTGGCCGCAGGTGGTGCACCGCAGCCTGGCGCCGAGCATCCACCGCCAGTGGCTGGGCGACATCCTGCGGATCAGCGCCATGACCGTGCTGGGCTTGGCCATCAGCCAGCCGCTGTACCACCTGATCGCCGGCAACAACCGCTTCAGCATCGTTCTGGCCCTGGGCATCAGCGGCTTGCTGACCCTCGTGCTAGTGGTGGCCAGCTACAAACCCATGGCCACGCGCCTCCTTCTTCTTGTGAGCAAGCCGAGCGTAGGACGATGAGCAGCAGAACCGAAGCGCAGATCATGCAGGGCTGGGACCCGGCGCACGCGCCGCGGGTGAGCATCACCTGCCCGGCCTACAACCAGCGCGAATACATCGCCCAGACGCTGGACAGCTTTCTTGCCCAGGAAACCGACTTCCCGTTCGAGATCCTGGTCAACGACGACGCCTCCAGCGACGGCACCGCCGAGATCATCGCCGAATACGCCCAGCGCTACCCGCGCCTGGTGCGCCCGGTGTTCCACGCGCAGAACCAGTACCAGCAAGGCAAGTACTGCTTCCCGGCGCTGTTCAACCTGGCCCGCGGGCGCTACATCGCCTACTGCGATGGCGATGACTTCTGGTGCGACCCGCACAAGTTGCAAAAGCAGGTGAGCTTCCTCGAAGCCCACCCCGACTACGTGATCACCTACCACGACGCGGTGGTGGTCGACACCCAGGGCGAGCACGGCCTGCAACTGGGCCCGCAATTGCGCTGCGACGCCACCGGCATGGACCTGCTCAAGGGCCGGCGGATTTCCACCCTCACCGCGGTGTTCCGCAACGTGCTGCACGAGCTGCCGCGCGAGCTGGAACAGGCGCCGATGCTCGACCTGTGCTGGTGGTCGCTGCTCGGCGCCCACGGCAAGGGCAAGTTCATGGCCGACATCACCCCCGGCGGCTACCGGGTGCACTGCGGGGGCGTGTTCTCGATGCGCTCGAACAAGCGAAAGATCCACATGTCGCTGCAAACCCACATGGCCCTGGCCAACTACTACCAGCACCAGGGCGACCAGGCCCTGTACGAGCACTACCTGGTGCAGGTGTTCGGGCTGGCGCTGGCGGCGATCTCACCGGGGCAGAAGCTGCTCGCCCTGGCGCTGATGCTGCGCAACGTCACCTTCAACCTTTTCCGGCGCCTCAGCGTTCGCGCCACGAGGGCCCGTTGATGTTCAGCAAAGTACTGGTGCTGTGCGTAGGCAATATCTGCCGCAGCCCGATGGCCGAGGCGATGTTGCGCCAACGCCTGCAAGGCCGGGACGTGCAGGTGGCTTCAGCGGGGCTCAAGGCCTGCGTCGGCGCCGGCATCGACCCCAACGCCCAGGCGGTGCTGCAACAGGCCCACCTGGACGGCAGCGCGCACCGCGCCTGCCAGGTCAGCCCCGACATGCTGCGCTGGGCCGAACTGGTGCTGGTGATGGAGCAGCACCACATCAGCGCCGTGGTCAACGACGCGCCGCAGGTACGCGGCAAGGCGTTTCTCATCGGCAAGTGGCAGAACGACCAAGAAATCGCCGACCCGTTTCGGCGCCCGAAGAAAGAGTTTCAAACCACCTACCAGCTTCTGTCGCGCTGCATCGACGACTGGTTGCCGTACCTGAGTCACTAGGAGCCACACCCATGACCGCTGCTATGAGCCGTTCTAACCTGGAGCTGTACCAGGACACTCAGATCGACGTCGCCACCATCCTGCGCATGCTGGTCGACCACAAGTACCTGATTGCCACGATGACCGGCTTGTGCACGGCCCTGGGCATTCTCTACGCGGTGCTGGCAACCCCGGTGTACCAGGCCAACGCGATGATCCAGATCGAACCGAAAAAAATCGGCATCGACGCCACGCCCATGGTCAGCAGCAAGCCCACTTCGGTGTCCGAAGCGGCCACCGAGATCGAACTGATCAAGTCCCGCGCGGTGCTCACCCGGGTGGTCAGCGACCTGAAGCTCGACGTGATCGCCACCCCGCGCTACTTCCCCGGCGTCGGCCGCTGGATGGCGCGCCGCTTCAATGCCGAAGACGGCCAGGCGCTGGCCACCCCGCTGATGGGCCTGGGTGCCTACGCCTGGGGCGGCGAGAAGCTTGACGTATACGCCTTCAACGTGCCCGAAGAGCTGCTCGGCCAACGCCTGGTATTGACCGCCGGCGACAACGGCAGCTTCACCCTGCGCGACAAAAAAGGCAGCACCCTGGCCGAGGGCCAGGTCGGTGACGAGGTCGACCAGCACGGCGTGCAGATCCAACTGGCCGAACTCAATGCGCGCCCCGGCACCGAGTTCTACCTCACCCGCAACCGCCAACTGCCCACCGCGCTGGAGTACCAGGACCGCCTGAAAGTCGCCGAGGCGGGCAAGGATTCGGGCATCGTCTACCTGTCGATCCAAGACCCAGACCCGTCCAAGGCCATCGCCGTGCTGGATGAAGTCAGCCAGCTGTACGTGCGCCAGAACGTCGAGCGCAGCTCGGCCGAGGCCGCCCAGCGCCTGGAATTTCTGCGCTCGCAACTGCCGGTGGTGCGCAAGGAACTGGAGAAATCCGAAAAAGCCCTGAACGACTACCAGAGCAAAACCCGCTCGGTCGACATCAGCCTGGAAACCCGCTCGGTGCTCGACCAAGTGGTGAACTACGACAACCAGCTGTCCGAGCTGCGCCTCAAGCGCGCCGACCTCGACCGCCTCTATACCCGCCAGCACCCGGCCTCGGTCGCCCTCGGCCAGCAGATCAGCCAACTCGAAGGGCAGAAGGCCGGCCTGCAGAACCGCATCAAGGCCCTGCCGCAAACCCAGCAGGAACTGCTGCGCCTGACCCGTGACATGCAGGTCACCACGCAAACCTACACCCTGCTGCTGAACAAGGCCCAGGAGCAGGACATCATCCGCGCCGGCAACATCGGCAACGTGCGCATCATCGACAAGGCCGACAGCAACATCGAGCAGCCGGTCAAGCCGATGCGGCCGTTGATCATCGCCCTGGCAGCGGTGATCGGCGCGCTGCTGGCGGTGGGCATCATCTTCCTGCGCCAAGCCTTCTACCGCGGCGTGGAAAACCCCGAGACCATCGAAAACCTGGGCATGCCGGTGTACGCCTCGCTGCCGCTGTCGCGCCGCCAGGACCGCCTGAAAAAACAACGCGAAGCCGGCCAGTCGCGGCTGCTGAGCATCACCGAGCCCAGCGAGCTGGCGGTGGAGTCGCTGCGCAGCCTGCGCACCAGCCTGCACTTCGCCATGCTCGAGGCACGCAACAACGTGCTGATGATCACCAGCCCCACCCCGGGCGTGGGCAAGTCGTTCGTGTGCGGCAACCTCGCGGTGGTGATCGCCCAGGCCGGCAAGCGCGTGCTGTTGATCGACGCCGACATGCGCAAAGGCTACCTGGCCAAGACCTTCGGCCAGCAGCCGGAGCTGGGCCTGAGCGACGCCCTGGCCAACCGCGCCACCTTCAAGGAGGTGGTGCTCGACACCGGCGTGGAACACCTGCACCTGATCGGCAGTGGCTACGCCGCGCCGAACCCCTCTGAGCTGTTGATGCACGACAACTTCAGCAAGTTGCTCCGTGAGGTGGCCCCGCAGTACGACCTGGTGATCGTCGACACCCCGCCGATCATGGCCGTGACCGACGCCGCCCTGGTCGGCCGCCAGGCCGGCACCACCCTGCTGGTGGCGCGCTTCGGCCAGAGCACCGAGAAAGAGATCGAAACCTCCAAGCGCCGCCTGGGCCAGAACGGCGTGCTGATCAAGGGCGCGATCTTCAACGCGGTGCAACGCAAGGCCAGCACCGCCGAATACGACACCGCGGCGTACGGCTACTACACGCCCACCAAGAAGTGACCTGACGCGCACACGGAGGCAACGGACATGACCACCACCCTTGCAATGATGCAGCCGTACTGGTTCCCCTACCTGGGTTACTTCCAGCTGATCGCCGCCGCCGACGCCTTCGTGCTCGGCGACGACCTGCAGTACATCAAGGATGGCTGGATCAACCGCAACCGGATCCTCTGTGGCGGCGCGCCGTGGATGTTCAGCCTGCCGCTGAAAAAGGCCGCCCACGGGCTGGCGATCAACCAGCGCGAGCTGGCCGACGACACCCCGGCGGCGATGGCCAAGCTGCTCAAGACCCTCGCCCTGCACTACGCCCGCGCGCCGCACCAGGCCGAGGTGCTGCCGCTGCTGGAAACCCTGATGCTGCACCCGGAACGCAACCTGGCGCGCTACCTGGAGCATTCGCTGCGTAAAACCTGCGACTACCTGGGCATCACCACGCCGATCCTGATCGCCTCTGACCTGCACATCCGCGAGGTGCAAGACAAACAGGACCGGGTGATCAAAACGATGCACAAGCTCGGCGGCCAGCGTTACCTCAACCCGGTGGGTGGCCTTGACCTGTACGACCAGGCCACCTTCAGCGCCGCCGGGCTGGAGCTGCGCTTTCACCGCATGAACGCCATCGAGTACCCGCAACTCAAGGGGCCGTTCGTGCCCTACCTGTCGATCATCGACGTGCTGATGTTCAACCCCGTCGAACGGATTCGCCACTGGCTACCTGATTTCGCCTGCCTTATGCCCAAGCCCGCCGCCGGCGCGCCTTTGCGCTCCGAAGTGGCCTGAACGCACACCGCAACGCTGTACCGCCGAAATTCGAGCCCTCTTGCATAGGAACGCAGTCATGAACGCCTTCACCCAGATCGCCCAGCCCCAGTGGTTCCTGATCCAGACCAAACCGCGCCAGGAAGCCCGCGCCGAAGAGCACCTGCTGCGCCAGCAGTTCCAGTGCTACCGCCCCGAACAGCCGGCCAACGCCGCGCGCAAGGGCAGCGACCAGGCGCTGTTCCCCGGCTACCTGTTCATTCGCATGGCCGCCCACGACAACTGGTACCCGATCCGCTCGACCCGTGGCGTGGCCCGGGTGGTGGCGTTCGGCGCGGCGCCGTGCCCGGTGCCGGATGCGTTGATCGAGCAGATCCGCCAGCGCCTGGCGCAACCCTGCCAGCCGGTGGCCTTCGTGCAGGGCGAGGCGGTCAAGGTGAAGGCCGGCGGCAGCGAGCTGCAGGCGATCTTCCTCTGCGACGACGGCGACGAGCGCGCGGTGATCCTGCTCACCCTGCTGCAGCGCCAGCAACGGGTGGTGCTGCCCAAGCAACAACTCGAGCGCCTGGTGGCGCACGCCTGCTGAGCCCCGCGCCGCTGCCCGAGGAGTACCGGATGAACACCACCACTACCCTGGTCACCCTCACCTACGGTGACCGTATCGAATACCTCAAGGCCCTGATCAGCCGTTCGCTGGGCAGCCCGCGCATCGGCCGGGTGATCGTGGTCAGCAACGCCTCGCGCTCCAACCTCGCCAGCCTGGTGGAGCAATGGCCCGGCCAGGTCGAGCTGGTGCACCTGCCCTCCAACACCGGCTCGGCCTACGGCTACCGGGTGGGCATCCAGGCGGCGCTGGACAGCGGCGCCGAACAGATCTGGCTGATGGACGACGACAACGCGCCGACCCTCGGCGCGATCGAGGCGCTGCACCGGCGCCTGGCCGAAAGCCAGGCCCAGGTGGGCCGGGAAAACGCCGCGGTGATCGGCTTTCGCCCCGGCCACCAGGCCGACATCGCCGCCGGCGTGCCGCGCGCCTTCGCCGTGCAGTGGCGCTCGAGCTGCTTTGGCTTTCACATCGCCCAACTGCCGTACAAGATCTGGCGCCGCCTGCCATTCGGCCGGCCGCAGCCGAAGGCGCGCATGGTGCCACTGGTGAAGCTGCCGTTCACCACCTACGGCGGCCTGCTCGGCCATGCCGACATGTACCGCAAGATCGGCCTGCCGCTCTCGGACATGGTGCTGTACGCCGACGACACCGAGTACACCTGGCGCATCACCGCCCAGGGCGGGCGCATCACCCTGGTCACCGAGGCCTTGCTCGATGACCTCGAAGAGTCGTGGAACACCAAGGGCCGCACCAACAACATCTACGAAACCTTCCTGCTCGGTAACTCCGACATGCGCGCCTACTACACCGCGCGCAACCAGGCCTGGTTCGACAAACACGTGTGGGCCGGCTCCGGCTGGCTGTACCGGCTCAACCGTGGGCTGTTTCTCTTCCTGCTGCGCCAGGTGGCTCGCCGTAAAGGCACCGGGCAACGCTTGACCCTGATCGAACAAGCCATCCGCGACGGCGAAGCCGGGCGCCTGGGCATGCATGAGTCCTTTCCGCTATGAAGATATTATTTCTCAGCAGCCTGTATTCGCCCCACGTCGGGGGCGGCGCCGAAATCGTGCTGCAACGCACGGTCGAAGGCCTGAAGGCACGCGGCGATGACGTCGTGGTCCTGGCGACCGGCCCGCAACCGGGCCTGCACGCCAGTGAAGTGCGCGGGGTGAAGGTGTACCGCGCCGGCCTGCTCAACACCTACTGGCACTACAGCGAACAACGCCCCGGGGCCCTCGCCCGCCTCGGCTGGCACCTGCGTGACCGCTACAACAGCGGCATGCGCCGGTTCATCGGCGAGGTGATCGCCCGGGAAAACGTACAACTGGTGGTGTGCCACAACCTGGCCGGCTGGTCGGTGGCGGCCTGGGACGAAATCAACAAGGCGCAACTGCCGGTGGTGCAGGTGCTGCACGACATGTACCTGCTGTGCCCCGGCAGCAACATGTTCCGCAAGAACAGCGCCTGCAATACGCCCTGCACCCTGTGCCGCAGTTTCCGCCAGGGCCACGCCGAGCGCTCGGCGCAGGTCGACGCGGTGGTCGGCGTAAGCCGCTTCCTGCTCGACCGCCTTCGAAGCCAGAACTTCTTCCGCAAGGCCCAGGCGCAGGTGATCTACAACGCCAGCCCCATGGCCGACGGCGCGGTCAGCGGCCGCTTCGGCGAACCGCGCGGCGCCGACCGCCCGCTGCGCTTTGGCTACATGGGCACGCTGTCGGAGCAAAAAGGCCTGCGCTGGATGATCGAGCAGTTCCGCAAGCTGAGCTTCCCGGCCACCCTGAGCATCGCCGGGCGCGGCCAGCTCGACTACGAGCAAGAGCTCAAGGCCCTGGCCGATGCGCCGAACATCGAGTTCGTCGGTTACCAGTCGCCAGAGAGCTTCTACCGGCAGATCGACGTGGCGATCGTGCCGTCGATCTGGCACGAGCCGTTCGGCCTGGTCGCGGTGGAAGCCTGCGCCCACGCCGTGCCGGTGATCGCCAGCCAGCGCGGCGGGCTGCCGGAGATCATCCAGGAAGAGGTCAACGGCCTGCTCTGCGACCCGAGCGAGCCGCAGTCGCTGGGCCAGGCCATGACCCGCCTGAACCGCGACCCGGTATTGCGTGACCGCCTGGCCAGCCAGGCCCGCGCCAGCGTTGAGCACTTCCTGGACCAGGAGCGGATGCTCGACCACTACCAGGCGCTTTTCCAACACGTCGTGCAGAACAGAAGCCCGCGCCATGATAACGACATTGCCCTTTACAGCCTCTGAGGCGGCCCGCCCCCAGCGGCGGCTGCTGGCCTTCCACACGTCCACGGTGATGGTCTGGACGGCCATCAGCCTGATCGTGATGGAGACCTTTTCCGGGGCGCTGCGCTATTACCTCGACCTGGCCCACCTGGCGCCGTTGATGTACGTGCCCAAGGCGCTGTGCTCGCTGATGTTCGCCTATGAGTTGATCCGGGTGAAGGCCAACCGCGCGTTCTGGCTGTGCGTGATCGCCCTGGCGGCGTCGTGCCTGCTGGCGCTGCTGCACGGGGCGGCGTTGAACAACGTGATCTTCAGCCTGTTCATGTACAGCCCGCTGTTGTTCGGGATCATCTGCGGCATCCACCTGGAGCACCGCAAGCGCCTGCTGGCCTGGGTGATCGGCCTGTGCCTGCTGGCGTCGATCCTGGGTATTCTGCTCGACCGCTACGCCAGCGTGCCGTGGAAGGGCTACAGCTACAACCTTGGCGACACCGAGCTCAAGGGCAACACCGCCTGGACCAGCGGCGACAACGACCGCCTGGCCGGCTTTGCCCGGCAATCGACAATGGCCGCCATGCTGCTGGCGAGCTTCGCCCTGTACCTGAGCGCCTACACCCGCTCGTGGTTGAAGCTGGCGGTGCTGTTCGCCGCCACCCTGGGCGCGGTGTACATGACCACCAACAAATCCACCGCCGCGGCGATGGCGATCACCCTGATGGTGCTACCGCTGATGCGCGCGCCGATGCTCTGCCGGCTGGCGATCCTGGTGGTGGTGGGGATGGGCGTGGCGCTGCCGCTGCTGAGCCTGATGATCGACTTCGACCCGACCAAGACCACCGGCGCGTCGGTGCTGGCGTCGTTCTACGACCGCCTGGTGAACACCTGGCCCACGGTGGTGGCGCGGGTGACCGAGCAAGGCCTGGACTGGACCCTGTTCGGCGGTGGCTTCGGCCTGATCGGCAGCAGTGTGTCGCTGTTCCCGGTGTACAGCGCCCAACCCTCGGCGATCTGCGACAACACCCTGCTGTACCTGTGGGCCGGCTTCGGCCTGGCCGGGGCGCTGCTGTACCTGGCGGCGGTGCCGTTGATGTTCCGCCTGCTGGCCAAGCGCACCCCCACCGCCACCGCCTACCTGACCATCACCTTCTGCACGGTGCTGGTGAGCTGGACCACCGACGTGCTCGAGCTGTCAGTGGGCAACCTGTTCCTGGGCCTGGCGGTGAGCCATGTGCTGTTGCGCAAAGCGATGCCTACCCACACCTCGTTGGCCGACCGGAGAGCTGTCGATCGTGACCAAGTCCCTGATCCCTTCAAAGCGCTTTAACCTCGCCACGCTGGCCTGCGCCGCCCTGCTGAGCCTGGCCAGCGGCGCCCGCGCCGAGGGCTTTATCGTCGGTGTGGGCACCCATTTGCTCAACGCCCCGGGAGATGTGACCCCGGCCATGGACTGGGCCAAGAATGCCGGCATCAGCTCGCTGCGCGACGACGCCTGGTGGGCCCATGTGGAGATGCAACCCGGCGTGCTGCAGGCACCGGCCGAGTGGGGCAAGTACTTTGCCGGGCAACAAACGCTGGGCCTGGATGGCGTGCTGATCCTTGGCTACGGCAACCAGTTCTACAACCGCGACGCCAAGCCGGTGGCACAAACCGTGCGCAACGGCTTCGCCCGCTATGTGGACTGGGTAACCCAGCGGCTGAAGGGCCAGGCGGCGTTCTGGGAAATCTACAACGAGTGGGACATCGCCAAGCCGCGCATGGGCGTGGAGGCCGACAGCAAGGCCTACCTGAAGCTGGTGCGCGACACCGCCCCGCAGGTGCGCCAGAACGACCCGCAAGCGCGCCTGCTGGCCGGCGCGATCACCAGTGAAGGCATCAAAAAGGGCTTTGCCGACCGTTTGGTGCAGGGCGGGGTGATGCAGCAGGTCGACGGCCTTAGCCTGCACCCCTATGTGCACTGTGAAAAACGCAACGACGGCTACACCCCGGAGCACTGGATCGGCTGGATGCGTGAGGTGTCGCGGCACCTCGATGAGCTCAACGGCGGCCAGCCGGTGCCGCTGTACCTGACCGAAATGGGCTGGCACAGCACCGCAGACCGCCACCCCTGTGGGGTAGGCGCAGACACCCAGGCAGCGTTCCTGGCCCGTAGCTTCTTGCTGGCGCGCACCCTGCCGGCGATCAAGGGCATGTGGTGGTACGACCTGGTCAACGATGGCACCGACCCGGCCGACCAGGAGCACAACTTCGGCCTGCTCAACGCCGACCTCACGCCCAAGCCGGCCTACCGCGTGCTCAAGGCCATCAGCCGGCTGCTGCGCGAAGGCGAGCTGCTGCAGCAACAGGCTGGCGCCGATGGCGTGCAACTGCTGCTGTTCCGCCTGGGCAACGACCACCTGCTGGCGGCCTGGAAACCCGGCCGCAGCACCGAAGTGCAACTGAATACGGACGGCCCGGTGGCGGGCCCGGTGCGCGTGCTCGACACCCGCCAGGCCGACGCCGGCGTGGTCAGCGCCCCGGCCCAATGGCAGTGCCAGCCCCAAGGCTGCAGCGTGACCCTGCCCCTCGGTGAATTCCCGCTGTTGATCAGCCTCGGCCAGGCCCGGCTGGCAGCGCCCACTCTTTCGCAGGACTGAACCGATGATCGTGATCAACGCGCGTTTTTTGACCCAGGAGCTGCGCGGCGTGCAGCGCTTCGCCGAACAGATCGCCCTGCACCTGAAGGCCCTGCGCGATGACCTGGTGGTCGTCTGCCCGCCGGGCATCCGCATGCACGCCAGCGCCGAAGCGCTGGGCGCCCAGGTGATCGGCAGCCACGGTGGCCACCTGTGGGAGCAATGGGACCTGCCGCGCTACCTGGCGCGCCAGGGCAAGCCGCTGCTGCTGTCGCTGTGCGCCACCGCGCCGCTGTTCTACCGCAACCAGCTGGCCACCCACCACGACATCACCTACGTGCGCCACCCGGCCAGCTACAGCCGGGCGTTCCGCACCAGCTACCGGCTGATGACCCCACAACTGCTGCGCGCCGCGCGCGGGCTGATCACCGTCAGCCAGTTTTCCCAGCGCGAGATCAGCGAGTTCTACGGCTACCCCAGCGAGCGCATCCTGGTGGTGCCCAACGCCGTCAGCGAGGCCTTCCAGCCGGGCGAGCCGATCCAGCCCGAGCCGCGCTACCTGCTGGCGGTCAGCTCGCCCAGCGCGCACAAGAACTTCGCCCGGATGATCAGCGCATTCCTCGCGCTGAAGGGCATGGACCACGTCGAGCTGCGCATCGTCGGCGGCGGCGGCGGGATCTTCGCCAACGCCGGGCTGGAACAGCAGGCCAATGCCGACCCGCGCATTCGCTGGCTGGGGCGCCTCAGCGACGAAGCGCTGATTGCCCAGTACCAGGGCGCGTCGGCCTTTGTGTTTCCTTCGCTGTACGAAGGCTTCGGCATCCCGCCGCTGGAGGCCCAGGCCTGCGGCTGCCCGGTGCTGGCGGCCAATGCGGCGTCGATCCCGGAAGTGCTGCAGTCCAGCGCGCTGTACTTCGACCCGCTCGACGTCGAGCACATGACCCGCGCCATGGCGCTGGCCCTGAGCAACGTCACGGTGCGCCAGCACCTGCGCACCCTGGGCCTGCACAACGTGGCGCGGTTCAGTTGGGAGCAGTCCGCGCAGTTGATCAGCGACCGCCTAGACCTGCTGCTGCAAAACCCTCAAGGGCGCTCCAATCCTCAGAACAATAAAACGCCAACCACTTTGAAACGGGCGCTCAGCGCCGAGGAGCATCCATGAAAATCGCCATCGTCCATGACTGGCTAGTGACCTTCGCGGGGGCCGAGCGGGTCTTGGCCTCGATGCTGAAGATCTGGCCAGACGCCGACCTGTTCGCGGTCATCGATTTCCTCAGTGATGAAGACCGCGCCAAGCTGGGCGGCAAACGCGCCAAGACCACCTTCATCCAGCGCTTGCCCAAGGCCCGCAGCGCCTACCAGCGTTACCTGCCGCTGATGCCGATGGCCATCGAGCAGCTCGACCTGTCGGGCTACGACCTGATCCTCTCGAGCAGCCACGCGGTGGCCAAGGGCGTGCTCAGCGGGCCGAACCAACTGCACGTGAGCTATGTGCACTCGCCGATCCGCTACGCCTGGGACCTGCAGCACCAGTACCTGAACGAAAGCGGCATGGGCCGTGGCCTCAAGGGCAAGCTGGCGCGGATGATCCTGCATTACATGCGCATGTGGGACCAGCGCACCGCCGCCTCGGTCGACACCTTCGTGGCCAACTCGCGGTTCATTGGCCGGCGCATCGAAAAAGCCTACCGGCGCGAATCGACGGTGATCTACCCACCGGTCGACACCCGCGGCTTTACCCTGCAGAACGACAAGCAGGATTACTACGTGACCGCCTCGCGGATGGTCCCGTACAAGCGCATCCCAATGATCGTCGAGGCCTTCAAGGCGATGCCCGACAAACGCCTGGTGGTGATCGGCGACGGCCCGGAAATGGACAAGGCCCGGCAGGTCGGCGCGGCGAACGTGAGCCTGCTCGGCCACCAGCCGTTCGACGTGCTGCGCATGCACCTGCAGAACGCCAAGGGCTTCGTGTTCGCCGCCGAGGAAGACTTCGGCATCAGCCCAGTGGAAGCCCAGGCCTGCGGCACCCCGGTGATCGCCTTTGGCCGTGGCGGCGCCCTGGAAACCGTGCGCGGGCTGGACCACGAAGCGCCCACCGGGGTGTTCTACGACCGCCAAACCCCCGAAGCGCTGGTCGCCGCCGTGGCCCAGTTCGAAAGCCAGGCCGGGCGTTTCAGCGCCCAGGCCTGCCGCGACAACGCCGAGCGGTTTTCGGAAAAACACTTCGAACGCCAGCTCAGCCAGCTGGTGGCGCAGTTGCTGGAAAAAGAAGGCGTGGTGCCGGCCAGCGAGCCTGCCGCGCCGCGTTTGACCCTGGCCACCACCACCCCGTTGGCCGCCGCTGTTACCTCTGCCTGACCCTGTGTTTTCAATCAAGCGAGAAGTCTGATTCTCCAAGGACGATCACCATGAAATCCAAGCTTTTGGTTGCCCTGATGTGTAGCGCAGTTCTGCAAGGGTGCGCTTTCGCCCCCGGCCAGCACATGACGCCGGACGATGTGAAAGACGAAGCCATGACCGACCCGGTGAACGTGGTGCAGATCACCAGCACCACCGCCCGCCAGCAACAGGTGATCTACACCGCCCCGCCGGTGGCCCAGGCGTTGTTGAGCTACCGCCCCGGTGACTACCGCATCGGCCCGGGCGACGGCCTGATCGTCACGGTGTGGGAGCACCAGGAGCTGAACTCCCCGGCCGGGCAGACCCAAGGCGATTCCAGCTCACGGATCGTGCGTAACGACGGCAGCATCTATTACCCCTACATCGAGTCGATCAGCGCCGGTGGCAAGACCGTCGAGCAGTTTCGCAACGACCTGCAGGTGGCCCTGTCGAAGTACCTGACCGTGGCCAAGGTCGATGTGAACATCGAAACCTACAACAGCCAGCGGGTGATCCTCTCCGGGGCCTTCCGCAGCCCTGGCCCGCAAGCGCTGACCAACGTGCCGCTGTCGCTGGTCAACGCGGTCAGCCGCGCCGGTGGCGAGGCCGAGAACGCCAACCTGGCGGGGCTGATCCTCAAGCGCGACGGGCATGAGTACACCCTCGACATCGACACCCTCAACCGCGCCGGTTCGCAACTGGGCGGGATTTACCTGAAGGACGGCGACCAGCTGCACCTGGGTAACAACCGCGCCAACACCATTTACGTGCTGGGCGAGGTGCGCAACCCGCAAACCCTGAACTACGGCACCAGTACCTACAACCTGATGCAGGCGCTGGGCAGTGCCGGTGGGCTGGCCCAGGACACCGCCGCGGCCGAGGCGGTGTACGTGATCCGCAACCCGCAGGCGGGTGAAAAACAACCGGCCACGGTGTTCTACCTCGACGCCAAGAAACCCACGGCCTTCCTGCTGGCCCGCGAGTTTGACCTGCAGCCGTCGGACGTGGTGTTCGTCGGCCCGGCCAACATCACCCGCTGGAACCGCTTCATCAGCCAGCTGTTGCCGTCGGCCACGGTGGTCGGCACCACCGCGGCGTTCCGCAACTGACCGGCGGCGCGCCCCGCTCGGGCGGCGGGGCGCGCAGCTTGTCCGTTTTGTACTGTTGCCTGGGCGAGCATATCCGCTAGGATGGGGGCACATTGCCCACGGATTGGACCCTTGCCCATGCCGCCCAACCTCGCCAGCTTCAGCGAAGTGCTGCTCGACAACGGGCTGAAAGTACGGCTGCTTCACGAGCCACGGCTGAAAAAAGCCGCGGCGTTCTTGCGCGTCGATGCCGGCAGCCACGACGTCGACCCCGCCTGGCCGGGCCTGGCGCACTTTCTCGAACACCTGTTTTTTCTCGGCAGCGAGCGCCATCACGGCGAACAGGCGCTGATGGCCTATGTGCAGCGCCAGGGCGGCCAGCTGAACGCCAGCACCCGTGAGCGGCACACGGATTTTTTCTTCGAAGTACCGCCGGTCGCCTTGGCCGGCGCCCTCGAACGCCTCTGCGAGATGCTCGCGCGGCCGCGTTTGTCGCCGGCGGACCAACGCCGCGAGCGGGAGGTGCTGCACGCCGAATTCATCGCCTGGTCGCGCGATGCCGAGGCCCAGCACCAGGTATGGTTGGCCGCGCCGTTGTCGGCGCGCCACCCGCTGCGGGCGTTCCATGCGGGTAACCGCTACAGCCTGCCGCTGGGCAACGCCGACTTCCAGCAGGCGCTGGTGAACTTCCACCAGCGCTACTTCAATGCCGCGCAGATCACCCTGTGCATCGCCGGCCCGCAATCGCCCGACAGCCTACGCTCGGTGGCCCAGCGCTGCGGCCAGTTGCTGCCCGGCGGCGCGCGGGTGCAGCAGCCGCTGCCGCCGGCCCTGCGCGACGCCAGCGGCGACTTCCCGCCTCGGCAAGACCCGGCCCGGCTGAACCTGGTGTTCGCCTGCGAAGACCTCCCCAGCGGCGCCGCGCTGGCGATCGACTTTCTCACCACCTGGTGCACCAACCCCCAGCCCGGCGGCCTGCTCGCCGAGCTGCAGCGCCGCGACCTGATCGAAAGCGTGCAGGTGCGGCCGCTGTACCTGTACGCCGGCCAGGCGGTCATCGACTTCGACTTCAAGCTCACCGCCGCCGGCAGCCAGGCCCCGGCCAGCGTGGCCCAACTGTGCCTGAGCTGGCTCGAGTTCTTCGAAGCGCTGGGCGACTGGACCGCGCTGCGCGAGGAATACGCCCTGCTGCGCAAGCGCCAGCAACTGGTGGCCGGCGCCCTCGACCTGGCGCGCCAGCACATGGCCCCGGCCCAGGGTGGCGCCGAGCTCGACAACGCCGCCACCCACGCGCTGGGCAGCTTGCTGGCCCAGCTCAAGCCCGAGCAACTGCTGCACCCGCTGCCCAGCGCCAGCCAGCCCACCGCCACCGTGCACTGGCGGCTGCCGCAGCGTAACCGCTTCCTGCGCCCCAGCCGCCGCCCAGACCAACCGGTGGCGGACGTACGCGGTGTGCAATACCTGCCCAGCGCACCCAGCGCGCCGTTCGAAGGCGAGTTGTTCGTGCGCTGGCGGGTCAATGCCTCGCGCCAGCCGGGGATGACCCGGGTGCTCGACTTCAGCCTGCGGCGTTTGGCCGAAGAGGCCCGCCAAGCCGGTGTGCGGCTGACCTTCAACCGCCTGGGCGACGACTGGCAGCTACGTTTGTCGGGGGTTGCCGAGCCGCTGCCGGCGCTGGTCGAGCAAGTGGCCGAGGGGTTCGCCAGCCCACCCACCGAAGCCTGGCGCCGCCACGAGCCACGCCCCGGCGCCGCGCTGACGCCGATCCGAGAACTGCTCAAGCGCCTGCCCGAGCACTGCCTGGGCTTCTACCAGAGCATCGCCCATGATTCGCGCGAAGCCATCCAGCCCGCCACCTTGCAGAAGCTCTGGGCCAGCGCGCGCTGGGAGGCCTTGGCGGTCGGCTTCGACGGCCCGGCGCGCAGCGCGCTGAACAGCGCCCTGCGGCGCCTGCCCGGGCAACCCGGCCTGCCCACCCCGGCGCTTCCGCGCCTGCAACCCGGCAAACGCTGGAGCGCGCTGCACTGCGGCAGCGGCGAACATGCGCTGTTGCTGTTCTGCCCCGCCCCCAGCGCGTCGATCGCCGACGAAGCCGCCTGGCGCCTGCTCGCGCACCTCTCGCAAACAGCCTTTTACCAGCGCATGCGCGTCGAGCTGCAACTGGGCTACGCGGTGTTCGCCAGCTTCCGGCAGATCAGCGGCCGCCCTGGGCTGGTGTTTGGCGTGCAATCGCCGGGCACCGACCTGGCGGGCATCCTCGGGCATATCGAGCAATTTTTTGAGCAACTGCCACGCTGGGTGACCAACCTCGGTTCCAGCGCGGTGATGAGCCAAAGCCAGAGCATGGCCGCGCGCTGGAGCCTGGAAGAGCTGGACACCACCCAACTGGGCGAAACCCTCTGGCAGGCGCGCCTGGGCGGGATCAGCGAGGATTACCTGGGCCAGTTGCAGCGGGCCTTCAGCGCCCTGCGCCCGGCCGATGTGATCAGCGCCGCGCAGCGCCTGCGCGACGCCGACGCCGGCTGGCTGGCGCTGGCCAACGGGCCGGCGCCGGGGGGCAAGTGGGAGGTGCCGGGGGGGTAGTGCTCGGCTGCCGGGCCCCTCGCCCGGCACAGCCGGCCTCCCACGGGTTCTGTATTGATCAGTAAGTCAAGTACTTACACAAATCTGGTGGGAGGCCGGCTGTGCCGGGCGATAGGCCCTGAAGCTCATGCACAAATTCAGCAGAGCTCACAGATTGATCCCCTCCATGAAGCCGTGAAATGGCTTAAGTGACAGCACTCCGGCTGTGCCGGGCGAAGGGCCGTAAACCCAACCCGATCATTACCATTGCGGCGAAACAGCATTACAGCAGTTTAACCATCCGGGCCATTTTCCTGGGGTACAATAGCGCCACTGAACATTCGAACGTCCCCGCCCCGGCGTGGACTAATAAGATGCTTAGAACATTCCGCCACCCCGTTGAGGAGAGCACCCATGTGGACCAAGCCTGCCTACACTGACCTGCGTATCGGCTTCGAAGTCACCATGTACTTCGCCAGCCGCTGAGTTTCAGCACGCTGCACAGCGCCTCGGTCCCCCCGGGGCGTTTTCGTTTGTTGGAGAGGTTATGTACATCCAGATTCTCGGCTCCGCCGCCGGCGGCGGGTTCCCCCAGTGGAACTGCAACTGCGCCAACTGCCATGGCCTGCGCAGCGGCACCCTGCGCGCCCTGCCGCGCACCCAATCGTCCATTGCGTTGTCTGACGATGGCGTGAACTGGGTGTTGTGCAACGCCTCGCCCGACATCCGCGCCCAACTGCACAACTTCGCGCCGATGCAACCCGGCCGCGCCCTGCGCGACACCGGCATCGGCGCGATCATCCTGCTCGACAGCCAGATCGACCACACCACCGGCCTGCTCAGCCTGCGCGAAGGCTGCCCGCACCAGGTGTGGTGCACTGAGATGGTCCACCAAGACCTCACCACTGGCTTTCCGCTGTTCAACATGCTCGAACACTGGAACGGCGGCCTGGCCTGGAACCGCATCGACCTGGGCCGCAGCTTCAGCGCCCCGGCCTGCCCGAACCTGCGTTTTACCCCCTTTGCCCTGCGCAGCGCCGCGCCGCCCTACTCGCCGCACCGCTTCGACCCGCACCCCGGCGACAACATCGGCCTGTGGGTCGAAGACACCGCCACCGGTGGCAAGCTGTTCTATGCCCCGGGGCTGTACGAGGTAGACGCCGAACTCAAGGCGCAGATGGCCGAGGCCGATTGCCTGTTGGTCGACGGCACGCTGTGGTCGGACGACGAAATGCAGCGCCGCGGCGTAGGCACCCGCACCGGCCGGGAAATGGGCCACCTGTGCCAAGCCGGCCCTGGCGGCATGCTCGAGCTGCTCGATGGCTTCAGCAAGCCGCGCAAGGTGCTGATTCACATCAACAACACCAACCCGATCCTCGACGAAGACTCCCCGGAGCGCGCCGAGCTGGCCCGGCACCACGTCGAAGTGGCCTTCGACGGCATGAGCCTGCAACTCTGACCCGCGAGCACACCATGACCTCTGCCATGCCCCCCGCTGAATTCGAACAGGCCCTGCGTGCCAAGGGCGCCCTTTACCACATTCACCACCCCTACCATGTGGCGATGTACGAAGGCCGCGCCAGCCGCGAGCAGATCCAGGGCTGGGTCGCCAACCGCTTCTATTATCAGGTGAACATCCCGATGAAAGACGCGGCCATCCTGGCCAACTGCCCGGACCGCGAGATCCGCCGCGAATGGATACAGCGCCTGCTCGACCACGACGGCGCCCCCGGCGAAGACGGCGGCATCGAAGCCTGGTTGCGCCTGGGCGAGGCCGTCGGGCTGGACCCCGAGCAGTTACGCTCGCAAGAGCTGGTGCTGCCCGGGGTGCGCTTCGCGGTGGATGCCTACGTGAACTTCGCCCGCCGCGCCAGTTGGCAGGAAGCCGCCAGCAGCTCGCTGACCGAGCTGTTCGCGCCGCAGATCCACCAGTCGCGGCTGGACAGCTGGCCGCAGCATTACCCGTGGATCGACCCGGCCGGCTATGAGTACTTCCGCACCCGCCTGGGCCAGGCCCGGCGCGACGTGGAGCACGGTTTGGCGATCACCTTGCAGCACTACACCACCTACGAGGGCCAGCAGCGCATGCTGGAAATCCTGCAGTTCAAGCTCGACATCCTCTGGAGCATGCTCGACGCCATGAGCATGGCCTATGAACTGCAACGCCCGCCCTACCACACCGTGACCAGCGAGCGCGCCTGGCACAAGGGGATCGCCCTATGAGTTTCGACCGCGAAAAAGTCCCGGCCTGGCGCCAGGGTTACCGCTTCCAGTACGAGCCGGCGCAACAGGGCCACGTGCTGCTGTACCCCGAGGGGATGATCAAGCTCAACGACAGCGCCAGCGCCATCGGTGGGCTGATCGACGGCCAGCGCAGCGTGGCGGCGATCATCGCCGCGCTGGACGCGCAATTCCCCGGCGTGCCGGAGCTGGCCGAAGACGTCGAGCAGTTCATGGAGGTGGCCCGTGAACAACACTGGCTCGAACTTGCCTGAGTTGCCGCCCAAGCCGCCGGTGGGCCTGCCGCTGTGGCTGCTGGCCGAGCTGACCTACCGCTGCCCGCTGCAGTGCCCATACTGCTCCAACCCCCTGGACTTCGCCGCCCAGGGCCAGGAGCTGAGCACCGAGCAGTGGAAGCGGGTGATGCGCGAAGCGCGCGAAATGGGCGCCGCGCAACTGGGCTTCTCCGGTGGTGAGCCGCTGGTGCGCCAAGACCTCGCCGAGCTGATCGCCGAGGCCCGCGGGCTGGGCTACTACACCAACCTGATCACCTCTGGTATCGGCCTGACCGAAGCGCGCCTCGAAAGCTTCAAGGCGGCCGGCCTGGACCACATCCAGATCAGCTTCCAGGCCAGCGACGAAGAAGTGAACAACCTGCTCGCCGGCTCGAAGAAAGCCTTCGCGCAAAAGCTGGCCATGGCCCGCGCGGTCAAGGCCCACGGCTACCCGATGGTGCTGAACTTCGTCACCCACCGGCACAACATCGACCAGATCGAGCGGATCATCGAGCTGTGCGTTGAGCTCGAGGCCGACTTCGTCGAGCTCGCCACCTGCCAGTTCTACGGCTGGGCGCACCTCAACCGCGCCGGCCTGCTGCCCACCAAAGCGCAGCTGGAGCGGGCCGAACGCATCACCAACGAATACCGCGCGCGTTTCGAGGCCGAGGGGCGCAAGGTGAAGTTGATCTTCGTAACCCCCGATTACTACGAAGAGCGCCCCAAGGCCTGCATGAACAGCTGGGGCAATATCTTCCTCACCGTGACCCCAGACGGCACCGCCCTGCCCTGCCACGGCGCGCGGCAGATGCCGGTGGCGTTCCCCAACGTGCGCGAACATACCCTGCAACACATCTGGTACGATTCGTTCGGCTTCAACCGCTTTCGCGGCTACGACTGGATGCCCGAACCCTGCCGTTCCTGTGATGAAAAAGAAAAAGACTTCGGCGGCTGCCGCTGCCAGGCCTTCATGCTGACCGGCGACGCCACCCAGGCCGACCCGGTGTGCAGCAAATCCCCCCATCACGGGATCATCCTGGCCGCGCGCGAAGAAGCCGAACACGCTGACGCCCCGCTCACGCAACTGGCCTTTCGCAATGAACGAAATTCACGGCTCATCGCCCGCGGCTGAACCCCTTGGCGCCCTTGGCGCGGTCGCTGCCAGCATCGACTTCGCCGAGCTGCAGGTGGCCGCCGCCGGCCTGTTCTGGAACGAGTACCGGCCCCAGGAGGGCGCCAGCCGCATTTGGCGCTGGCACCAGGGCCAGGCGCAGTGCCTGACCCCCGAAGGCTTCAGCGTGCGCAGCCGTGTGTACGAATACGGCGGTGGCAGCTTTTGCCTGGGGGATGAGGCGCTGGTGTTCGTCAACGAGGCCGACCAACAGCTGTACCTGCAACCCTTGGCCGGCGGCGCGCCGCGGGCGTTGACCCACGGCGACCAGCGCTACGGCGGCCTGGCCTGCGCCGCCGGGCAGGTGCTGGCGGTGGAAGAACAACCCGCCAGCCCGCTAGAGGTGCACCGGCTGGTGAGCATTGACCTGGCCAGCGGCGCCCGCAGCGTGCTGGCCGAAGGCGCGGACTTCTACGCCAGCCCGATCCTTTGCGACGACGCCACCCGCCTGGCCTGGATTGAATGGAGCCGCCCGCAACAACCCTGGACCGCCACCCGGCTGATGTGCGCCGAGCGCCGCGCCGACGGCGGCTGGTACAAACCGGTGTGCCTGGCCGGCGACGGCCTGGAGCCGGAAAGCCTGCAACAGCCGCGCTTCGACCAGCACAGCCGCCTGCACTGCCTGAGCGACCGCAATGGCTTCTGGCAGCCCTGGCGGGAAAACGGCGAAGGCTGGCTGCCCCTGCAAAGCTTGCCCGCCGACCACGGCGGCGCGCCCTGGCAACTGGGCGCCAGCAGTTGGCAACCGCTGAGCGGCGAGGAATTCCTCGCCACCTGGTTCGAAGACGGCTTCGCCCGCCTGGGCATCTGCCGCTCCAACGGCCGCATCGAAGACTACACCGGCGGCTTCACTCGGTTTCGCAACATCGCGGCGGATGCCGGCCACCTCTACGCCATCGCCGAATCCCCCAGCCAGTTGCCCGCGGTGGTGATCATCGACCGCCACAGCCACGCCTGCCAGGTGGTCGCCGGCGGCGCCACGCCACTGCCGGCCGGGCAGGTCAGCCTGCCGCAGCCGCTGACCTTCCCCAGCGGGCATGACTACGCGTTCGCGTTCTTCTACCCCGCGCTGAACCACCCTGGCCCGGCGCCGCTGGTGCTGTTCATTCACGGCGGGCCGACTTCGGCGTTCTACCCAGTGCTCGACTTGCGCGTGCAGTACTGGGCCCAGCGCGGCTACAGCGTGGCCCAGCTCAACTACCGCGGCAGCACCTGCCACGGCCGCGCCTACCGCCAGGCGCTGCACCTGCGCTGGGGTGAGTCAGACGTCGAAGACGCCACCGCGCTGGTGCGCTGGCTGGACGAAAAAGGCCTGGCCGACGCCAGCCGGGCGTTCATCCGCGGCAGCAGCGCCGGCGGCTACACCACCCTCTGCGCGCTGGCCTTTACCGACACCTTCCGCGGCGGCGCCAGCCTCTACGGCGTCAGTGACCCCGCCGCGCTGGCGCGCGACACGCACAAATTCGAGGCCGATTACCTCGATTGGCTCATCGGCGACCCGGAGCAAGACAAAAGCGTCTACAACGCCCGCACCCCCTTGCTGCACGCCGGTGAAATCCGCGTGCCGGTGGTGTTCTTCCAGGGCGAACTGGACCGGGTGGTGGTGCCGGAGCAAACCCGCGCCATGGCCGCCGAGCTCAGCGCCCGCGGCGTGCCGGTGGAGGCCCATTACTACCCGCAAGAGCGCCATGGGTTTCGCCAGGCGGCGAACCTGGCCCATGCGCTGGAAGCGGAATGGCGCTTTTATGAGCGGGTGCTAGGGCGCTGAGCCCCGGCCCGGTTAGCGCCGGGCGATGATCCACACCGCGTGGATGATCCCCGGAATGTACCCGCAGATCGTCAGCAGGATGTTCAGCCAAAAGGCGCCACCGAAGCCCACCTGCAGGAACACGCCCAGCGGCGGCAGGATAATGGCGAAGATCAGGCGAATCAGGTCCATGGTAAGGCTCCACAAGCAACTTGAGTGATGCCCGTTGGACCTTGGCGATAGCGAAGCGGTTCGCGCGAGAGGCGAAGTTCGAGGGTTTACCCTAAGTGCGCCGGCGGTGCCGGGCGAGGGGCCCTGAAGAAAAAACGCCCCCGGCCACAGGTACAACCAGCCAGAGGCGGCGCGCATTTACGCAGACGGTATCCGTATCACCTGCGCGCCAGCGCCCGGCCCAGGCGCGCGAGCATGTCGTCGATGTTGCCGCGGCTGGCGGTCAGCGCCGGGGTGAAGCGCAGCACGTCGGGCTGTGGGGCGTCGAGCAGCAGGCCCTCTTCCAGCGCGGCGGCGGCCACCTCGGCGGCGCCCGCCACCGGCAGCGCCCAGAGCAGGCCCAGGCCGCGCGGGGCCTGTAGCCCGTAACGCAGGGCCAGCCGCGCCAGGCCCTCGCGCAGGTGCCGGCCGTGGTCGGCCACCTGCGCGAGAAACGCCGGGCGCAGCACCGCCTGCAGCACCGCGCTGCCGGCGGCGCAGGCCAGCGGGTTGCCGTGGTGGCTGCCGCGGTACTCAGCCAGGTGCAGGCCACTGGCGCGCTCGCGGGCCAGCACCGCGGCCACGCCCACGCCGCCACCCAGGCCCTTGCCGAGGGTGAGGATGTCGGCGCGCACGCCATAGCGCTGCTCGGCCAACAGCGTGCCGCAACGGCCCAGGCCGGTGCCCACTTCGTCGAGAATCAGCAAGATCCCCAGGCTTCTGCACAGCTCGGCCACCCCTTGCAGGTAGGCTTCGCTCGCCGGGATCACCCCCGCCTCGCCCTGCACCGGCTCGAGCATGATCGCCACGGTGTCGGCGCACACCGCCGCGTGCAGCGCCTCAAGGTCATTGAATGGCACCTGGGCAAAGCCCTCCAGCCCCGGGCCGTAGGCCAGCCGCGCGGTGCTGGAGCGCGCGCCAAGGCCGTGGCCATGGCAGCCCCCCTGGGCGCTGATGATCCGGTAGGCCCCACGGCGGTGCTGGGCGCCCCACTGCCGCGCCAGCAGCACCGCTGCTTCACACGCCTCGCTGCCGCTGCCGGCCAGGTACCCGCGGGCGCTGCCGGTGGCCGCGCACAATTGCTGCAGCAGTGCCAATTGGCCGTGGTGTTCGTAATGGGCACCGGGGTTGATCAACGCCGCGGCCTGGGCCTGCAGCGCCTCGACCAGCAGCGCCGGGCTGTGGCCGAGGCTGTTGACCCCAGCGCCTTGGGCGAAATCAAGGTAGGCACGGCCGCTGTCGTCCCACAGCCAGGAGCCTTGGCCGCGCACGAACACCTGCTCAGGCCGCCAGCCCTGGTGCAAGCGGCAACCGCGGGCGGCGGCGAGGTCCAGTTCAGGCTCATGGGGCGCCAGCCGGCGCAGGCTGAACAGGCTCATGCGCGCAGGCCTCGCGGGCCCGGTTCAAGGTGTTTCGCCTTGCCTATGTATATACCCTCGATGCGCACGCGGTTCATGGTTCCTCATCGGCTCTTATGGCCCTTGAATACGGGGTAGACTAAGGCGCGGCCAGGGTACGGGCCATTTCGATTTAACAGCTTTTCTGATAAGCAGGGCTTATGGATTTCCGCCAACTGCGTTACTTCGTCGCAGTCTATGAAGAAGGCCACGTGGGCCGCGCCGCCGAGCGCCTGGCCATCTCCCAACCGGCGCTGTCGCAGCAAATCCGCCACCTCGAACACAGCCTGGAGCTGGCGCTGTTCGAGCGCGGCGGCAAGCGCCTGATGCCGACCCTCGCCGCCCATACGCTGTACAACCACGCCCAGCCTTTGCTGAACGGCCTGCAGCAGGCCCACGAGGCGATGCAGGCCTTCAAGGGCCGCGCGCTGCGCACTCTGGCCATTGGCGTGCTGCAAACCGTGCACCCCAGCCTGGTGCCGCAACTGCTCGAACGCATGCACCGCGCCCAGCCCCATCTAGTGGTGCAGATCTACGAGCTGTCAGGGCTGGAAATCGAACGGCGCCTGCTCGGCGGCACCCTCGACATCGGCATCGGCTACCTGCCGCCGCGCCAGCACGGGCTGCACGGCGTGGCGCTGTACGAAGACGAACTGCAAGTGGTGCTGCCCCAGGGCCACCCGCTGCAGGCGTTCAAAAAGGTCTCGATGGCCCAGGCCGCGGCCTTGCCGATGCTGCTGTTGGGCGAGGAGTTTCAGATCCGCCAGATCTGGCAGGCGCAATTGGCCAACCTCGGCCGCCGCCCGCAGGTGCAGGCCGAACTGAACACCATGGCGGCGATTCTCGACACCCTGCCGCACACCCAGATGGCCACGGTACTGCCCGGCCGCGCGCAGGTGATGAGCGAATCGGCGGCGCTGCTGTGGAAGCCCCTGGCCGAACCGCGGGTGCCGTTGAAAGTGGGCCTGGTGTACCGCGACACCCAGCGCCAGCAGGCGACGGTGGAGTTGTTGCGGCAGTTGTTGGAGGAGGTGATTCGGGGGTGAAGGCCGAAACCTTGCCATCGACGCATGGGGTCGCAAGGTTTACAATTAACAGAATTACTTAAATTTCATAAACCAGCGGAGTGTTCGATGATCGGTGAGCGCCTGAAGCGAGCACGCGCAGCGATGGGCCTGTCCATGCAGGCACTGGCTGAACAGGTCGGTGTCAGCGCCAACATGATCAAGAAATACGAGCATGGCATCAGCATGCCCGGCTCCCCGGTGCTTATACGCTTGAGCAAAGCGCTTGATGTGCGCGCGGAATACTTTTTCCGCCCGGTGAAGGTCGAGCTGAAGGGCGTGGAGTACCGGAAGCGCTCAACCACCTCCCAAGGCGTGCTGAAGCGGATCGAAGCAGATGTGCTGGATCAAGCAGAGCGATGGCAGGAACTGGCTAACTTATGGCCAGACTTCCCCATCCAACCCTTCAGCCCGCCGGTCACGCTCACCAAGCCGATAGCGAGCCTAGACGACATCGACGGGATCGCCGATCAGGTCCGCAGCGCTTGGGGGCTAGGCCTCAATCCAATCCCAGACCTGATCGACGAGCTTGAAACCCATGGCGTGCTGGTGCTCATTACCGAAGTCGATGTTCAGGCCAAGTTCGACGGCCTACAGGCTTCAGTGGCCAATACCCCAGTGATTGTCGTATCGGGCGCGTGGCCGGGGGACCGGCAGCGTTTCACGCTCGCCCATGAGCTGGGCCATCTGGTGCTGAGCGGGCACCTGGCGCCCGGGCTGGATGAAGAAAAAGCCTGCAATCGTTTTGCCTCTGCTTTCCTGTTGCCAACTTCCACCTTGCGCAAACAACTCGGGAGCCAGCGCCATACTCTTGAGGCCCGAGAGTTGTATCTGCTCAAGCTTGAGTACGGCCTGAGCATGCAGGCTTGCCTCTATCGTGCAGCAGATGCCGGCATCATTTCTCAAGGCGTTCGAGAACGAATGTTCATGCAGTTCTCTGGTCGAGGCTGGCGTAAAAAAGAACCCGGCGAGCCCTACCGGCAAGAGGTCACCTTCTTGTTCCAGCAACTGGTTTACCGCGCGCTGGGCGAAGGTATTCTGGGCGAATCCAAGGCAGCAGAGCTGTTGGGCATCCCGGTTTTCCAGTTCCATCAGGCACGAAAACTGGAGCTGACCGATGCATTTGCTCATCAGTGACGCCAACATCCTGATCGACCTTGAAGAAGGCGCGTTGCTCACGCATCTGTTTCAGCTACCGTTCACGTTTCAAGTACCCGACATCCTCTTCTATGAGGAGCTGGAAACCCAGCATGCACACCTGCTGGGCCTTGGCCTGACACTGGGAGAGCTCACACCAGAGACGCTCATCTACGCGCTTGAGCTAACCACCCGTGTACGCGGCCCTAGCCGCAATGACTGTTTCGCGCTGGCGCTGGCCCGGCAACAACGCTGTCACTTGCTCTCTGGGGACATGGCCTTGCGCAAGTTAGCGAAGGCTGAGGCCGTGCCGGTAAATGGAACACTCTGGGTCGTTGAACAGATGGTGGCCCATAGCATCATTTCCTTGCCCGATGCGGAGCAGGCGTATGCACGAATGCGCGCCAGCGCGAGGCGGCTACCATGGGACCTTGTACAGAAGAGCCTCGAGGCACTTAAAGCCGCCCAATAAGAAAACCCCGCACGATGGCGAGGTTCTGTAGACGGTTTCCCAGACTTCCTTATCAAGCCACCGTCCTGGTGGCAGTCCTGCGTGTCCCTGTATTCCTTGGCGCTACCTTGCGCGACGTCCTGAGAGCAAGAATACGCAGCGCCCTGGCGCTGCGCTATGGCTGAACGCCACCGCGTTGTGTAAGCCCTGGCTTACGCCCTCAGAACTGCGCCTCGCTGAGCAGGTACAGCGGCGCGCTGCCGGCCTTGACCGAGGCGCTGAGCGAGTGGATGCGCGGCAGCAGGCGGGCGAAGTAGAAGCGCGCGGTGCCCAGCTTGCTGGCGTAGAAGTCTTCATCACCCTCCCCCCTCAAGGCCGCCTGGGCCATCCGTGCCCAGAGGTAGGCGTAGGCGGTGTAGCCAAACACGTGCAGGTACTCGACCGAGGCCGCGCCGATTTCACGGGGGTCGTTGCGGGCCTGGTCGAGCACCCAGGCGGTGAGGCTGTCGAGGGTTTCCAGCGCCGCGCCCAGGGGCTGGCTGAACTCGCCCAGCTCGGACCCGGCGGTGCTGATGAACCCACGCACTTCCTCGGCGAAGCGCTGGTAATAGGCGCCACCGCTGCCCACCACCTTGCGCCCCATCAGGTCCAGCGCCTGGATGCCGTTGGTGCCTTCGTAAATCTGGGTGATGCGCACGTCGCGCACCAGTTGCTCCTGGCCCCACTCGCGGATGTAACCATGGCCGCCGAACACTTGCTGGCCGTGCACGGTGGTTTCCAGCCCCAGGTCGGTGAGGAACGCCTTGGCCACCGGGGTGAGCAACGCGACCATTTCTTCGGCGCGCTGGCGCTCGGCGGGGTGTTCGCTGAACTTGGCGGTGTCCAACTGCAGCGCCACGTAGGTGGAGAACGCCCGCCCGCCTTCGTTCAGGGCCTTCATGGTCAGCAGCATGCGGCGCACGTCGGGGTGCACGATGATCGGGTCGGCGACCTTGTCTTTGGCTACCGCACCGGTGGGCGAGCGGCTTTGCAGGCGCTCGCGGGCGTAGTCGATGGCGTTCTGGTAAGAGCGCTCGCCCGAAGCCAGGCCCTGGATGCCGACGCCCAGGCGCTCGTAGTTCATCATCGTGAACATCGCGGCCAGGCCTTTGTTCTCCTCGCCCACCAGGTAGCCTTCGGCGTCGTCGAAGTTCATCACGCAGGTGGCCGAGGCCTGGATGCCCATCTTGTGCTCGATCGAGCCACAGGCCACGCCGTTGCGCGCGCCCAGGCTGCCATCGGGGTTGACCAGGAACTTCGGCACCAGGAACAGCGAGATGCCCTTGGGCCCCGGCGGCGCATCGGGCAGCTTGGCCAGGACCAGGTGGATGATGTTCTCGGTAAGGTCGTGCTCACCGCCGGTGATGAAGATCTTCGTGCCGCTGACCTTGTAGCTGCCGCCGGCCACCGGCGTGGCGCGGGTGCGGATGATGCCGAGGTCGGTGCCGGCGTGGGGTTCGGTCAGGCACATCGAGCCGGCCCACACGCCGCTGTACATGTTCGGCAGGTAGGCCGCCTTGAGCGCCTCGCTGGCGTGGGCGTAGATCGCCAGGCAGGCACCGGCGGTCAGCATCGGGTACAGGCCGAAGGCCAGGCTGGCGGCGTTGACCATTTCTTCAACCTGCGCCGAAACCACCTTGGGCATGCCCATGCCGCCGTGCTCGGGCGCGCCGCCCACGCCCACCCAGCCGCCTTCGGCGTACTGCTGGTAGGCCTCGAGAAAGCCCTTGGGGGTTTTCACCTCGGTGTTGTGCCAGTGGCAGCCTTCTTCGTCGGCGGCCCGGCTCAGCGGGGCGATGGCGCCCGCGGTGAGCTCACCGGCGGCCTCGAGAATGGCCGCTACCGTGTCGGCATCGGCCACCTCGGCCAGGGCCGGCATTTGCGCCCACTGGGCCGATACGTCGAAGACTTCATTGAGCAAAAAGCGCATATCGCGCAGGGGCGCTTTGTAATCGGCCATGGGCACCTCGCCAGGTGGGAAATAAATAACTGCGAGGCAGTGTAGCCCAACAACTTTTCAGAGACGTAGCGTCATGGCGTGACTAAAAAGCCACTAACAGTCACGCCGCATTGGCATTGCGCACCGCGCCGCGGCGCTGCTGGCCGGCGGCGACCACGCAGTTGCGCCCGGCGCCCTTGGCGGCGTAAAGCGCCTGGTCGGCGGCCTTGAGCACTTCCTCCGGGGTACGGTGGTCGGCCAGGCGCTCCGCCACGCCAATGCTGATGGTGACCGACACACTCGACGCCGCGCTGCCGCCCCGGCGCTGGCGGCCTTGCTGGTCGCTTTGCGGGCGGTCGGGTTGGCGCAGGTGGATCACATAGGCCTCGATCACCCCGCGCAGCACCTCCAGGTGCGGCATGCACTCTTCCAGGCTTTTGCCGGCGAACACCACGGCGAACTCCTCGCCGCCATAGCGGTAGGCGCGCCCGCCGCCACCGACCTTGCCGAGCTTACTGGCCACCAGCCGCAGCACCTGGTCGCCCACGTCATGGCCGTGGGTGTCGTTGAATTTCTTGAAGTGGTCGACGTCGGTCATGGCCAGCACGTAGTTGCGCCCCAGGCGCTGCAGGCGCTCGTTGAGGGCGCGGCGCCCCGGCAGGCCGGTGAGCTCGTCGCGAAAGGCCATCTGGTAGGCCTCCTGGGCCACGGCGGCGGCGAGCATCAGCATCACCTGGCTGCACATGATGTTCAGGGTGAACGGCAGGATGAAGGTCTTCGGCAGCATCCAGAACAAACCGAGCAGGCCGATGATCTGCGCGCCGTGCAGCGGCCGCGGCTTGCGCACATACAGCGCCACCAGCACGCCGAGGGCGATGAAGAACACCGGGTAGCTGAGCTGGATCAGGCTCATCCACGGCCAGTGCAGCGCCGGCCAGCGGATCTCTGCCAGCATCAGCAGCAGGCCCTGCGGGAAGCTTTGCTCCAGCCCCGCCGCCACCCCGCCCACCGCGCTGAGCACGGCGATGCGCGCGAGCAGGTCCTGGCCGAGGTGGGTGCGCTCTTCCCAGAAGCCGAACAGCGCGTACATCGCCGGCACCAGCAGGCAGCACAGGTGGAAGATCACCGCGGCGTCTTCGCGCACCCGGCCGTTGTCACGGAAGTAATCGGTCTGGGTGTCGAGCAGGTAATAGGCCACGTACACCGTGATCATCACGAACAGCTCGCGCTGGCGCTTGTACACCGCGCAGTAGGCGCCGCCGAGCAGCAGCACCAGGGTGGGCAACACGTTGAACAGGGAGGTGAAGAATACGTTGAGGTCGCGCACGTACGCCGCCGCCAGCCCTGTGAGCAGCAGCACCAAAGACGGCAGGAAATGGCCGATGCGATAGGCGGAAAGGCGCGGCAAGGGAACGGCTCCGGTCCAACGTACAGGTCAATAGCATTGTGCCTGTATTTGTATCGGCCGTGTGTTGGAAAAGATGAGCTGCTGGATGAATATTTGGCGTCAGGTTTTTGTTTGCATTGGGCTTTAGCACCCTTCGCCCGGCACAGCCGGGCGAAGGGCGCCGCCAGGCTTAGTTAAACACCCAAGCCAAACGCCGCTTCGTCCATCGCCATCAGGTTACCGGCGCCGGAGAGCATGGTCGCGACCAGCCCACGGGTGCGCGGCAGGATGCGCTGGTAGTAGAAACGCGCGGTGTCGAGCTTGGCCTGGTAGAAGGCCGCGTCGCCCTCGCCCTCGGCGAGCTTCTGCGCCGCCAGGCGCGCCATGTCGGCCCAGAAATAGGCCAGGCAGGCATAACCGGAGTACATCAGGTAATCCACCGAGGCGGCGCCGACTTCTTCGCGGTCTTTCATGGCGGCCATGCCGACCTTCAGGGTGATCTCGCCCCATTCCTTGTTCAACTGGGCCAGCGGGGTGACGAACTCGGCCAGCGCCGCGTTGCCTTCCTGCGCCTGGCAGAACTTGTGCACGATCTTGGTGAAGCCCTTGAGCGCTTCGCCCTGGGTCATCAACACCTTGCGCCCCAGCAGGTCGAGGGCCTGGATGCCGGTGGTGCCTTCGTACAGCATCGAAATGCGGCTGTCGCGCACGTTCTGCTCCATGCCCCACTCGGCGATGTAGCCATGGCCGCCGTAGATCTGCAGGCCGTGGTTGGCGCTTTCGAAGCCGACCTCGGTCATGAAGGCCTTGGCGATTGGGGTCATGAAGGCCAACAGGGCGTCGGCGCGCTTCACCGCTTCTTCGTCCTGGCTGTACTTGACCACGTCGACCAGCTTGGCGGTGAAGTACACCATCGCCCGGTTGCCTTCGGAGAAGGCTTTCATGGTCAGCAGCATGCGCCGTACGTCGGGGTGCACGATGATTGGGTCAGCGGCTTTGTCCGGCGCTTTCGGGCCGGTCAACGAGCGCATCTGCAGGCGGTCACGAGCATACGCCAGGCCGCCCTGCAGGGCCACCTCGGCGTGGGCCAGGCCCTGCAACGCGGTGCCCAGGCGCGCGGTGTTCATGAAGGTGAACATGCAGTTCAGGCCTTTGTTGGCCGGGCCGATCAGGTAGCCGGTGGCGCCGTCGAAGTTCATCACGCAGGTGGCGTTGCCGTGGATGCCCATCTTGTGTTCGATCGAGCCGCAGCTTACGGCGTTGCGCTCGCCCACGTGGCCTTCGATCGAGGGCAGGAATTTCGGCACGATGAACAGCGAGATGCCCTTGGTCCCGGCGGGGGCGTCGGGCAGGCGCGCGAGCACGATGTGCACGATGTTCTCGGCCATGTCGTGTTCACCGGCGGAGATGAAGATCTTGGTGCCGCTGATGCGGTAGCTGCCGTCCGCTTGCGGTTCGGCCTTGGTGCGCAGCATGCCGAGGTCAGTGCCGCAGTGGGCTTCGGTCAGGCACATGGTGCCGGTCCATTCGCCGGTGACCAGTTTGCTCAGGTACACGTGCTTTTGCTCGTCGGTACCGTGAGCCGAGAGGGTGTTCATGGCGCCATGAGACAACCCCGGGTACATGCCCCAGGCCCAGTTGGCGCTGCCCACCAGCTCGCTGACCGCCAGGCCCAGGGACTCGGGCAGGCCCTGGCCGCCGTGGTCGACGTCATGGGCCAGGCTCGGCCAGCCGCCTTCGACAAACTGCTGGTAAGCCTCTTTGAAGCCCGTGGGGGTTTTAACGCCGGTTTCGCTCCAGGTGCAGCCTTCCTGGTCGCCCACGCGGTTCAGCGGGGCGAGCACGCCCTGGCAGAAGTCGGCGCCGGCTTCGAGGATGGCGTCGACGGTGTCGGGGGTGGCGTCCTCACAGCCCGGCAGGGCCTGGTAGTGGTCGGCGTAGCCGAGCAGTTCATCACGGACAAACCGGATATCACGCAAGGGGGCTTTGTACTCAGGCATCACGCAACCTCTGCTTTTAATTCAGGACGGAACCCACCGCGCGGCAGGTCAAACACATGTTTGAAACATACGTTTCCCCCGGAAGCACTGTCAAGGGGCCGCACTGGCCATCGGCTAGGGCAAAAAACCCGGGCGCCCCAACGCAAACCGCCTCCGCCGCGGGTTAGCGCGAGGGAGGCGGTGTGGGCGCCGACAAACGGCGTAGCACAATAGGCGGTGAACCGATGGGCGGTCAGGCGTAGGTGTCGATCAGGCGGCCGAGGGCTTCGTCGGAGGCTTTTTCGACCTTGGCGCCGGCTTCGACCTGCAGCTTGGCCTGGCTCATGTCGACCATCGAGGCGGCGAGGTCCTGCTGCTGGCTGCGGTCTACCGCGCGCAAGCGTTCGCTTTGGTAATCGGTCGATTGGCTGGCGACGCTTTGCGCATCGGCATTTTGCCGCGACAGGCCGGCCTGGATGGCGCTCAAGCCGGTGTTATACAAGCTGCTGGAGGAGACGTTCATGGAAGAGCCCTCAGGGCGGTTTGGCAACTTGCCATTACTTTAGCCCGGCGCCTGCCGTTGCGCTACCACCGCCGGGCAGGTGGCGCCGGGTTCATGGCGCCAGCTGAGTGAGGTCAAGGTAGGCGGCGACCGCGTTGGCCTGGGCATTGGCCAGCCGCGGCACCCGCCCCAGGCAGGGCGCCGGCAGGCACTCGGCGAGGGTGGCGAGGTTCTCGTCGAGGCGCGAGGTGTGCGGGTCGATGATGTTCGCCACCCAGCCCGCCAGCACCAGGCCGTCGCCGGCGATGGCCTCGGCGCTGAGCAGCGCGTGGCTGATGCAGCCCAGGCGCACGCCGACCACGAGGATCACCGGCAACCCCAGGCCGATGGCCAGGCCGGATAAGTACTCCGTGCCGCCCAGCGGCACCCGCCAGCCACCGGCGCCTTCGATCAGGGTAAAGCCGGCATTGTGCGCCAGCACCGCGCGCATCGGCGCCAGCAAACCGGCCACGCTGAGCGCCACCCCGGCCTCTTGCGCGGCGATGTGCGGGGCGATGGCCGGGGCAAAGCTGAACGGGTTGATCGCCGCGTACGGCAGTTGCATGCTGCTTTCGGCCATCAACGCCAGGGCGTCGGCGTTACGCAGGCCTTCAGCGGTCTGCTCGCAGCCGGAGGCCACCGGTTTGGCCCCGAGGGTGCTGGCGCCGCGCAAGCGGGCGGCGTGCAACAGCCCAGCGGCGACCGTGGTTTTGCCGACATCGGTGTCGGTACCGGCAATGAAATACGCCGCGGGCTTAGCCAAGGGGTTTCTCCAGTACGCCGTACACCACTTGATAAGTGGCCGGCAGGCCTTGCGGTTGGCGGAAGGCTTCATAGGCACTGAGCAGCCCGGCCAGGCGCGCGCGCCCGGTCAGCCCGCCTGGGCGGCCGGGGTTGAGGTTGTGCGCGCCCAGCGCTTTTAGCTCATGAGTGAGGCTGCGCACGTCGGGGTAATGCAGCACCTGCGCCACCTGCGCCAGGTGCGCCACCTGCAGGCCGCTGGCCCCACACAGGCTCTGGTACTGACTGAAGGCGCGAAAGCGATTGATGTGCACCGCGCCGTCGACCTGCCGCCAACTGGCACCCAGCTCCCGCAGGGTGCCCTGGCAGAGGCTGGCGAACGCCAGCACGCCGCCGGGGCGCAGCACCCGTTCGGCCTCACTGAGCACGGCGGTGAAGTCCCCGCACCACTGCACGGCCAGGCTGGTGAAAATCACATCGACACTGGCCCTGGCCAACGGCAGGCGCTCGGCATCGCCCAGCACAAAATGCGCCGCGCCGCCCAGTGGCCGGGCATGCCGCAGCATGCCCTCGGCGATGTCTACCGCCACGCCAGTGGTGGCCGGGAAACGCGCGGCCAGCGCGCGGCTGAAGTAGCCGGTGCCGCTGCCCAGGTCGACCCAGCGCTGCGGCGCCATCGCCACCGGCAGGCGCGCCAGCAAGGCATTGCCCACATCGCGCTGCAACTGCGCGACGCTGTCGTAGCTGGCCGCGGCGCGCGAGAACGACGCCGCCACCTGCTGCTTGGCCGGCCGCGCGGGCGGCAACGGCGGTTGGCTCAGGTCAGCCATGGGCAAGCCTCCAGTCAATGACCATCCGCGCCACCTGCTGCGTTGCCTGCACCGGGAAGGCGTGGCTGGCGTTGGCCAGCAGCGCCCAGTGGGCCTGCGGCGCCAGCGCCCGCAGGGCCGGTAGCGCGCTGGCCGGCACCAGGCCGTCGAGCTCGGCCAACAGGTGGCACTGCGCGCCGCTGAAGGCGCCCAGCGCCGCGCGGTTATCCAACGCCGCCAGCCATTGCAGGCCCGCTACGCTGGCCGCGCCCGGTTGCGCGGCCAGTTGCCGGGCCAGCTCGCGGGGCTGCTCGGCGCCCTGGGCGCACAGCAGGGTAAAGCGCTTGAGGGTGGCCGCCGGGGCCTGCTCGCAGCCGGCGAGGAAGGCGCCGAAGGTGCCCTCGGCCATCGCCCACGGCCAGCCCTCGCGGGCGCTGAAACAGGCATTGCTGGCCAGGCTGATCACCCCTGGGCAGGCCGCCCCGCGGCGCGCGGCCAAGGCCACGGCGAGCATGCCGCCAAGCGACCAACCGCCCAGCCAGGCACCGGCGGGCACCTGGGCGTCGAGCTGCTCCAGGCTGGCGGGCTGTTCAAGCAGGTGCACGGCAAACGCCGGCTTCAGGGCCGCGGCCAAGGGGGCCAGCAACTGCACGCTCAAGCCCCAGCCCGGCAACAGGTAAAGCGCCTCAGCCATGTTCAGGCCCCAGCAGCGCATAGCCCTCGGCCAACGCCTCGAGCAGCCGCGCGACCTGTTCCGCGCTGTGCGCGGCGCTGAGGGTCACCCGCAGCCGCGCGCTGCCGGCCGGCACCGTGGGCGGGCGAATGGCGCTGACCATCAGGCCGCGCGTGCGCAGCCACTGCGACAACGCCACGGCCCGCGCGGCATCGCCGAGCACGATCGGCTGGATAGGTGTATCACTGGCCATCAATTGCAGGCCGATGCGCTCGGCGCCGGCGCGGAACTGCGCGATCAGCGCGGCCAGGTGCTCGCGCCGCCAGTGTTCGTGGCGCAGCAGTTCGAGGCTTTTCAGCGTGGCGCAGGCCAGCGCCGGCGGCTGGCTGGTGGTGTAGATGTACGGCCGGGCGAACTGCACCAGGGTTTCGATCAATGCCTCGCTGCCGGCCACGAACGCGCCAGCGGTGCCAAAGGCCTTGCCGAGGGTGCCCACCAGCACCGGCACGTCGTCCATGCCCAGGCCGAAGTGTTCCACTACCCCGCCGCCGTTGCGGCCCAGGGTGCCGAAGCCGTGGGCGTCGTCGACCATCAGCCAGGCACCGCGGGCCCGGCAGGCTTCGGCCAGGGCCGGCAGGTCGGCGCTGTCGCCGTCCATGCTGAACACCCCATCGGTGACCACCAGGGTATCGCCCTGGGCCTTGGCCAGGCGGCTGGCCAGGCTGGCGGCGTCGTTGTGCAGGTAACGGCCGAAGCGCGCGCCACTGAGCAGCCCGGCGTCCAGCAACGAGGCATGGTTGAGGCGGTCTTGCAGCACGCTGTCGCCCTGCCCCACCAGCGCGGTGACCGCGCCGAGGTTGGCCATGTAGCCGGTGGTAAACAGCAGCGCCCGTGGGCGCCCGGTGAACTCGGCCAGGGCCAGTTCCAGCTCATGGTGCGGGCCACTGTGGCCGATCACCAGGTGCGAGGCGCCACCGCCCACGCCCCAACGCTCGGCGCCGCGCTGCCAGGCGGCGATCACCTCGGGGTGGTTGGCCAGGCCCAGGTAGTCGTTGTTGCAGAAGGCCAGCAATGGCTGGCCGTCGACCACCACCTCCGGCCCCTGCGGGCTTTGCAGCAGCGGGCGCTGCCGGTACAGGCTGGCGGCCCGGCGTTCGGCCAGGCGCGCGGCAAGATCGAAACCCATCGCCGGTTACGCCGAGGCGGCGTCGTAGAACAGCTCGCTGTTCTTCTGCTCGGCCACGGCCTGCTCGATGGCGGCCTGGTGCACCTCGTCGGCGTGCTCTTCGCGGGCCTCGGGGCGGATACCCAGGCGGGCGAACAGTTGCATGTCTTTGTCGGCCTGGGGGTTGCCGGTGGTCAGCAGTTTTTCGCCGTAGAAGATCGAGTTGGCGCCAGCGAGGAAGGCCAAAGCCTGCATTTGTTCGTTCATTTGCTCGCGGCCGGCCGACAGCCGCACGTGCGACTGCGGCATCAGGATGCGCGCCACCGCCAGCATGCGGATGAAATCGAACGGGTCGACGTCTTCTTCGTTGGCCAGCGGTGTGCCCTTGACCTTCACCAGCATGTTGATCGGCACCGACTCCGGGTGCTCGGGCAGGTTGGCCAACTGGATCAACAACCCGGCGCGGTCGTCGAGCGACTCGCCCATGCCGAGGATGCCACCAGAGCAGATCTTCATCCCCGAATCACGCACGTAGGCCAGGGTTTGCAGGCGCTCGGCGTAGGTGCGGGTGGTGATGATGCTGCCGTAGAACTCCGGCGAGGTGTCGAGGTTGTGGTTGTAGTAGTCCAGCCCGGCCTCGGCCAGCGCCTCGGTTTGCTCGCGGCTCAGGCGGCCGAGGGTCATGCAGGTTTCCAGGCCGAGTTTTTTCACGCCCTGGACCATCTGCAGCACGTAGGGCATGTCTTTGGCCGAAGGGTGCTTCCAGGCCGCGCCCATGCAGAAGCGGGTCGAGCCGATGGCTTTGGCGCGGGCGGCTTCTTCGAGCACTTTTTGCACTTCCATGAGCTTTTCTTTTTCGAGGCCGGTGTTGTAGTGGCCAGACTGCGGGCAGTACTTGCAGTCTTCCGGGCAGGCGCCGGTCTTGATCGACAGCAGGGTCGACACCTGCACCTGGTTCGGGTCGAAATGCGCGCGGTGCACCGCCTGCGCCTGGAACAACAGGTCATTGAAGGGCTGGGTGAACAGGGCCTTGACCTCTTGCAGGGTCCAGTCGTGACGCAGGGAGGCCTGAGTGCTCGCGCTCATGGGCAATTCCTTGATTATGCTGAAGGCTGGGGGCGCCGGGCAGGGAATAGCCACAGGCGCGACACGGGTATCGCATAGTCAAGGAAGCCTTATGCACTGTCAACCTATAAGAAATTCATTGGTAAACATATGGTTAAATAATAACCAAATGTGCCTACTCTGCGGCCGCCAGGGTGAACAGCCCCTGGCGCTGTGCCTGGACTGCGAAACCGAGCTGCCCTGGCTGGCCGGCGGCTGCGACCAATGCGCCCTGCCCGGCCCCGCCGGTTTGTGCCCGGCGTGCCGGCTGCAACCACCGCCGTTCAGCCAGGTGGAGGCACCGCTGGCGTATGCCTTTCCGGTCGATGCGTTGGTGGCCCGCTTCAAGCACCAGGCGCGCTGGCCGCTGGGGCGCTTGCTCGGGGCGCTGCTCAGCCGCCACCTGCAACACCGCTACAGCGCCGGCCTGCCACGCCCGGAGGTATTGCTGCCGGTCCCGCTGGCGCGCAAGCGCTTGCGCCAGCGCGGCTTCAACCAGGCGCAGATGCTCGCCGGCTGGCTTGCCAAAGCCCTCGGCCTGGCGGTGGATAACCGCCAGTTGTTACGCCCGCGCGAGACCCTGGCGCAACAACGCTTGCTGCTGGCCGAGCGCCAATACAACCTCAATGGCGCCTTCGCCCTGGCCGCGCCCACGCGGCTGCGGGGCCGCCATGTGGCGCTGGTCGACGACGTGATGACCAGCGGCGCCACCGCCCGGGTGCTCGCCAGCCTGCTGCGCGACGCCGGCGCGGCGCGGGTAGACGTGTACTGCCTGGCGCGCACGCCGAAGCCGGCTTGACGCCCAGCCGCCCGCGCAGGCAACGTGCGGGCTCACCGTTCAACTCGCCCGTGCCGCCATGCCCCTGCCCAACCGCCTCGCCCAATACCTGCACCGCCGCCCACAGCGCATCGAGTTGCTGCAACACGTGGCCGAGCAAGGTTCGATCACCCGCGCCGCCAAGGCGGCCGGGCTGAGTTACAAGGCCGCCTGGGACGCCATCGACGAGCTGAACAACCTCGCCCAACACCCACTGGTGGAACGCAGCGTGGGCGGCAAGGGTGGCGGTGGCGCGCGGTTGTCCAGCGAGGGCGAGCGCGTGCTGCGCCTGTACCAGCGCTTGCAAGCCCTGCAGGCCCAGGTGCTGGAACTGGCCGAAGACGAAGCCGACCTCGACCTGCTCAACCGCCTGATGCTCAACACCAGCGCGCGCAACCAACTGCATGGCCGGGTACTGGCGATCGAGGCCCATGGCCGCAACGACCGGGTGCAGCTTGACCTCGGCGGCGGCCTGGCGCTGGCGGCGATGATCACCCACGGCAGCACCGAGCGCCTGGCCTTGCAACCTGGGGTGGCGGTGGTGGCGTTGATCAAGGCCGGCTGGCTGGCGCTGCATGCGCCGGGCGAGCCGCTAGCGGCCGGCGATAACCAGCTGGATGGGCGGGTGCAGGCGGTGCTGGGCGACCCAGAGGGCCCCAGCGAAGTGCGCGTTGGCCTGGCCAATGGGCAAACCCTGTGCGCGCTGGTGCCGGCGGCGCGGGTGGTGGAACTGGGGTTGCGCGAGGGCAGCCAGGTGGCGGCGCGCTGTGGGGCGGCGATGGTGTTGTTGGGCACGCCGTTCTGATCGTCGCCTTACGGCGCGTCTCGCCGCAGGTCTACCCGCACCAGCGCATCGTTTACAAACAGCAAGTATTGATACGCCCCACCGTTGGGCCCGTACACCACCACATCGGTCTTCTGCGCCTGCTGCCGGTTCTGCCGGTTCAGCGTGGGCTGCTCGGTGGTGTGCTTGGCCGGCGCGCCGCACACCCCGAGCACCTCATCGAGCGCATCGCCGTTGTTGATCAAGTGGGTGCCGCAGCGCATCGTCGCGCTGGCCGCGGTACTGCCCAGTAACATCACGGCCGCCATGGCCAGGGTTGCACAGCGCATCCTGCTTCCTCAATTTGTTGCTGAATATGTACGCAAGGCTAGCTGTCACACAGCCTGCCTAACGTGGCGCCCAAACCGTTGGGAGCCTGATAATGCCATTACTCGAAGAAGACCAACCCACTGATCTCGAACAACTGGTCGGCCTGAGCCGCCGCGGCTTCATCGGCGCCGGCGCGCTGTGCGGCGCGGCGATGTTCCTCGGCGGCAGCCTGCTCAGCCGCAGCGTGCTGGCGCAAAGCGTCAGCACCGGCGCGGCCCCGCTGGGCTTTGCCTCGATCCCGGCGTCTACCGCCGACGGCATCAGCCTGCCGCCCGGCTACAGCGCCCGGCCGCTGATCAGCTGGGGCCAGCCACTGCACGCCGGCGGCCCGGCCTTCGATGCCAAGGGCGGCAACAGCGCCGCAGAGCAGGCCCTGCAGTTTGGCGACAACAACGACGGCATGAGCCTGTTCCCCTTCCCCGGCGAACCCGACCGCGCGCTGATGGCGATCAACAACGAGTACACCAACTACAAATACCTGCTGGCCCACGGCGGCGCGCCGAAAAACCAGGAAGAGGTGAGCAAGGCGCTGGCCAGCGAAGGCGTGTCGGTGATCGAAGTGCGCCGGCAAAACGGCCAGTGGCAGTTCGTTCAGGGCTCGGCCTACAACCGGCGCATCCACGGCAACAGCCCGATCCGCGTCAGCGGCCCGGCCGCTGGCGATGCCTTGCTCAAAACCAAGGCCGACCCTTCCGGCAGCGAGGTGCTGGGCACCTTCCAGAACTGCGCCAACGGCAAGACCCCGTGGGGCACCTACCTCACCTGCGAAGAAAACTTCACCGACTGCTTCGGCTGCAGTGACCCGCAACAGGCCTTCACCCCCGCGCAAAAACGCTACGGCGTGGTGGCCGCTAGCAAAGAGGTGAACTGGCACCCCCACGATGCCCGCTTCGACCTGGCGCACAACCCCAACGAGCTGAACCGCCACGGCTGGGTGGTGGAAATCGACCCGTTCGACCCGAAGTCCACCCCGGTCAAGCGCACCGCCCTGGGCCGCTTCAAGCACGAAAACGCCGCCGTGGGGCAAACCCGCAGCGGCCACGCGGTGGTGTACATGGGCGACGATGAGCGCGGTGAGTTCATCTACAAGTTCATCAGCCGCGACCCGATCAACACCGGCACCCCCAGCGCCAACCGCGACCTGCTCGACCACGGCACACTCTACGTGGCGCGCTTCGACCAAGGCGACGGCGACGCGGCGCACCCGCGCGGGCGTGGCGAATGGGTAGAACTGCGCCACGGCCAGGCCGGGCTGGACGCCGCCGCCGGGTTCGACAGCCAGGCCGAGGTGCTGATCCACGCGCGCCAGGCCGCCAGCGTGCTGAAGGCCACGCGCATGGACCGCCCCGAGTGGATCGTGATCAGCCCCCACGACGGCCAGGTGTATTGCACCCTGACCAACAACATCAAGCGCGGCGAAGACGGCCAGCCGCTCGGCGGCCCCAACCCGCGCGAGAAGAACGTGTACGGGCAGATCCTGCGCTGGAAGGAGCACAGCGACGACCACGGCGCGATGGCCTTCGAGTGGGACCTGTTCGTGGTCGCCGGCAACCCGGTCGCCCACCCCGAAGGGCCCAAGCGTGGCTCGCCGAACATCACCGCGCAGAACCTCTTCAACAGCCCCGACGGGCTGGCCTTCGACGACGGCGGCCGGCTGTGGATCCTCACCGACGGCGACATGAGCAACAGCGGCGACTTCGCGGGCATGGGCAACAACCAGATGCTCGCCGCCGACCCCAGCACCGGTGAAATCCGCCGCTTCATGGTCGGCCCGGTGGGTTGCGAGGTGACCGGCATCGCCTTCGCGCCAGACCACAAAACCCTCTTCGTGGGCATCCAGCACCCGGGTGAAAGCGGCGTGTCAACCTTCCCCGAACACCTGCCCGGCGGCACCCCGCGCAGCTCGGTGATGGTCATCAGCCGCGACGATGGCGGGGTGATCGGCGCCTGACCCTGCGTGGCCGTGCCGCCCTTGCGCTACCATGGGCGCAAGCGCGGCACCGGCCGCGAGCAGGAGTTACCATGGCGCACCCCTTCGACACCCTCACCCCGGACCTGGTCCTCGACGCCGTCGAGAGCCTGGGCCACCTCAGCGACGCGCGGGTGCTGGCCCTCAACAGCTACGAAAACCGCGTGTACCAAGTCGGCCTCGACGCCGGCGAGCCGCTGATCGCCAAGTTCTACCGCCCCGGCCGCTGGACCGACGCGGCGATTCTCGAAGAACACCGCTTCACCGCGGAACTGGCCGAGTGCGAAGTGCCGGTGGTTGCCCCACTGGCCCAGGATGGGCAAACCCTGTTCAGCCACCAGGGCTTTCGTTTTGCGCTGTTCCCGCGCCGTGGCGGCCGCGCGCCAGAGCCGGGCAACCTCGACCAGTTGTACCGCCTCGGCCAGTTGCTCGGGCGCCTGCACGCGGTGGGCGCCAGCCGGCCGTTCGAGCATCGCGAGGCGCTGGCTGTGGATAACTTCGGCGAGCAGTCCCTGCAAACCCTGGTCGAGGGCGAGTTCATCCCGCCGAGCCTGCGCCCGGCTTATGTCTCGGTCGCCAAAGACCTGCTCAAGGAAGTCAGCGCGCAGTGGCGCGCGGTGAACTTCACCCCGATCCGCCTGCACGGCGATTGCCACCCGGGCAACATCATGTGCCGCGACGAGGTGTTCCACCTGGTCGACCTCGACGACTGCCGCAAAGGCCCGGCCGTGCAAGACCTGTGGATGATGCTCGCCGGTGACCGCCACGAACGCCTCGGGCAGTTGGCCGAGTTGATGGATGGCTACGGGGAATTCCACGATTTCGACCCCCGCGAGCTGGCGCTGATCGAACCGCTGCGCGCCTTGCGGGTGATGCACTACAGTGCCTGGTTGGCGCGCCGCTGGGACGACCCGGCGTTCCCCCACAGCTTCCCGTGGTTCGGCAGCGAGCGCTACTGGGGCGACCAGGTGCTGATCCTGCGCGAGCAACTGTCGGCCCTCAACGAGGCGCCGCTGGCCCTGTTTTGATACACCTGATAACTACAAGGACGCTTCATGCACGCCGCCAACCCGCGCCGCGGGTACTTTCTAGGGCTGACTGCCTACCTGCTCTGGGGCCTGTTCCCGCTGTACTTCAAGCTGCTCGACAGCATCCCGCCGGTGGAAATCATCGTGCAGCGGGTGCTCTGGTCGGCCGTGTTCGCCGCCGCCGCGCTGATGATCTGGCGCCACCCCGGCTGGTGGCGCGAGCTGCGCGCCAACCCGCTGCGCTTCGCCATCCTCGCCGGCAGCGGCGCGCTGGTGGCCGGCAACTGGTTGATCTACGTGTGGGCAGTGAACAACGGGCGGATGCTCGAGGCCAGCCTGGGCTACTACATCAACCCGCTGGTGAACGTGCTGCTGGGGATGCTCATCCTGCGCGAGCGGCTGCGGCCACTGCAGTGGCTGGCGGTGGCACTGGCGGCAATGGGTGTGGTGCAGCAACTGTGGCAGGTCGGCAGCCTGCCCTGGGTATCGCTGGCGCTGGCGTTCAGCTTCGCGTTCTACGGGCTGATTCGCAAAAAAGCGCCGGTGCAGGCGTTGCCGGGGCTGATGGTCGAGACCTGGCTGCTGGTGCCAGTGGCCTTGGGCTGGCTGCTGCTGCACGGCGATGTACTCACCGCCCAGGGCGACTTCTGGGGCACCCCGCAGGCCTGGTGGCTGGTGGCGGCGGGGCCGATCACCCTGGTGCCGCTGCTGAGCTTCAACGCCGCGGCGCGGCACCTGCCTTACGCCACCCTGGGCTTTTTGCAGTACGTGGCGCCCACCATCGTGTTGGTGCTGGCCACCTGTGTGTTTGGCGAACACTTGGCAGCCAGCACCCTGACCGCGTTCGGGTTTATCTGGGCCGGGCTGGCGGTGTACAGCTTCGACGTGTGGGTCGCGCTACGCCGGCGCGCCTGATCAAAAAACGCTCAAACGGCTAGAGCCTTAGTGCCACCGGGGCTGCAGCAATGGCCCCAGAGGTTATCCACAGGGCGATCCACGCCCTGTGTGCACAAGCGCTTGATTATTGGTGGTTTTTTGATCACGACCGTGCAAGCCACGGCCGCCGTGGCCGCCAGCGGTGCACCCCCAGCTTATCCACAGGCGGGTGCAGTTTTTCCATGAATAACCGTGGGTTAGCTCGCGCTGCGCAGCTGCAGGTCGACCATCATCTCGCTGGCCAGGCCCTCGAGCCGTGCCTGCAAGGCCTCCAGGGGTAAGGTCAGCGGCACCGCCAGGCCTGCCTGGGCGGTGAACAACGGCTCGCCGCTCATGGGCGCGGGCACCACGTCGGTGCTCAGCCGTTCGAGGTTCACCCCTTGCTCGGCCAGCAGCCGGGTGATGTCGCGAACGATCCCGGGGCGGTCGTTGCCCATCAGTTCGAGGTCGACCTCGCGCCAGTTCCGCCCTTGCTCGGCACCGCTTTTGGCGATCAGCACGCGGATGCCATGCTGCTGTAGCGCGTCCAGCGCCTCGACCAGTTCGCCATAGGCCTCGGCCGGCACGGCCACGCGCAGGATGCCCGCAAACTGCCCGGCCATCCGCGCCATGCGGCTGTCGAGCCAGTTTCCATGGTGCTCGGCAATGCATTGGGCAACCCGTTCAACCTGCCCGGCCTTGTCGGCGGCCAAAACCGTCAATACTAAGTGGTTCACGCGGCGTCCTCCGTTGGGGTGCGCTTGAGTATAGGCCAGCCCTTGGCGGAGAAAATTGTGTACGTTTGCGCCGCCAACATGGAACAATCCGTAACACAAAATCTTGGGCCATCCTTGGCCGGTGGAAAAATCATGACCCATTAGTCTCATTTTCCCTGGCTGTGGCGCTCATGTAGTATCCGAAAAAACGCACTACATAATCACGCACCCCGCGCAACAAGAGTGAGGCAAGCAATGACCGATTACGTGCAAGCCGGTGGCCTGAAGGTCGCCAAGGTCCTGTTCGATTTCGTTAACCAGGAAGCGATCCCCGGCACCGGCGTGGCCCAGGATGCCTTCTGGAGCGGCGCCGCCAACCTGATCGAAGCCCTTGCCCCGAAAAACCGCGTGCTGCTGGCCAAGCGTGACGACCTGCAAGCGCAGATCGACCGCTGGCACCAGGCACGCGCCGGCCAGCCCCATGACGCCGTGGCCTACAAGGCCTTCTTGCAGCACATCGGCTACCTGTTGCCCGAGCCCGCCGCGTTTCAGGCCAGCACCACCCAGGTCGATGAAGAAGTCGCGCGCATGGCCGGCCCGCAACTGGTGGTGCCGGTGATGAACGCGCGCTTCGCGCTGAACGCCTCGAACGCCCGCTGGGGCTCGCTGTACGATGCCCTCTACGGCACCGACGCCATCCCGGAAACCGGCGGCGCGGAAAAAGGCCAGGGCTACAACCGCGTGCGCGGTGACCAGGTGATCGCCTTCGCCCGGCGCTTCCTAGACGACGCCGCGCCCCTGGCCGAGGGCAGCCATGCCCAGGCCAGCGCCTACCGCGTGGCCGATGGCGCGCTGCAGGTTACCCTGCAAAACGGCCAAACCACCGGCCTGGCCAGCCCGGCGCAGTTGCTCGGCTTCCAGGGCGCTGCCCAACAACCGGCCGCCTTGCTGTTCAGCCACAACGGCCTGCACTTCGAATTGCAGATCGACCCGGCCAGCCCCATCGGCCAAACCGACGCCGCGGGTGTCAAAGACGTGCTGCTCGAGTCCGCGCTGACCACCATCATGGACTGCGAAGACTCCGTGGCCGCGGTCGACGCTGAAGACAAAGTAGTGGTGTACCGCAATTGGCTGGGCCTGATGAAAGGCGACCTCGCCGAGCAGGTGAGCAAGCACGGCAAAACCTTCACCCGCACCATGAACCCGGACCGCGAATACACCGCGCTCGATGGCGGCACGCTGCGCCTGCACGGCCGCTCGCTGCTGTTCGTGCGCAACGTCGGCCACCTGATGACCATCGACGCAGTGCTCGACAGCCAGGGCCGCGACGTGCCCGAGGGCATCCTCGACGGGCTGTTCACCAGCCTGGCCGCGCTCCACGACCTCAAGGGCGGCGGTACCCGCAAGAACAGCCGCCAGGGCTCGGTGTACATCGTCAAGCCGAAGATGCACGGCCCCGAAGAAGTAGCGTTCGCCAACGAACTGTTCGGCGCCATCGAAGGCGTGCTGGGCCTGCCGGCCAACACCCTGAAGATTGGCATCATGGACGAAGAGCGCCGGACCACGGTGAACCTCGCCGCGTGCATCCAGGCGGCGCAGGCACGGGTGGTGTTCATCAACACCGGCTTCCTCGACCGCACCGGCGATGAAATCCACACCTCGATGGAGGCCGGCCCAATGGTGCGCAAGGCCGCCATGAAGGGCGAAAAATGGATCGCCGCCTATGAAAACTGGAACGTTGACATCGGCCTGGCCTGCGGCCTCCAGGGCCGCGCGCAGATCGGCAAAGGCATGTGGGCCATGCCCGACCTGATGGCGGCGATGCTCGAACAGAAAATCGGCCACCCAATGGCCGGCGCCAACACTGCCTGGGTACCCTCGCCCACCGCCGCCACGCTGCACGCGCTGCATTACCACCAGGTGGATGTGCAAGCGCGCCAGGCCGAACTCGCCCAGCGCCCGCGGGCCAGCCTCGACGCCATCCTGGCGCTGCCGCTGGCCACAGACATCGGCTGGAGCGAGCAGGAAATCCGCGAAGAGCTCGACAACAACGCCCAGAGCATCCTCGGCTACGTGGTGCGCTGGATCGACCAGGGCGTGGGCTGCTCGAAGGTGCCTGACATCCACGACGTCGCGCTGATGGAAGACCGCGCCACCCTGCGGATTTCCAGCCAGTTGCTGGCCAACTGGCTGCGCCACGGCATCACCACCGCGGCAGACGTAACCGAAAGCTTCAAGCGGATGGCGCCGGTGGTCGACCGGCAGAACGCGGCAGACCCACTGTACCGGCCGATGGCGCCGAACTTCGCCGGCAATATCGCCTTCGAGGCGGCACTGGAGTTGGTACTCGAAGGCGCCCGGCAGCCCAATGGCTACACCGAGCCGGTGCTGCACCGCCGGCGGCGTGAGTTCAAGGCCAAGTACGGGCGCTAGCCTTCAAGGCCCTTCGCCCGGCACAGCCGGAGTGCCGGACCACGGCCTCCCACCAGATTTGTGTAAGCCATTGATTTACGGGGCAACACAGAACCCGTGGGAGGCCGTGGTCCGGCATCCCGGCTGTGCCGGGCGATGGGCCCTGAAGCTCATGCGCTCGGTAAAATCATCGAGAGAAATCGGGTTTTTTTACCCTCAATCTAGCGCTCTGATCGCGTAAGTGAACAGTATTACGGCACAGCCGGGCGATGGGCCGTCACAGATTCAACTCCCGCCGCACCAGCGCCACCAGTTGGTTCACATCGATCGGCTTGAGCAAAAAGTCCACCACGCTCAGGTGCATGGCCTCGATCGCATCCTTCACCCCGGCATTGCCCGACACGATGATGATCGGCAGCGCCGCCCGTTCCGACTCGCGCACCTGGCGGATCAGGTCGAGGCCGTCTTCCGGGCCCATGCGCAAATCCGTGACCAGCAAGCCGATGCTGCGGTTGCTCATCAGCATCGCGAAACCGTTCTGGGCGTTGTCCGCCACCAGGCAGCTGACCCCATGCAGGGCCAGGATCTCGGCCAGCAGTTCGCGGGAGTCGCGGTCGTCGTCAACCACCAGCACGCGCCCCGGCGCCGCCTGGGGGCCGAGCAATACTTCGCTGAGCGCTTCCCGCTCGGCATCGGTGAGAATATCCAGATCAACCATGGGCAATGTGCCAGCAGGCGCCTTCCTGTTTGTCCGCTTCACCCCTATGACCAGGGCAACGTTAGTTATTGCCATAAAGTGAAGCAAACTGACGAGCAAAGCGAATATTTCATGTTTGTCTCTGCTTTATAGCGTTACCGCCCCGCGCCCTGAAATATCCGGTGACCGTACAGACACCCGCCAATTGCCAAAGGGATGGCCTCCTGCCACAATCGCGAATACGTCTCATTGGTTGATGCTTTTTCATTTCGGAGTGTGTGTTGGACGCAGCCCGGCAAGCCCACCACGATGTTATCGGTTCGCTGTACCGCGACCACCGCCCCTGGCTACTCGGCTGGCTGCGGCGCAACATCGCCTGCCCCTATCGCGCCGAAGACCTCAGCCAAGACACCTTCACCCGCCTGCTCGGCCGCCCGACCCTGGCGCCGGCCCGCGAGCCGCGGGCATTCCTGCTCACGGTGGCCAAGGGGTTGCTGTTCGACCATTTCCGCCGCGCCGCGCTGGAGCAGGCCTACCTCGACGAACTGGCGCTGCTGCCCGAGGCCGAGCAACCCTCGCCCGAAGCCCAGCAACTGATCCTCGAAGACCTCCGGGCCATCGACCAACACCTCGGCAAGCTGTCGAGCAAGGCGCGCCACGCCTTCGTGCTCAACCGCCTCGACGGCCTTGGCCATGCCGAAATCGCCAGCCAACTGGGGGTGTCGGTGCCGCGGGTGCGCCAGTACCTGGCCCAGGCCCTGCGCCAGTGCTACATCGCCCTGTACGGTGAACCGGCCTGATGGCGCGCGAAGCCGCGGTATCGGCGCAGGTACTGGACGCCGCGATCGCCTGGCAGCTGCGCCTCGACGGCGGCGCCACGGCGCGCCAGCAGGCGGCGTTCAGCCGCTGGCACGGCGAGAGTGAAGAGCACGCCCGCGCCTGGCGCCAACTGGGCATGCTCGACCAACGCTTCGCCGCCGCGGCCGGGCCGGTGCGCCAGGTACTGGTGCAGCCACGCGAGCGCCGCTCGCTGCGCCGCGGCCTCGCCGTGCTGGCGTTGGCGGTGGCCGCCGGCGGCCTGGCCAGCCAGACCGAAACCGCCGGCTACTGGCTGGCCGACCAACGCACCGCCACCGGCGAAGTGCGCGCCCTGCGCCTGGCCGATGGCACCCAGGTAGAGCTCGACACCCACAGCGCCATCGACATTCGCTTCGACGCCAACGAGCGGCGCATCGTGCTGCAAAGCGGCGATATTTACGTCAAGACCGCCCATGGCGACAGCCGCCCGTTCATTGTGCAAACCGCCGATGGCCGCCTGCGCGCGCTGGGCACGCAGTTCCTGGTCAGCCGCGAAGCCGGCGGCACCCGCCTGGGCGTGGTGCAGTCGGCGGTGGCCGCGCGGCCGGCGCACCTGGCCACCGAGCAGGTGATCAACCAGGGCCAGCAGGTGCTGATGCACAAAGGCGCGCTCAGCGCCCCGAGTAGCCTGCCGGCCAACAGCGATGCCTGGACCCGCGGCATGCTGGTGGTCGACAACATCCGCCTGGCCGACCTGCTCGAGCAACTGGCCCGCTACCGCAGCGGCGTGCTGCGCGCCGCGCCGGAGGTGGCCGACCTGCGCATCACCGGCAGCTTCCCACTGCACGACACCGACCTCGCCCTGCGCGCGCTGCAGCCGACCCTGCCGGTGCGCATCGAGCAGCGCACGCCGTGGTGGGTGACCGTTAAAACGGCCACCGAATAACTTTTTTTTCACGGCGCCCTATCACTTTTTTCAACTCGATCGGCAACAGAGCATTACGGTCCAATTCCCGGAGTGTTTCGAATGTCACGTCGCTTGCCCTCGTTCCTTCGCCCTAGCCTGTTGGCGGCCAGTATTGCGCTGGCGTGCCCGATGGCTGCGCTGCCGGCGTACGCCGCCGACCAAACCGCTGTGCGCAGCTACAACCTGCCAGCGGCGCCCCTGGCCAGCACCCTGAACCAGATCGCCAGCCAGGCCGGGATTGCCCTGACCATGGACCCAGCCCTGGTGAGTGGCAAAAGCGCGCCAGCCGTCAACGGCCAGTACGACGCGCAAGGCGCCCTGCAAGCGGCGCTGCGCGGTTCGGGGCTACAGTTGGTGAACAGTGGTGGTAGTTACACGCTGATCGCGGTGGCCGGGGGTGAGTTGACCTTGCCGGTGACCAATGTGAACGCGGCGAGTGAATACGAGAGCGCATGGGGCGCGACTACCGGCTACACCGCGACCCGGACCGCCGCGGGCACTAAAACAGATACTCCAATCGTTGAAGTACCACGCTCTGTGTCGGTCGTGACCCGTGAGCAAATGGAAGATCGCAAAGTTCATAACCTCAACGATGCACTGCGTTACACCGCAGGGGTAATGAGCAGTGGCTACGGTTCAGACACCCGTGCCGACTGGCTGCGGGTTCGCGGCTTCGACCCAACGCAGTTCCTCGACGGGCTACCGCTGCCCAAAGGTTCGTATGCGAACCCTAAACAGGAAACCTGGAACCTCGAGCGCATCGCGGTACTGCGTGGGCCGGCGTCCTCTGTATACGGGCAGACCCCGCCTGGCGGCTTGCTGGATATGGTTAGCCTGCGCCCACAGGCTGAAACCAGCCATGAAGTTGAAGTACAGACCGGCAGCTACAACCATAAACAGATCAACTTCGACACCACCGGCAAGGTTACGGACGACGGCAGTGTGCTCTACCGCGTCAGCGGCGTAGTTCGGGACTCCAATACCGCCATCGACCACGTTCCTGATAAACGCTACAACATTGCTCCCAGCCTCACCTGGAACATCGACCCCGATACACACCTGACGTTCCTGTCGCAATATACCCGCGACGATACTGGCATTACCGGGCAGTTCCTCCCTCTGCAAGGGACCAAGCTGGCCTCACCTGTCGGCAAGATCTCGCACCATAAAAACCTGGGCGACCCGGACTGGGAATACTACGACCGTACCTACTACGCGCTGGGCTACGCCTTTGACCATCGCTTCAACGATGTCTGGCAATTCCGCCAGAACCTTCGCTACACCAAGAGCGACCTGTCTTTCCAATCGCTAAGCGTGGGCACCGGCGCTACGGCAGTCGATGCTGATGGCAATATCAGCCGCAGCGCGGGCAAGGTCGATGAAGACATCAGCCAGTTCGCAGTCGATAACAACTTCCAGGCTGACTTCAATACTGGCGACATCCAACACACGCTGCTGCTGGGCCTCGATCATCAACGCAGCAACACCAATTATCGCTGGCTGTTTGGTGATGGCGGCACCACCAATGTGGTTAACCCCGTCTATGGCGGGAACATTGCCGACCCTACTTTTGCATTTTATGACTATGGGCAAAAAACCTTCCAAACCGGCCTCTACGCTCAGGACCAAATGGCGTTGGATAACTGGCGCTTTACCCTGGGGGGCCGTGAAGACTGGATTCACACCGGCACGGTATTTCATAACAACAATGACCTGACCTCGACGCAACGGGACCATAAGTTCAGCAGCAACGTCGGACTGAGCTACGTATTCGACAACGGCTTTACGCCTTACCTGTCCTATACCGAATCGTTCCAGCCTGCCTCCGGGGCTACGGTGAGTGCCACTGAATCGCTGAAGCCTACTGAGGGGCGCCAATATGAGGCCGGTCTCAAATTCCAGCCACCCGGCACCAAAGCACTGTTCACTGCCGCGGTATTCGACATTCGCCAGAAGAACGTTTCGGTCACGGAAAACAGCATCACCCGCCAAGTGGGCGAGATCAAAGTCCGTGGTTTTGAGTTGGAAGCAACCGCTGACGTTACCGACAACCTGAAACTGGTCGGCAACTACACCTACAACGACAGCGAGATCCTGAAGGGCGACGACAAAGGCAATCGCATGGCGCAGATCCCGCGCAACCAGGCGACCGCGTGGGCTGACTACACCTGGCACACCGGGCCCCTCGCGGGTTTCGGCGCTGGCGCAGGGGTGCGCTATGTAGGGGATACTTACGGCAATACCGCCAATACCGACCTTGGCCATGTAGGCTCGTACACCATTTATGACGCCTCGGTGCATTACGACCTGGGCTATTTGAACAGCGCGTTGAAGGGTGCCAGCCTAGCGGTCAACGCGAACAACCTGTTCAACAAGGATTATCTGGCCACCTGCGACGGGTTCTGGTGCTACTACGGCGACGAACGCCGCGTCACCGCCAGCGTCAACTACAAGTGGTGATCTAACCCCGGCCCCGGTCACCCCGGGGCCTGCGGGCCTACTTCTCACAATCCGGCTGCCCCGCCACATACCGCCGCGCGGGGTTCACCGCCGCGTCCAGCTCACGCAGGCCCTTGGCGCCGATCAACAGTGGGTAATTGAAGCTGCTGCGGTCGGTCAGGTTGACCTCGATCGTGCGCTTCACCTCCCCCAGGCACATCGCCAGTTCGATCACCGGGCGCTTGGCGACCTCTACGTTTTCATCCTCGCCGTCGTTTTCATCGGCGCGGCTTTTGATGCGGCTGATGCGGGCGATCTTGTGCTCGTAGACCTTGCCGTCACCGTCTTTGGTGGCTAGGCGGAAGCTCACCCAGTCATCGCCGTCGCGGGTGAAGGTCTTGATGTCCTTGGCCGACAGCGAGGCGGTGAGCGCGCCGGTGTCCATCTTGGCCTTGAGCGTCTGGCCCAGCTCGGGCAGTTCGAAATATTCGTAGCGGCCGTAGAGGGTGGGTGGGTCGGCCAAGGCTGGCAGCGCCAGTAACGACAGTAGCGCGAGCACGTATTTCACGTAGGGCATTCCTCTTCTTGAAAACAGGGCGCACAGGTTAGACCGGCACACCGGCATTGGTTCGCCTAAGGTAAAGGGCACCCGCGTATTACAAAAAGTAAAAATACCGCAGGAACATGGCGCCGGATGAATTTGGCGCCACGTGCCGCACCCCGTATCATGGCCGGCCAATATTTCCCTGTTGAGTGCCCTATGCTTCGTGGCTTGTTCACTGCCCTGCTGCTGCTCTTGAACACGCTGGTGCTGATCGGCCCGCTGTTGCTGCTGGCCCTGCTCAAGCTGATCGCCCCAGGCCACGGGCGTGACGTTATGTCTGCCGGGGTGATGTGGTTCGCCGAAACCTGGGCGGAAATCAACAAAGCCATTTTCGCGCTGTGCATCCCCACCCGCTGGGACATCCGCGGGCTGGAGTCGCTCAACCCGCAAACCTCCTACCTGGTGGTCAGCAACCACCAGTCGTGGGTCGACATCCCCGCGCTGATCCAGGCCATGAACCGCCGCGCGCCGTTCTTCAAGTTCTTCCTGAAAAAAGAGCTGATCTGGGTACCGCTGCTGGGCCTGGCCTGGTGGGCGCTGGACTACCCCTTCATGAAGCGCTACAGCCAGGCCTTTCTGAGCAAGCACCCGCACCTGCGCGGCAAAGACCTGGAGATCACCCGCAAGGCTTGCGAGCTGTTCAAGCGCCAGCCGGTCACGGTGGTGAACTACCTTGAAGGCACCCGCTTCACCCAGGCCAAGCACGGCGCCCAATGCTCGCCGTTCCGCCACCTGCTCAAGCCCAAGGCCGGCGGCGTGGCCTTCGTGCTGGCGGCCATGGGCGCCCAGCTCGACCGCCTGCTCGACGTGACCGTGGTCTACCCGGGCCACCGCGCGCCAGGCTTCTGGGACCTGCTCTGCGGGCGGGTGAGCAAGGTGATCGTAGATATTCAGTCGCGCCCCATCGAGCAGGCGCTGATCGAGGGCGATTACGAGAACGACCCTGAGTTTCGCCGCCGGGTGCAGGACTGGGTGAACCAACTGTGGCGCGACAAAGACGCCCGCATCGATGCGCTGCGCCAGGCCGCGGGCACCTGATAGATCTACTAGGTGGCAAGGCCGCAAAGCCTCGGTAGGCTGCTAGCAGCACCGACCAGAGGCCGCACCATGCTCGCTAAACCCACCCGGTTGTTCTATACGGACTCGGCCAACACCCCCTTGGGTACGTATTTGGCGGGGTCCTCCCCACAACCCAACGCCTTCACGCCCTTTGGCCTGCCACCGCCGGCCTACACCCACGCGCTGGGCCTGGCCGCCCAGCCTCTCGGCGGCCCTGGCGGGTTGTACCTGCTAGGCAGCCGTGGTTACGCCCCGGCATCGCTGCGCTTTCTGAACCCCGACCCGCTGTTCCTGGCGAGAGAAGAGGGGCTGAACAGCTACGCCTATGGCACGGCAGACCCGATAACCTTCAGCGGTCTCTCGGCCCAGGTGCCGGGGTAACGGAGCATTTCGCGTACCCGCCCCCATCACCCTTGAGCCCAGGCAATCGGCCGAGGCTCAAACCCTCCGCCGGCCCCCGCGTTTACCGGCGATAAACCACGGCAGCGTTCAACCGTCCTCCACGCCAGGCTCAGCGGTCTGGCCGTTGGCGCTCTCTATAGGTGGGTGTTTCCTGATACACACGGCCAAACCCATCCCTGACCCACCGCGCACAATTCTGGCAAGGCGATGTGATGGTATTTGCCGAGTTGAACGTGACTAACGTGAAATGTTTTGGGTTGTGCCCACGCGCCCTCAGCTCCAGCCAAACCTTCGCCTCGGCGCAGGTCTCGAAGGCGCGGCTGCCTCCAGTGGGCAACGCGGATGGCGTCAGCCCCTGCCAGGGAAGCTCCGGCGCAAGTTCGTCGAGATAGCGCGCGAACGGGTTGCTGGCGCTTGCGGCCGAGTTGACCGCGTAGCTACTGCCTCGAACGACGCGAGGCCCATCCAAGGCCGCGGCCATCATTCGGTCTTTTAGCTCCGGTTTTTGGTTCGCTAGCCTATGAACCAAACGCCTGATGTTCTTGGCTTTGATCGGAAGTAACATGGCTTCAGTGCTCCAGCGTTAGCAGGTGTACCCGCCACTATAGAAGCCAAGCGGCGGCGCAGGGGATGCCTTATCGCGCCGCGCCGGGGGTTTTCCTGGGTAGCCTGGCTGTAAAAGCCGGTTCGTTCAGCCTTTCACGCCCCAAATCTGCGCCAGGCTGGTCAGCAGCGAGCCACTGGTGCCCTGCTGCCCCAGGTATTGCAGGATCACTGGCGCGAACTGGCTGACCATCCCGCTGTTCATGCCCAGTTGGCCGAAGGCGTTGTTCACATCCCCCGTAGACTGCACATTGCCCAGCGCGCTGTTCAGCGCGGTGCCGTTGCCGGCTTGCCCCAGCAACCCAGACAACCCGCTCACGCCACCCAGCGCGTTGGCGCCGGCCAGTTGGTCAAGGCCTGGGACCTTTTGCGTCAGCTCTGTGTACTGGCCCGCGCTGAGCTTGTTCTTCGCCAGGCCCAGCATGGCGCCGGTGCCGCCCACGGCTTGCTCGGGGGTCACGTTCAGTTGCGTGCCCAGGGTATTGAGCAGCCCGGCGGCCTTTGGCGGGGCAGTGACCGCGGCGCCGTTCTGGTTGCCGTTCTGCAGGGTGGAGGCGGCATTGACCGCATCGTTGAGGTTGAAGGCCAGGGCGGGGCTGCCCAGCAGGGCCAGGGTGGCAGCGAGGGTAAGGCGGTTCATGGCGGTGTGTCTCCAGCTAAATGTGGCGTTGGAGGCTACACAGGGGGCAATGTTCCTTAGGGGATGGGGTTTTTCACCTGCGGGGCACTGGCCGCCCCCCACTGGGCAGTTCACAACAACCCGTGGAGGCCGGCTGTGCCGGGCGAAGGGCCTTAGGCCGCGCTGAACAGCTTGTGCGGGTCGATCACAAACTTCTTCGGCACGCCGGCATCGAACTCGCCGTAGCCTTGCGGGGCCTGGTCGAGGCTGATCACCTGCACGCCCACTACTTCGGCGATGTTGATGCGGTCCCACATGATCGCCTGCATCAGCTGGCGGTTGTACTTCATCACCGGCGTTTGCCCGGTGTGGAAGCTGTGGGATTTCGCCCAGCCCAGGCCGAAGCGGATGCTCAGGCTGCCGATCTTGGCGGCGGCGTCGATGGCGCCTGGGTCTTCGGTAACGTACAGCCCGGGGATGCCGATCTTGCCGGCCACCCGCACCACTTGCATCAACGAGTTGAGCACGGTGGCCGGGGCTTCGCTCTGGGCGCCGGCATGGCCGTGGCCACGGGCTTCGAAGCCCACGGCGTCGATTGCGCAGTCCACTTCTGGCTCGCCCAGCAGGTTGGCGATCTGCTCATGCAGGGGGGTGTCTTGCGACAGGTCGGCAATCTCGAAGCCCTGGGCCTTGGCGTGGGCCAGGCGGGTGGGGTTCACGTCGCCGACGATCACCACCGCCGCGCCCAGCAGGCGCGCCGAAGCCGCGGCCGCCAGGCCGACCGGGCCGGCACCGGCCACGTACACGCTGCTGCCCGGGCCGACCCCGGCGGTCACGGCGCCGTGGTAACCGGTGGGGAGGATGTCAGACAAACACGTGAGGTCGCGGATCTTCTCCATGGCCTTGTCGCGGTTCGGCAGCTTCAGCAGGTTGAAGTCCGCGTACGGCACCAGTACGTATTCGGCCTGGCCGCCGGTCCAGTCGCCCATGTCGACATAGCCGTAGGCGCCACCGGCGCGGGCGGGGTTGACGGTCAGGCACACGCCGGTGTGCTGTTCCTTGCAGGAACGGCAACGGCCGCACGCCACGTTGAAGGGTACCGAGACCAGGTCGCCGATCTTCAGGTGTTCGACGTCCGAACCCTTTTCGATGACTTCACCGGTGATTTCATGGCCAAGCACAAGGCCGACCTGGGCAGTGGTACGGCCACGGACCATGTGCTGGTCAGAGCCGCAAATATTGGTGGAAACGACACGCAGGATCACACCATGCTCGATCTTGCGGCCGCGCGGGTCTTGCATTTTCGGGTAAGGGATCGTTTGCACCTCGACCTTGCCGGTCCCCTGGTACACCACACCGCGATTGCCAGACATGCTTTTACCTCGCTTCTTGTTGTTGTTGTTGAAAAAAGACGCCAGTGGCAAGCTTCAAGCCGCAAGAGGCTCGCAGCGCCTGGAGCTTCTGCTTCTGCCTCTACTTGCCGCTTACCGCTTGCTCCTTGCTCTTGCCCTCCTACAGCACCACCGTGCGGTTCGCGTTGAGGAACACCCGGCGCTCGATGTGGTAACCCACCGCGCGCGCCAAGGTCAGGCATTCAATGTCGCGCCCCTTGGCGATGAGGTCTTCGGGGTAGTGGCTGTGGTCCACCACCTCCACGCCCTGGGCGATGATCGGGCCTTCGTCCAGGTCGTTGTTGATGTAGTGCGCCGTGGCGCCGACCATCTTCACCCCTTTGTTGTAGGCCTGGTGGTAGGGTTTGGCACCCTTGAACCCCGGCAGCAACGAGTGGTGGATGTTGATCGCCCAGCCGTCGAGGCGGCGGCACAGCTCGGGCGAGAGCACCTGCATGTAGCGCGCGAGGATCACCAGCTCGGCCCCGGTCTGCTCGATCACCTCGATCACCCGGCGCTCCTGCGCGGGTTTGTCGATCGGGTCGAGCGGGAAGTGGTGGTAAGGGATTGCGTGCCAGCGTGCCAGCGGTTCCAGGTCGGGGTGGTTGCTCACCACCGCGACCACGTCCATGGCCAGTTGGCCGATACGCTGGCGGTAGAGAAGGTCGTTCAGGCAATGGTCGGCCTTGGAGACCATGATCACCACCTTCGGCCGGTACTGCGGTGGCACCAGTTCGAAGGCCATTTCAAAGCCTGCCCCGCGCTCGGCCAGGCCGGCGCGGAACTGCGCCTCGTCGAACGCCTGGGGCTGGCGGAACTCCACGCGAATGAAGAAGCGCCCGCTCAGGCGGTCGTCGAAGGAGTGGTGCTCGGTAACGTAGCAGCCCTGCTCGTACAGGTAGCGGGTGACCGCGTCCACCGTACCCAGCCGGCTGGGGCAGTCGGCTGTGAGAATCCAGGTATCCGGGGCGCGGCTCATGGTCAGCTCCTTATTCGGCGATCGCCAGGCCGTATTCGGCGGCGGCGTCTTGCAGCCACAGCCACCAGTAGTCGGCGAAGCTGCGGCGGATCAGCAGTTCCCAGGTGTCTTCGCCGGTACGGCGGATCACCAACTGCGACTTGGCGAACACCGTGCCCACGGCCTTGCCGACCGGGAAGTTGTTCGGGTGTACATCATAGCTGGTGGATTTTTTCAGCACGTCGCGCACGTTCGGGCCGGTCAATTCGAGCAGGCTTTGCCCGCCGCTGACGTTGACCACCTGAATGTGCTGGCCGGCCAAGGCGTCGCGCAGGGCTTGCTCGAGGGCCAGCTCCTGGCCACGCGGGCAGATCAGCAGGAACTCGTCCGGGCCCAGCCATTGCAGCGACAGCTCGCCATTGCTGACCACCGTGAGGGCGGCCGGCAGTTCCAGGCCCAGGGCCTTGTGCACGCCACCGCTGAAAGCGGCGTCGTGGCTGTCACCGCGCAGGGTGAGGTGGCCGAGCAGTTGTTTGTGGCGCAGGGTCACGCCTGCGTTCTTGCGGCCTTTGCCGACCAGGCTGGGCAGGTCGGCGTGGTGCAGCGGCGACTCGACTTTGACGTCGGCGGCCGGGCGCTGCTGGTAAACATTGGCTGTGGTCATCTTTGCACCTTGAGCAATTCGTGGAACCTGCGTGGCCGCCCCCCAGGGCGGCCACGGCGGCCGGGCTTAAACGTTCTGCCGTTCGTTTTTCGGGTCGACGAACACCGACGAGCAGATTTCTGCCTCGACGAAGCTGCCATCGACCAACGGCGCCCACACCTTCTCACCCATGCGCTTCAAGCCACCCTTGACCACGGCCAGGGCGAACGAACGGCCCAGGGTCGCGCTCATGTAGCTGGAGGTCACGTGGCCGACCATGTCCATCGGGATCGACTGTTTCGGGTCGAACACCAGTTGCGCGCCTTCCGGCAGGACCTTGTTCGGGTCGGTAGGTTTCAGGCCCACCAGTTGCTTGCGGTTCTCGCGCAGCGGGTCTTCGCGGTTCATCCCGCGCCAGCCGATCCACGAGAACGGCTTGGTGCGGCCCACGGCCCAGCCCATGTTGAGGTCATCGGCGGTGACCGAGCCGTCGGTGTCCTGGCCAACGATGATGAAGCCCTTCTCGGCCCGCAGCACGTGCATGGTTTCGGTGCCGTAGGGGGTCAGGTTGTACTGCTTGCCGGCTTCGGCGATTTTTTCCAGCACGCCCATGGCGTAGTCGGCCTGGATGTTCACCTCGTAGCTCAGCTCACCGGTGAAGGAAATCCGGAACACCCGCGCCGGCACACCGCCGACCAGGCCTTCTTTCCAGGTCATGAACGGGAAAGCGTCTTTATCCAGGTCGATGCCTTCGGTCACTTCGGCCAGCAGCTTGCGGCTGTTGGGGCCGGAGAGGGTCAGGGTGGCCCAGTGGTCGGTGACCGAGGTGAACCACACTTTCAGCTCAGGCCACTCGGTCTGATGGTACAGCTCGAGCCACTGCAGTACGCGCGCGGCGCCGCCGGTGGTGGTGGTCATCAGGAAGTGATTGTCGGCCAGGCAGGCGGTCACACCGTCGTCGAAGACCATGCCGTCTTCCTTGCACATCAGGCCGTAACGGGCCTTGCCGACGTCGAGCTTGGTCCAGGCGTTGGTGTACACGCGGTTGAGGAACTCACGGGCGTCCGGGCCCTGAATGTCGATCTTGCCCAGGGTCGAGGCGTCGAGCAGGCCCACGCTGTCGCGCACGGCCTTGCACTCACGGGCCACGGCGGCGTGCAGGTCTTCGCCACGCTTGGGGAAGTACCACGGGCGCTTCCACTGGCCGACGTCTTCGAACTCGGCGCCATTGCGCACATGCCAGGCATGCAGCGCGGTGAAGCGCACCGGCTCGAAGATGTGCCCGCAGTGGCGGCCAGCCACGGCCCCGAAGGTCACCGGGGTGTAGTTGGGGCGGAACATCGTGGTGCCCATCTGGGTGATGGAAATCCCACGGCTGCGCGCCGCGATGGCCAGGCCGTTGATGTTGCTCAGCTTGCCCTGGTCGGTACCGAAGCCCAGCGCGGTGTAGCGTTTCACGTGCTCGACCGACTCGAAGCCCTCGCGGGTGGCCAGTTCGATGGCCGCGGCGGTGACGTCGTTTTGCTGATCGACGAACTGCTTCGGCGCGCGCGCGGTGCCTTTGTCGTGGGGCACCTGGAACAGCGCCAGGGTGGCCTCTTCAGGCTTGGCCAGCACTTTCGGCAGGGTGCCTTCAACGATCTTGAAGCCGGTTTCAGCGGCCATGCGGGCGCCGCCTTCAAAGCCGTCAGCCAGGGCATCGGCCAGGCTGAACACGCCGTTCACGCCACCGACGCACACGCGTTTTTGCGGGGCATCGCCGGGTACGAAGGCGAGGATGTCTTCACGCCAGACCGGCTTGCCGCCCAGGTGCGAGGCCAGGTGAACCACCGGGCTGTAGCCGCCAGAGCTGCCGATCAGGTCGCAGTCGAGCCATTCGCCGTTGCTGGTGACCTTCATCGCCTTGGGGTCGATCGCCGCCACCCGGGCCGCGCTCACGCGCTTGGTGCCACGGGCTTCGATCACCGCGCTGCCGGTGAGGATGCGCACGCCACGGGCGCGGGCTTCTTCGACCAGGGCGCCACGCGGGTTGCTGCGGGCGTCGGCCACGGCCACCACTTGCAGGCCGGCGTCGATCCAATCGAGCACAACGCGATAGGCGTGGTCGTTGTTGGTCGACAGCACCAGTTTTTTGCCCGGTGCCACGCCGTAGCGGCGCACGTACACCGAGATGGCGCCGGCGAGCATGTTGCCCGGCACGTCGTTGTTGCCGTACACCAGCGGCCGCTCATGGGCGCCAGCGGCCAGCACCACACGGCCGGCGCGCACGCGGTGCACGCGCTGGCGTACCTGGCCGATCGGCGCGCGGTCGCCGAGGTGATCGGTCAGGCGCTGGTGAATGGTCAGGAAGTTGTGGTCGTGGTAGCCGTTCACGGTCGAGCGTGGCAGCAGGGTGACTTCCGGCAGGCTGGCGAGCTCAGCCACCACCTTGGCAACCCATTCGCTGGCGGGGGCGCCGTCGAGGGTTTCGCGGGTGTCGAGCAGGCTGCCGCCGAACTCTTCCTGTTCGTCGGCGAGGATCACCCGGGCACCGCTGCGCGCGGCGGCCAGGGCCGCGGCCAGGCCGGCGGGGCCGGAACCGACCACCAGCACGTCGCAGTGCTGGTTCATGTAGTCGTAGGTGTCGGGGTCGTTCTCAACCGGCGAACGGCCCAGGCCCGCGGCCTTGCGGATGTACTTCTCGTAAGTCATCCAGAAGGACTTGGGGTACATGAAGGTCTTGTAGTAGAAGCCGGGGGGCATCATCTTGCCGCCCACTTTACCCAGGATGCCCATCATGTCGTTGTTGACGTTCGGCCAGCCGTTGGTGCTGCTGGCCACCAGGCCGGCGTACAGCGCCTGCTGGGTGGCGCGCACGTTGGGGATCTGGGTGGCTTCGGTCGAGCCCAACTGCAACACGGCGTTCGGCTCTTCGGCACCGGCGGCGATGATGCCGCGCGGGCGCGAGTACTTGAAGCTGCGGCCGATGATGTCGACGCCGTTGGCGATCAAGGCCGAGGCCAGGGTGTCGCCCTCGAAGCCGGTGTAGCTCTGGCCATTGAAGGTAAAGGCCAGCTTCTTGTTGCGGTCGATACGGCCGCCATTGGACAAACGATTGACTTGGCTCATGCCCTATTCCTCCCGCGCCGCGGCTTCTGGCACTGCGCCAGCCGGCTTGGCGGTCACCGTGGGTTTCTCGCCAATCTTGTAGGTTTCGAAAATCTCGTACGTGACCGTGTCGCGGGTCACGTTGAAGTACTGCCGGCAGCCGGCGACGTGGTCCCACAGTTCGTGGTGGATGCCACGCGGGTTGTCACGGAAGAACATGTAGTCGCCCCATTGCTCGTCGGAGCAGGCGGCGGGGTCCAGCGGGCGCGGAATGTGCGCCTGGCCCGAAGCGTGGAATTCCTCTTCCGAGCGCAGCTCGCCGCAATGAGGACAGAAGATCTGCAACATGAAGGTTTCTCCTGTTAGTGGGCGACGGCGGCAGCGCCGTGTTCGTCGATGAGCGCACCGTTGTGGAAACGGTCGATGGAAAACGGCGCGGCCAGCGGGTGCATTTCACCCTTGGCCAGGCTCGCGGCGAAAACGTTGCCCGAACCCGGGGTGGCCTTGAAGCCGCCGGTGCCCCAACCGCAGTTGAAGAACAGGTTCTTCACCGGGGTTTTCGAGATGATCGGGCAGGCGTCCGGGCAGGTGTCGACGATGCCGCCCCACTGGCGGTTCATGCGCACCCGCGACAGCACCGGGAACATCTCGACGATGGCCTGGATGGTGTGCTCGATCACCGGGTACGAACCGCGCTGGCCGTAGCCGACCCAGCCGTCGATGCCGGCGCCGATCACCAGGTCGCCCTTGTCGGACTGGCTGATGTAGCCGTGCACGGCGTTGGACATGATCACGCTGTCGATGATGGGTTTGATCGGCTCGGACACCAGCGCTTGCAGCGGGTGGGATTCGAGCGGCAGGCGGAACCCCGCCAGGCGCGCCATGTGCCCGGAGTTACCGGCGGTGACCACGCCGACGCGCTTGGCGCCGATGAAGCCCTTGGTGGTTTCAACGCCGATCACGGTGTTGTTTTCCTTGCGGAAGCCGATCACTTCGGTTTCCTGGATCAGGTCGACGCCCAGGGCATCGGCGGCGCGGGCATAGCCCCAGGCCACCGCGTCGTGGCGGGCCACGCCGCCACGGCGCTGAACGGTCGCGCCCAGTACCGGGTAGCGGGTGTTCTTCGAGCAATCCAGGTAGGGGATTTCCGCCGCCACCTGTTCGGTGTTGAGCAACTCGCCATCCACGCCGTTGAGGCGGTTGGCGCTGACCCGGCGCTCGGAGTCGCGGATGTCCTGCAGGGTGTGGCACAGGTTGTACACGCCACGCTGGGAGAACATCACGTTGTAGTTGATGTCCTGGCTGAGGCCTTCCCAGAGCTTCATGGCGTGCTCGTAGAGCTTGGCCGATTCGTCCCACAGGTAGTTCGAGCGCACGATGGTGGTGTTGCGCGCGGTGTTACCGCCGCCCAGCCAGCCCTTCTCGACCACTGCCACGTTAGTGATGCCATGTTCCTTGGCCAGGTAATAAGCCGTGGCCAGGCCATGGCCGCCACCGCCCACGATCACCACGTCGTAGACCTTTTTCGGCACCGGCGTGCGCCACATGCGCTGCCAGTTCTCGTGGTGGCTCAAAGAGTGTTTAAACAGGCCAAAGCCAGAATAACGTTGCATGCTCGCTCTCCAACAGGCTCAGCGGTAAACCGGGAATTCGGCGCACAGGGCCGAGACGCGCTTGGCCACATCGGCCTCTACGTCGGCATCGCCCAGGTTGTCGAGGATGTCGCAAATCCAGCCAGCCAGCTGGGTGCACTGCTCGACCTTGAAGCCACGGCTGGTCACCGCCGGGGTGCCGATGCGCAGGCCCGAGGTCACGAACGGCGATTGCGGGTCGTTCGGCACAGCGTTCTTGTTCACGGTGATGTGAGCGCGGCCCAAGGCGGCGTCGGCGTCTTTGCCGGTCAGGCCCTGGCGGATCAGGCTGACCAGGAACAGGTGGTTCTTGGTGCCGCCGGATACCACATCGTAGCCGCGTTCGACGAACACGCCAGCCATGGCTTCGGCGTTGTCCAGCACCTGCTGCTGGTAGGTCTTGAAGCCTGGCTCCAGCGCTTCCTTGAAGCACACCGCCTTGCCGGCGATCACGTGCATCAGCGGGCCGCCCTGGGCGCCCGGGAACACCGCGGCGTTGAGCTTTTTCTCGATGTCGGCGTTGGCCTTGGCGAGGATCAGGCCGCCACGTGGGCCGCGCAGGGTTTTGTGGGTGGTGGTGGTGACCACATCGGCGAACGGAATCGGGTTCGGGTACAGGCCAGCGGCCACCAGGCCTGCCACGTGGGCCATGTCTACGAACAGCAGCGCGCCAACCTTGTCGGCGATTTCGCGGAAGCGGGCGAAATCGAGAAACTGCGAATAAGCCGAGAAACCGGCGACGATCATTTTCGGCTTGTGCTCAACGGCCAGGCGCTCGACTTCGTTGTAGTCGATCAGGCCTTTTTCATCGATGCCGTACTGCACGGCGTTGTACAGCTTGCCCGACGAGCTGACCTTGGCGCCGTGGGTGAGGTGGCCGCCGTGGGCCAGGCTCATGCCCAGGATGGTGTCGCCGGCTTGCAGCAGGGCCAGGTAAACCGCGGCGTTGGCCGAGGAACCGGAGTGCGGCTGCACGTTGGCGTAATCGGCGCCGAACAGTTGCTTGGCGCGGTCGATGGCCAACTGCTCGACCACGTCGACGTGCTCGCAGCCGCCGTAGTAACGCTTGCCCGGGTAGCCTTCGGCGTACTTGTTGGTCAGGCCGGTGCCCTGGGCCTGCATCACGCGCTGGCTGGTGTAGTTTTCCGAGGCGATCAGCTCGATGTGATCTTCCTGGCGCTGCTCTTCAGCGTTGATGGCGGCCATCAGTTCGTCATCGTAGCCCTGGATCTGGTCTTGCTTGCTGAACATCGCGGATCTCCCCGGTAGCGCGTGTGGCGCCTGTTGTATAGGCAGGCCGGAAAGTTCCCGGCCCTTTGCGGCGATGTTAGGCCCAGCCCATGGCTGCCAGATGCCTGCCCGCGCCACGCAACGGTGCATTTACGACATTCTGCTGCGGCGCCGGCGACGGGGCCTTCCCGAGGCCTGGGCCAAAGCGCTCGCGCCCAGTAATGGCGGGCGCTGGGGGGCTGGTGGTGAGTTTTTTCGAAGCGGCGGTGCTGGGCAAAAGCGACAGGGGTATCCGCCAAAAAGCGACATGGGCGCCGCGTTGATCGCCCGGCACAGCCGTCATGCTGTTCACTTAAGCCATTGCAGGGCTTCATGGAGGGGATCAATCTGTGAACTCTGCTGACTCCGCGCATGAGCTTCAGGGCCCATCGCCCGGCGCAGCCGGCCTCCCACGGGTTCGATGCTGCCCGGCAAATCAAGTACTTACACAAGTCTGGTGGGAGGCCGTGATCCGGCACTCCGGCCACGCCGGGTGAAGGGCCCATCCCCCTAAGCAAAATTAGCTACCATAGGCCATCGCCGCGCCCGCCTTGGCGCGGCCTGTCGAACAACAGGAAAAGGCCTTCATGACAGACAACAGCCAGCAGTTCGCCAGCGACAACTACTCCGGCATTTGCCCCGAAGCCTGGGCGGCGATGGAAGACGCCAACCGTGGCCACCAGCGCGCCTACGGCGACGATGAATGGACCGCCCGCGCCGCGGACCGCTTCCGCCAGTTGTTCGAAACCGACTGCGAAGTGTTCTTCGCCTTCAACGGCACCGCCGCCAACTCCCTAGCCCTGGCCGCGCTGTGCCAGAGCTATCACAGCGTGATCTGCTCGGAGAGCGCGCACGTTGAAACCGACGAATGCGGCGCCCCGGAGTTTTTCTCCAACGGTTCCAAGCTGTTGGTGGCGCCGTCGGTGCAGGGCAAGCTGACGCCCGAGGCGATCCGCGAAGTGGCGGTCAAGCGCCAGGACATCCACTACCCCAAGCCGCGGGTGGTCACCCTTACCCAATCCACCGAAGTCGGCACCGTATACCGCCCCGCCGAGCTGCAAGCGATCAGCGCCACCTGCAAGGAGCTCGGCCTGCACCTGCACATGGACGGCGCGCGCTTCGCCAATGCGTGCGCCTCGCTGGGCGTAAGCCCAGCCGAGCTGACCTGGAAAGCCGGGGTCGATGTACTGTGCTTTGGCGGCACCAAGAACGGCATGGCGGTGGGCGAGGCGATCCTGTTCTTCCGCCGCGACCTGGCTGAAGACTTCGACTACCGCTGCAAGCAGGCCGGGCAGTTGGCGTCGAAGATGCGCTTTTTGTCTGCGCCCTGGGTCGGGCTGCTCGAAGGCGACGCCTGGCTGCGCTACGGCGACCACGCCAACCAGTGCGCGCGGTTGCTGGCGCAATCCATCGAAGACGTGGCCGGCGTGGAGCTGATGTTCCCGGTGGAAGCCAACGGGGTGTTCCTGCGCATGCCGCCCGCGGCCATCGAGGCGCTGCGCCAGCGTGGCTGGCGCTTCTATACCTTCATCGGCGGCGCGGCGCGCTTCATGTGCGCCTGGGACACCCAACCCGAGCGCGTGCGCGAGCTGGCGGCGGACATTCGCGCGGTGATGGCCGCGGGCTGATCACAAGCGGAAGCCGCCCATTTGCCGGGCCAGGTCCTGGGCCAGCCCGGCCAAGGCCTGGCATTGCGCTTGGCAGCGCTGCACGTCGCTGGCGGTATCGCGGGCGAGGTCGGAAATACCCTGCACATTACGGTTGATGTCTTCGGTCACGGCGCTCTGTTGCTCGGTAGCCGTGGCTACTTGGGCGTTCATGTCGCTGATGCGTTCTACCTGGCTGCCGATCTGCCCTAACGAGGCACCGGTGCGCTGGCTGGCGGCGACCCCAGTGCCCGTCGCGGCCTGGCCGGCCTGCATCCGCCCCACTGCGTTCTGCGCACCCTGCTTGAGCTGGGCAATGATCTGCTGGATTTCATCGGTCGAGCCCTGGGTGCGCTGCGCCAGGGTGCGTACTTCATCGGCCACCACCGCGAAGCCGCGGCCCATTTCGCCGGCTCGGGCAGCTTCGATCGCGGCATTGAGCGCCAACAGGTTGGTTTGCTCCGACACCCCGCGGATCACCGCGAGCACTTGGTCGATCGTCGCGACCTGGCCCGCCAACGCTTGCACCGCCTCGGCGGCCGTACCGATCTCGCGAGACATTCCGTCGATGTGACCTATCGCCTGCTCTACTTCCTGCCCGGCGTGGCGCGCTTCGCCGCGCGCCACCTGGGAGGCCTCGGCGGCCTGGGCGGCGTTGCGGGCGATTTCCTGCACGGTCAGGCCCATCTCATGCACAGCGGTGGCCACTCGGTCGGTCATGTCTTGCTGGCTCAGTGAGCGCGAGTGGGTGGCGTCAATGGCCTGGGCTACCTCGCCGGCGGCGCCACGCAGCCGCTCGCTGGTGGCAAGCACTTCACCGATCAGGCCTCGCTGGCTCTCGACGAAGCGGTTGAAGCCCGCCGCCAGGGCACCGAGCTCGTCGGCGCGGTTCACCGGCAGGCGCCGGGTAAGGTCGCCGGCGCCGCCGCCAATTTCGACCAGCGCTGCGGTCACCTGGCGGATTGGCCGCACCCACGAACGCGCTAGCCACACCACCAGCAGCAGGCACACCAACGCCACACTCAGGCCAATGCCGCCGGTCAGCCACATCGCTTGGCGCGCTTGGGCGAATACCTCGGCCTCGGGCACTTCAGCGACCAGGGTCCAGTTCAATTCGCGCAGGGGTTGGGCCAAGGCCAGATAGCCCTCACCGTTACGCTCGAAACGCGCCTGGGCCGCCGCGCCCCTACCCAGCAAGGCCGCGGCCGCCGGGGCACCGAGCAAGTCGGCCAACTGCCGCTTGCCACCCAAGGCTGCCTCGGGGTGCACCTGTACCAGGCCGTCGTTGCGTACCAGGTACACGCGCCCGCCTTCACCGAAGCGGTAGCGTTCGATCAAATCACTCAAGGCGCTCAGGCTCAGCCCCAAGCCGGCAACGCCCAGGGTTTTACCCGCCTGCTGCACGCGCAGGTCGATGAACAACGTCAGCGCGCCGGTGCCGGTATCGTTATCGATGTTCAGGGTGCGCGGCTGGCCACTGTCGAGAAAACCGTAGAACCAAGCGTCTTGCGCAGCGCTACGGCTGAGCGTGCGCTCCAGGCCTTTTTCGCTGTAGTAATGGTTGCTTTGGGCACCGGCGATGATCGCCGTGAACGCCTGATGCTGGCTACGGACGCCGTCGAGGTAACGGTAGAAAGCCGGTGCCTGCGCACTGTTTTCGCCCTCGGCGAGCCAACTTTGCACCAGGCTATTGCCGGCGACGTCGGCCGCAGCGGTAAGCGGGCCACTGAGCAGCCGTTCGATATCGTTACGCGTCGCCTCGACACTGGCCGGCAAGGCGGTGCCCACCAGGTAGCGCTCCGCTAGCCGGTTGACCACCGCCGTGTAGATACCGACCACCACCAACAGGCTGAGCAGCAACGCCCCGCCCATGCCGAGGATCAACTGCCATTGAATACTGCGCCGCCAGAACAACATGGTGAACCCTCAAGGTGTAATACCCCCAGCACTGCAACTGCCGTGCCGACTGTATACAACTTAAGGTTAAGGCTAGGACAATACGCCAAGCGGCGTGGCTTCAATCCTTGCCCAGCGTGCGCGCCAAGTTCTCCACCGTGGCATCCACCTGCCCTTGGGCCTGCTCCAGCACCTGTTCATGGGCCTGGCGGGCCTCGATCAGCTGCGAGCACAGGTTCATGGCCGTCAGCACCAGCAGGCGGTCGCCGACCAGGGTCGGGAACTGGCGCTTGGTGGTGGCGAGGGTTTGTTGCAGCATTTCAGCCGCCTGCAACAGGGTTTGCTCGCCGCCGGGCGGGGCCTTGAGGGTGTAGTCGTGGTCGAGGATGGTAACGACTTCAGTGCGCTCGTAGCGGTCGGTCATGCCGTGGCCATCCCAGGTGAGGCGCGTTCGATCAGCGCCTGGATACGCGCCGCCATGGCGCCTTGCTGCTCTTCTTGTTCCAGCAGCGACAATTGCAGCGTGTCGTTTTCTTCCCGGGCCTTGGCCAGTTCGGCGTTCAGCGAGCCATTGGCTTCGCCCAAACGGCGGTTTTGTTCGACCAGTTCGTTGACCAGGCTTTCAAGGTGACTCAGAGACGCTTCCAACATTTTGATTTCTCAAGCTTTTATAGTGGTACAGGCAGATGCTTACGATACTCCGCGCACTTGCCTTGGGCCAGTGAAGTTCTGACAGACACATCCGAAGCATATGTAGGAAATTTCCTATCAAGCCCGCCTGTTCAACGCTCGCCCATGGACTGTGGATCCGCCACGATGTTCCCCGGCCCCAGCAACAATGGACAAGCGGTGCATAGCGAAACGGTGGCAAAAGGTCGCAGTGGCCTAAAGTACGGCCGGCGCCGTCCGATAGCCATTGGGATTTCTCTATTCTTCGCACGGATGCGCCATTAGACCTTCAGGTGCTGCCTCATCATGTCCTTGCGAAACCTTTCCATTGCCAAGCGCTTGCTGCTCGGCTTCGTCCTGATCGGCCTGTTGATGGTCGCCCTGGGCGTGTTCGCCCTGAGCCAGATGGGCAAGATCCGCAGCGCCGGCGAGCTGATCGAAAACAACAACCTGCCGAGCATCACCACCCTCGACGAGCTGACCCAGATCACCCTGCGCCTGCGGGTGTTGTCTTACCGCGTGCTGGTGAACCGCGAACCCGAAGCGCTGAGCAAAACCCTGGCGACCATGGAGGAGCGCAACGGGCAGATCCGCAAGGCCCAAGCGCGCTATGAACAGCTGATCGCCAGCCCCGAAGAGGCCCGCGCCTACGAGCAGTTCAAAAGCCAACTGGCCCAGTACAGCCAACTGGAAAGCAAGCTGCGCAGCCTCTCGGCCAGCAACAGCCTCGAAGACCTGCGCACCCTGCTGGGCACCGACCTGACCAGCAACTCCGATCAAGTGAACAAGGCCCTGGCGCAACTGGTGGAGATCAACACCCAGCAAACCCAGGCCACCAACGCCACCGCCGCCCAGCAGTACTCCACCGCCAGCGTGGCAGTGATCGCCTTGTTGGTGATCGCCACCCTGCTGATGTTCTTCCTCGCCTGGCTGCTGACCCGCAGCATCACCCAGCCAATCAGCAGCGCGGTCACCGCCGCCGAGCAGATCGCCAGCGGCGACCTGACGCAAACCGTGCGCGCCGACGGCGAGGACGAAGCCGCCCGCCTGCTGGCGGCCATGCAGCGCATGCAGGGGCGCCTGCGCGACACCCTGCAGCACATCGCCGGCTCGGCCACGCAACTGGCCTCGGCCGCCGAAGAGCTGAACAGCGTGACCGACGAAAGCGCCCGCGGCCTGGTGCAGCAGAACAATGAAATCGAACAGGCCGCCACCGCGGTCAACGAGATGACCAGCGCGGTCGAAGAAGTGGCGCGCAACGCGGTCAGCACTTCGGAAGCCTCCCGCGAGGCCACCACCTCGGCCAGCGACGGCCGCGACCTGGTGCTCGAAACCGTCTGCGCCATCGAGCGCATGAGCCAGGACGTGCAAGCCACCGCGCAGCTGGTGGGCGAACTGGCCAACGAGTCGCGCAACATCGGCCAGGTGCTGGACGTGATCCGCGGGCTGGCCGACCAGACCAACCTGCTCGCGCTCAACGCCGCCATCGAGGCTGCCCGCGCCGGTGAAGCCGGGCGTGGTTTTGCCGTAGTGGCCGACGAAGTGCGGGCCCTGGCCCACCGCACCCAGCAGTCGACCAGCGAAATCGAGCGGATGATCGGCAGCATCCAGAGCGGCACCGACAAAGCCGTGGCGTCGATGCAAAGCAGCACCGAGCGCGCCGAGTCGACCCTGAACATCGCCAAGGGCGCCGGCATGGCACTGGACACCATTCACGGCGCCGTGGCACAAATCAACGAGCGCAACCTGGTGATCGCCAGCGCCGCCGAAGAGCAGGCGCAAGTGGCGCGGGAAGTGGACCGTAACCTGGTGAACATCCGCGACCTGTCGGTGCAGAGCGCGGCGGGCGCGAACCAGACCACCGCCGCCAGCGCGGAGCTGTCGAAGCTGGCAGTGGATCTGAATGGAATGGTAGGGCGCTTCAAGGTTTAGGGGGGTAAGGGGCAAGTGATAAGGGCAAGCGGCAAGTAAAAGCCACACCGCTCCCCCCCTTGTAGCTTGCCGCTTACAACTTGCCCCTAGTCGAATACTGAGGCGCCCCCAGCGCCTCAGTATTCGACGCGCACATCCCCCTTCGGCACACTGCAGCACGACAGGATGTACCCTTCGGCTTCGTCTTCCTCGGTGATCCCGCCGTTGTGCTCCATCTCGACCTCGCCGCTGAGCTTGAGCACCTTGCAGGTGCCGCAAATGCCCATGCCGCAGGCTTTCGGGATCATCAGGCCGAGCTTGGCCGCGGCGGCGTGCACGGTTTCGCCCGGGCCCACGCGGATGCTCTTGCCGGTTTCGGTGAACTCCACCTGATGCAGGTCGGCGGCGGGCACGTCGGGGGCGTCGGCGGCCTGCTCGGCGTGCTCCACGGCGTCGGCCTTGGCCTCGGCCGGGGTCGCCCCGAAGGATTCCTCATGGTACTTGCTCATGTCGAAGCCAGCGGCCTCGAGCATGCGCTTGACCGCGGTCATGTACGGCGTCGGGCCGCAGCAGAACACCTCGCGGTCGAGGTAGTCCGGGGCCATCAGTTCGAGCATGTGCTGGTTCAGGTAGCCGCGGTAGCCAGCCCAGGGCTCACCCAGGCCGTGTTTTTCGCAGATCACGTGCAGGCCGAAGTTGGGAATGCGCGAGGCCATCTGCTCCAGCTCGCGCTGGTAGATGATGTCTTTCGGCGAGCGGGCGCTGTGCACGAAGACCATGTCGACGTTGGCGTTGGTGTCGTAGAACCAGCGCGCCATCGACATCACCGGGGTGATGCCGACGCCGCCCGAGAGGTACAGCACCTTCGGCGACGGGAAGTCGATGGCGTTGAACAGCCCCACCGGGCCGTGCACTGGCACTTCATAGCCTTCGTGCATGGTTTCGTGCAGCCAGTTCGACACCTTGCCGCCCGGCACGCGCTTCACGGTGATCGAAAAGCTGTACGGCACCGACGGCGCGCTGGAAATCGTGTACGAGCGCATGGTCGGCACGCCGTCGATTTCCAGCTCCAGGGTGACGAACTGCCCGGGCTTGAAAAAGAACATGATTGGCTGGTCGGCCATGAAGCAAAACGTGCGCACGTCCCAGGTTTCCTGGATGACTTTCACGCAGCGCACCACGTGGCGACCATTGGCCCAGGTCTGGGTAGTGACTGGGTTCAGGAAGTTGTTGGACATCATGGCTCTCCACGGCCGACCGTCGGCCTTCTATGGTAGCGATTCTGCTAGGCGTAAATGGCAACGGCTTTTCTATTCACGACATTGGCATGCTTATGGCGACCAGCCTTGTGGGGCATGGATTGGCGCGTCGGAAACGGATTTGGCCATGTCGCGTTTGGGCAAGGTTCCGGGCGTGCCCGGGCCCACACTCCACCGCAAATGAGACCGTGATTTCACACGCCTTGCGTCGCCACCCGTGAAGCGCCGAAAGGTGCAAACCCAAGCCATTCGCCGGCCACACCGTGGCCATGAGGATTTTCGATGGACGCCACCCAAACCCTGAGCCTGGGCGACCCGCTGGAACCTGCCCGCAAGGCAACCGCCGAAATGCTGCAGACCCGCGAGCGCACCTACTCGCTGCCGCAGCCCTTCTATTGCGACGAGCGGCTGTTCGACATCGACATGCAGGAGGTTTTCCACAAGGAGTGGCTGATCGCCGGCATGACCAGCGAGATCCCCGCCAAGGGCAACTACCTGACCCTGCAGATCGGCAAGAACCCGATTCTGGTGGTGCGCGCTGCCGACGGTTCGATCAACGCCTTCCACAACGTGTGCCGCCACCGTGGCTCGCGCCTGTGTACCAAGGAGAAAGGCAAGGTCGCCAAGCTGGTGTGCCCTTACCACCAGTGGACCTACGAGCTCGACGGCCGCCTGCTGTACGCCGGCACCGAAATGGGCGACGACTTCGACATGAAGAAGTTTGGCCTCAAGCCTGTGAACGTGAAAACCGCTGGCGGCTACATCTTCATCTGCCTGGCGGAAAACCCGCCGGCGATCGACAACTTCCTCAGCACCCTGGCCCATTACATGGAGCCCTACGACATGGAGAACACCAAGGTCGCGGTGCAAACCACGCTGATGGAAAAAGCCAACTGGAAGCTGGTACTGGAAAACAACCGCGAGTGCTACCACTGCAGCGGCTCGCACCCTGAACTGCTGAACACCCTGCTGGAATGGGACGACACCAACGACCCACGCGCCAGCCAGGCGTTCAAGGACCACGTGGCCGAGTCGGCCGCGGCCTGGGAAGCGGAGAAGATCCCTTACCTGCACGCGGGTTTCGGCCTGCGCAACCGCATCGTGCGCATGCCGCTGCTCAAGGGCACCGTGTCGATGACCATGGACGGCAAGCAGGGCTGCAAAAAACTGATGGGCCGGATCAAGAACCCCGACCTCGGTTCGATGCGCATCCTGCACCTGCCGCACTCCTGGAACCACTGCATGGGTGACCACATCATCGTGTTCACCGTGTGGCCGATCAGCGCCCAGGAAACCATGGTCACCACCAAATGGCTGGTGCACAAGGACGCCGTCGAAGGCGTGGACTACGACCCAGCCCGCCTGCGCGAAGTATGGGACGCCACCAACGACCAAGACCGCCGCCTGGCCGAAGAAAACCAGGTGGGCATCAACTCCACGGCCTACCAGCCCGGCCCGTACTCGAAAACCTACGAGTTCGGCGTGGTCAACTTCATCGACTGGTACAGCGAGCGCGTACTGGCCAACCTCGGGGCGGAGCCGGCGCCGTACCTGAAGGAAGTGAAGGTGCACGAGTGAGGGTAGATTGAACCCGCGAAGGGAGCCGTGAGGCTCCCTTTTTTGTGGGCGCTGGGGCAAAGGGCGCCCGGAATGGGACAAGCTCAACGCCAGCCTGCGCTTGCAGTTCGCCAAAAAGCTCAAGGAACGCCTTGAAGCCCCCCGTGTTGAGGCATACACGCTCAGTGGCATGCCTGGGTGCTACAAGATCAAGCTCCGCTCCGCGGGCTATCGCCTGGTGTATGAAGTCATCGATAACCGCTTGGTGGTTACAGTGATTGCCGTCGGTAAGCGTGAGCGGGATGAAGTCTACCGGCAGGCGCAACAGCGAGCGGGGGATGCTGAGCGCGGAGGGTGGGAATGAGGTCGCGCTGAGGAAGTGGGGCCATGCCGCTCGTCTCTATCGTTGCCCCAGGCGACCGCCCCCACGCCGGGCGCCCCCACCACCCCGTACCCGGCCGGGCCACCTGCTTGGCCCAATACCCCGCCAGCACACCCCGGCCCAGCGCCGTGATCCCCGTGGCGGCCACCCCGATGATACTGACCGCCGCACTGTCACTGGCCCAGGCGGCCACTTGCGCGGCGCTGCCGGCAAACATCAAGGCCACATCCACCGCCAGCACGGCGCGCGACGGCACTGCCAGGCGGTAGCCGAACCCCATCAGCCCGCCATAGGCCACCAGGTTCAGGGTACCGAACACATTGCTCAGCAACGGCACCAGGTTGCGCCCGTCCGGGTCGTGGTGGTTGATCGGGTCTGCCAGGCAATACGCGTAGGCATTGGGCCCGCCTTCGCCGAAGGGGCTCAAGCGGTCAGGCTGAACGAAGCGCGCCAGCCTCGGGGCGTAAGCGCGGTAACCGTGGCCCGCCAGCAACAGGCCGTGGGGGGCGAGGCAAAGGCCCGCGAAGCCACTGGCCCCGCACGCTGGCAAGGCACTGCCGAACGGCGTATGCGCCCGCCGCTCCGGGCCCGCGGTGCCCAGCACCAGCAGCGGTGAACGGGCCCGGTCGCAACCCAGCCGAACCGAGCAGCTCATGGTTTCAACCAGCCTGGGTACACCGTGCGCCGCGGCTTGAGCATCAATATCGGGCCTGCCAGCGTTTGCCCCAGCCGCGTGGCCATCTTCCGCGCCGGCACCTGGCGCACGCGGCCAAGCACCTCGGGCACCTGCAAACCATACCCCAAGGTCGCCAAGCCCAGCGCCATCCACTTGAACGGCGCCACCCAGGCGGGGGGCTCGGCCTGGGCACTGCCGATCGTCGCGGCGGCACCGGCGGCGGTGCCGAACATGCCCGCGAGCAAGCCGTAACGGCTGGCCGCGGGCGTTGTTTTCACGCTGCGCGAAGCAATGTTGAGGCCGCGGTAAAGCACCGACACCACATTACTCAGCAACCCGGCCAACGCCAGCGCATCTACCGCGCCCGAGGGGTCGATGCGGTTGATCGGGTCTGCCCGGCAGTAGGCGTAACTATTGAGCCCGCCGCAGCCGAACGGGCTCAGGGCGTCCGCCTGCAGAAACCGGCCCAGGCGGGGATGGTATGCCCGGTGGCCATTACCCAGTAGGTACAGGCCAGCGGCGCCGGCGCGCCATTGGCCGTTGAAGCCCAGCTGGGCTTGGCCAGGGCAGTCACCGAACGGGGCGTAGGCACGCCGGTGGGCCCCATCGGCCAGGGGGCTGCAGGTGTTGTCAGCCGCCCACAACAGCGCTCGGTAGCCGCGGGCGCTATACATTGGCGATGGTTTGCCTAAGCGGGGCTGGCCACCGCCCCGGCACAAACGCCCTAGCAACCCTGAACCATCGTTCCCGAGCCGTCTCCGCGGTCGCCATGAGCCAGGTCCTGCCCGCCTGGGTGGTCGACCTGATCAACGGCCGGGCCAGAATCACCGCACCCGAGAAGGTCAATAGCTGGCCAACCGGTACCGCCGCCCGAGCAGCCAGCACAATAGTGGGGTTGGGAAACGACTGCGCCGCACGGCTGGCAATCCCAACCGCGCCGCCCGCCGCGCCGAGCAGCGCCCCCGCGCGGTTGAGCAGTTGCTCGGCAGGGAAGTTGCTGTACCGTATAGCGCCCAGGGAAAAAAACAAGCTGTTCAACATATAGCCCACTACGGCCGTTGCGGTGCGAATCAGCGCTTCGAGAAACGCGCCACTGGGGTCATGGAAGTTGACCGGGTCGGCTTGGGCATAGGCGTAGGCATTCAGCCCCCCCTTGCCGAAAGGGCTGAGCCCATCAGGCTGGCCAAAGCGCAGCACACCTGGGCGATAGGTACGGTAGCCATTACCCAGCGCGTATCCGGCCCCAGGCTGCTCGCGCAACTGGCCGGTAAAACCGCAGCGCGAGGCCAGCCCGTGGGCGCTACCAAAGGGCCCGAAGCGCTGGCGCAGCGCCTGCGCGCCAAGCAACATCACAGCGCTTCGCTGAACGTCAGCGGCCAGCAAATGATGATGAGCCCGGTGCAGTGCCATGCTGCCACCTCGGTAGGTAGTTCACGGCACGATAGCCGGGGTAAGCCGGCTTGCCTACCTGATAGATCTACCAGGTAGGCAGGCGATCAGCGAATCACCCCCTCCTCCACCAGCAGCTTCAGCACCGCCTCGGCGCCCTCCTGGGCACTCACGCCCTTGAGCACCTGGCCGCCGCCACCACTGGCCTTGGCGGTGGCGGCCTTCATGCGGTCGGCGCCGCTCTTCGCCTTGATCACCTTAAGCCGCTTGGGCCGTGGCTTGGCCGGTTGCAGCGGGTCGCCGGCAAGCAGCTCGTCGTCGACGATTTCCACCTCGTGGGCCGGCAACTCGCCGCGCTGGGCTGGGCCATAGGCGCTCTGGCGCGGCGCTGGGGCGGCGTTGTCGACGCTGGCGAGCATCGGCAGGCGCACCTTCAGCCGGCGCCGTTGGCCTCGCGGCAGGGCTTGCAGCACCTGGGCCACGCCGCCTTCGACCGACTCGATCGCGGCCAGCCCGACCACCACCGGCCAGCCCAACTGCTCACCCAACAGGAACGGCAGCATGCCAGAGCCCTCGCCGGTTTCCGCCTGGGCGCCAGTGAGCACGATCTGCGCCGCGGCGCCGCGCAGGTAGCTGGCCAGGGCCGGCACCGCGTCGCTGCCGGCGGGCTGCTCGAGCACGTGCAGGCGCGCCAGGCCCATGCCCAGGTAGGCGCGCAGGGCCGGCTCTTCGGCGCTACCGGCGTGCAGCACCTGCAGGTCATCACCGGCCATCTGCAGGCCCAGTTCAACCGCGCGGGCATCTTGCTCGGCGCGGCGGGCACGGCCGGAGGTGGGGTGGGCGCCGACCGACACCAGGCTTACGATCTTCACACTCATGCTGTCACCTTATGCCGCTTCGCGCTTGGCGCCGTTTCGGTAGGCCTGCACCGCTTCGATCAGCGCCTTGAGCAGCGCGGTGCTGTCGCCGACGATCGAGAGGTCGGCGCGTTTGATCATGTCGCAGCCTGGGTCCATGTTGATGGCGATCACCTTCTCGCAGGCGCCAATGCCCTGCAGGTGCTGGATCGCCCCGGAGATGCCCACCGCCAGGTAGACCCGCGCGGTGACCCAGGTACCGGTGGCGCCCACCTGGCGGTTGCGCGCCATGTGGCCGTTGTCTACCGCCACCCGCGAGGCGCCCTCGGTGGCGCCCAGCGCTTGCGCGGCCTCATGGAACAGCGCCCAGTCACTGATGCCGTTGCCACCGGAGAGAATGAACTCAGCCTCGGCCATCGGGATGGCAGCCGGGTCCACGGCCACCGCACCGAGGTCTTCGATGCGCGGCAGGCTGCGCGCCACGCTGGCGTCGAGGCTGACCGGCAACACTTCGTGGCGGGTTTCGTCCACCGGCTCGGCGCACTCGGCCGCGGCCAGGATGAGCTTGGGCAGCGCCTGGGTGATGTCTTGCTGGCCGGCGCCGGCGCGGCCGGTGCATTGGCCGTCCTTGATTTGCCACACACGGGTCGCCGGGCGCTCGCCCAGGCTGGCGCCCAGGCGCCGGCCCAGCTCACCGCCGCCACTGCGGCTGTCGGGCAGCAGCCAGTGGCGCGGGTTGAACTGCCCGTTCACCGCGCGCAGGCCCTGCACGCGCTGCTCGGGGGCATAGCCCTCGAATTCGCCGCCGTCGATCTGCAGCAGGCGGTCGACGCCGGCGGTGTCGAAGGCGCTTTCTTTATGTTCGCCGAAGATCACCGCCAGCACCGCGCCGTCGCTGCCGGCCAGGCGGTGGGCCAGGCCGAGCAGGTCGCGGTCGTGGCTGCTCAGGCGGCCACCGACCATGTCGGGCACCACACCAATGTAGAAGGCCGGCGCCGCCACCTGGTGCAGCGGCAGCTTGACCTCGGCCGCGGCCGTGCGGCGCACGTTGCCGCCCTGCTGGCCGCCGCTACGGTCGATACGCTTGACCCCGTTGGGGCCGATAAAGCCCACGCCGTGGGGGTTCTTGCGGATCACCCCGTGCGGGCCCATCCATTGTGGCTGCTGCGGCTGCAGCGCTGCGTGCAGCGGATGCAGGCGGTTGCGGGCGATCCACTCGGCACGCGGGTCGCGGCGGATAATATCGCTCATCAGTTCACCTCCGCGGGTTCACGTTTGGCCGCGGCCGGGGCGCTGGCCGGGGCTTCGATCAACACGTCGGCCACCAGCTCGGCGATGTCCTTGATCGCCGGGCGCGGCTCGACCACCCCTTCGAGCATCGCGGTGCACTGTGGGCAGCCCACGGCGACCAGCTCGGCTTCGGTTTCGCGAATGTCCTGCATGCGCATGTCGGGGATCCGCTGCTTGCCGGGGATGTCGGTGATCGGCGCGCCGCCACCACCGCCACAGCAGCGCGAGCGGAAGCCCGAACGTTGCATTTCGCGCACGTCGATGCCCAGCGCGCGCAGTACCTGGCGCGGGGCTTCATATTCGCCGTTGTAGCGGCCCAGGTAGCAGGGGTCGTGGTAGGTCACGCTGCCGCCCTTGTGCTGGCCCAGGTTGAGCAGGCCGGCCTCGACCAGTTCGGCGATGTAGGTGCTGTGGTGCAGCACCTCGTAGTCGCCGCCCAGGGCGCCGTATTCGTTCTTCAGCACGTGGAAGCTGTGCGGGTCGCAACTGACGATGCGCTTGAAGCGGTATTGCTTGAGGGTCTGGATGTTGCGCCGGGCCAATGCCTGGAAGGTCGCTTCATCGCCCAGGCGGCGGGCCACGTCACCGCTGTCGCGCTCTTCCAGGCCGAGCACGGCGAAGTCGACCCCGGCCGCCTTGAGCACTTTGACGAACGCCCGCAGGGTGCGCTGGTTGCGCATGTCGAAGGCGCCGTCGCCGACCCAGAACAGCACGTCGGTGCTTTTTACCTCGGCCATCAGCTTCAGGTTCAGGTCGGCTGCCCAGTTCATCCGCCCACCCGGGGCGAAGCCGCCAGGGTTGTCGGTAGCGATGAGGTTTTCCAGCACTTCGGCGCCTTTGTTCGGCGTGGCGCCTTTTTCCAGGGTGAGGTGGCGGCGCATGTCGACGATGGCATCGACGTGCTCGATCATCATCGGGCATTCCTCGACGCACGCGCGGCAGGTGGTGCACGACCACAGCGTGTCGGCATCGACCAGCGCCTTGCCTTGCTGCGCGACGATCGGCAGGTGCGGGCCGCCGCTGTGTTCGCCGAGCGGCTTGCCCGGGTAGGGGCTGCCGGCGAACTTGGCGTCGTTGCCACCGGCCAGGCCGATGACCATGTCCTGGATGAGTTTTTTCGGGTTCAGCGGCTGGCCGGCGGCGAACGCCGGGCACATGGCTTCGCACTTGCCGCACTGCACGCAGGCGTCGAAGCCCAGCAGTTGGTTCCAGGTGAAGTCCTTGGGTTTCTCGACCCCCAGCGGCACGCTGGAGTCGGTCAGGTCGAGCGGCTTCAGGCCGGTGGAACGGCCGCCATTGAAGCGCTCGGCGCGGCGGTGCCAGGCCAGGTGCAGGGCACCGGCGAAGGCGTGCTTCATCGGCCCGCCCCAGGTCATGCCAAAAAATTGCTCCGACACGCCCCAGAGCACGCCGATGCCGAGGATCACGGCCATCACCCAGCCGCCGAAGTTTTCCGGCAGGATGCCCGCCACCGGCAAGGTGGCCAGGAAAAAGCTCGCGGAAAACACCAGCAGGCTTTTCGGCAGGCGCATCCACGGGCCCTTGGACAACCGCGCCGGTGGGTTGCGGCGGCGTTTGTAAACGAACAGCGCGCCAACGAACATCAGCGCGCTGGCGGCCAGCAAGGCGAAGCCGAGGATCCGGTTATGCAGGCCAAAACCGTGCACCAGGATCGCCAGCAGCGCGGCCAGCACAAAGCCGCCCGCGGTGGCGACGTGGGTGTTGGCCATGTATTTGTCGCGGGCCACCACATGGTGCAGGTCGACCATGTAGCGCTTGGGCATCGCCAGCAGGCCGCCGAGCAGGTCGACCTTGGCCGGCCGCCCGCGCCGCCACATGGCGATGCGCCGCCCGGCGCCGAGCACGGCCAGGGCCAGGGCGGCGAAGAGCAGAATGGGGAGAAGGGTGTTGAGCATGGTGTTGCCCCAGCTTGACGGCGTTAGGGGGACCTGTGTGGGAGGCCGGCTGCGCCGGGCGAAGGGCAGTGACTGACACACCGCACTCTCGCCCGGCATAGCCGGCCTCCCACGGGGGCTTCCCGTGGGCTGTGGTTTCTTAAAAGTCCTTGCACAGGCGCAGTGCGTCGTAGATCGCCGCGTGCACGTTGCGCTGGGCCACGCAATCACCGATGCGGTACAGCAGGTAGCCACTGCCCGCCTCGCTCAGGATCGGCTGCGGCTGGATCGCGAACAGGGCTTCGATGTCGACCTGGCCTTTGTTCCGCGAACCTTCCTTGAGCCCGTAGTACAGCGCCTCGTCCGGGCGTACGCCGTTCTCCACCACCACCTGGTCGACCACGCGTTCTTCCTTGGCGCCGGTGTATTCGTTCTCCAGCACCGCCACCAGCTTGTCGCCCTCGCGGTAGACCTTTTCCAGCATCAGGTCGCCGGTCATGATCACTTCCTTGGGGTACAGGCTGCGGTAGTAGGTGGGGAAGGTGGTCCCGCCCATGGCGACGCCCGGCTTGATGTCGTCGGTAACGATTTCCACCTGGCTGCCCTTGTCGGCCAGGTAGTCGGCAACCGACATTCCGGTGAACTCGCAGATGGTGTCGTACACCAGCACGCTCTTGCCCGGCGCGACCTTGCCATCGAGCACGTCCCAACTGCTGACGACCAGGCCTTCTTCAGCGCCCCAGTGGTCGTTTTGCTCGAGGAACGGGTGGCCGCCGTTGGCCAGGATGATCACATCCGGGCGCAGGTCCTGGATGGTCGGGATGTCCGCGGTGGTGCCCAGCCGCAGGTCGACCTTCAGGCGCGCCAACTCCAGTTGGTACCAGCGGGTGATACCGGCGATCTGGTCACGCTGCGGCGCCCTGGAGGCCGTGGTGATCTGCCCGCCGATCTGCTCTTTTTTCTCGAACAGGGTCACGTCGTGGCCGCGCTCGGCCGACACCCGCGCCGCTTCCATGCCCGCCGGGCCAGCACCGACGATCACCACCTTGCGCTTGGGCCCAGTGCTTTTCTCGATGATGTGCGGCACGCCCATGTATTCACGGGAGGTCGCGGCGTTCTGGATGCACAGCACGTCGAGCCCTTGGTACTGGCGGTCGATGCAGTAGTTGGCGCCCACGCACTGGCGGATCTGGTCAACCTGGCCCATTTTGATCTTGGCGATCAGGTGCGGGTCGGCGATGTGCGCACGGGTCATGCCGACCATGTCGACATAGCCGCCTTCGAGAATACGCTGGGCCTGGTTCGGGTCCTTGATGTTCTGCGCGTGCAGCACCGGCGCCTTGACCACTTCCTTGATGCCGGCGGCCAGGTGCAGGAACGGCTCCGGCGGGTAGCTCATGTTCGGGATCACGTTGGCCAGGGTGTTGTGGGTGTCACACCCCGAGCCGATCACGCCGAAGAAGTCGACCATGCCGGTGGCGTCGTAGTACGCCGCGATCTGTTTCATGTCTTCGTGGGAGAGGCCATCGGGGTGGAATTCATCCCCGCAGATGCGCATGCCCACACAAAAATCGTCGCCCACCTCGGCGCGCACGGCCTTGAGCACTTCCATGCCGAACTTCATCCGGCCTTCGAAGCTGCCGCCCCATTCGTCGGTGCGCTTGTTGACCCGCGGGCTCCAGAACTGGTCGATCATGTGCTGGTGCACCGCCGACAGCTCTACGCCATCGAGGCCGCCTTCCTTGGCACGGCGGGCGGCCTGGGCATAGTTGCCGATCACCCGCCAGATTTCTTCCACTTCGATGGTTTTGCAGGTGGCGCGGTGCACCGGCTCACGAATGCCCGAAGGCGACATCAACACCGGCCAGTGCTCGCCATCCCAGCGCGAGCGGCGGCCCATGTGGGTAATCTGGATCATGATCTTGGCGCCATGCTTGTGCATGGCATCGGCCAGGTTTTGGAAGTGCGGGATGATCTTGTCGGTCGACAGGTTGACCGACTTCCACCAGCCTTGCGGGCTGTCGATGGCAACCACCGACGAGCCGCCGCAAATGGCCAGGCCAATCCCGCCCTTGGCTTTTTCTTCGTAGTACTTCACGTACCGCTCGGTGGTCATGCCGCCGTCGGTGGCGTACACCTCAGCGTGGGCCGTGGACAGCACACGGTTACGGATGGTCAGTTTGCCGATCTGAATCGGCTGGAACATTGCTTCGAAAGCCATCTCACGGTCCTCGGCTTTTTTATTTATTACAACGGTTTGACGACGAACAGCCCGTCATCGTGGCCCTCTTCGGAGCCTCCGTAGACTTGCTCGGCAACGGTGCGGATGCTGCTGCCTTTTGCGGCGAGGATCTGGTCCATGGCACCGGCAAACCAGCCGGTGAACATGTAATCGACTTTGCGCCCGCATTTGCCGTACACATAAACAAATGCCGAATGTTCCAGCTTGACGCTGCAGGTGCCCTGCTCCAGGTCGATCTCCTGGATCTTGAACAGGCCCCAGCCGCGCTGGCTCAGGCGCTTCATGTAGTGCTCGAACACCGCAACGCCTTCCAGGCCGTGGCACTCGGCTTCTTTCTCGCACCAGTGCCAGGCCGACTTGTAGCCGGCTTTGTAGAGGATCTCGGCGTAAGCGTCGGCGCCCAGTACTTCTTCGATACCGATGTGGTTGTTGACGAAAAAGTGCCGCGGCACGTACAGCATCGGCAGTGCGTCGGAGGTCCAGACGCCGGTCTCGCTGTCTACTTCGATCGGCAACTCAGGGGCGTGTTTGGCCATGGAAACTCAACTCCATCAAAAAATGCGGTGTGGGCCCCGCCGCCGGGGCGGGGTCGGTATAAAGGTGGCTTACTCGCCCCAGACGTCCTTGAGCACGTTCACCCAGTTCTCGCCCATGATCTTGCGCACCACGCGCTCGGAATGGCCGCGCTTGAGCAGGGTTTCAGTGAGGTTGGGGAACTCGCCGACGGTGCGGATGCCCAGCGGGTTGATGATCTTGCCGAAGTTGGTCAGGCGGCGGGCGTAGCCTTTGTCGTGGGTCAGGTACTCGAAGAAGTCCTGGCCGTGCCCCTGAGTGAAGTCCGTGCCGATCCCGATGGCGTCTTCGCCGACGATGTTCATCACGTATTCGATGGCTTCGGCGTAGTCGTCGATGGTCGAGTCGATGCCCTTGGCCAGGAACGGCGCGAACATGGTCACGCCGACGAAACCGCCGTGGTCGGCGATGAACTTCAGCTCCGCGTCGGATTTATTCCGTGGGTGTTCCTTCAAGCCCGACGGCAGGCAGTGGGAGTAGGTGACCGGCTTTTTCGAGGCCAGGATCACTTCTTCGGAGGTTTTCGAGCCCACGTGGGAGAGGTCGCACATGATGCCGACGCGGTTCATTTCCGCGACGATCTCGTGGCCGAAGCCCGACAGGCCGCCGTCACGCTCGTAGCAACCGGTGCCGACCAGGTTCTGGGTGTTGTAGCACATCTGCACGATGCCCACGCCCAGTTGCTTGAAGATCTCGACGTAACCGATCTGGTCTTCGAAGGCATGGGCGTTCTGGAAGCCGAACAGGATGCCGGTTTTGCCCAGCTCCTTGGCCTTGCGGATGTCGGCGGTGGTGCGCACTGGCATCACCAGGTCGCTGTTCTCGCGGATCAGCTTCTGGCTGGCGGCGATGCTGTCGACCGTGGCCTTGAAACCTTCCCAGACCGACACCGTGCAGTTGGCGGCGGTCAGGCCGCCTTTGCGCATGTCTTCGAACAGTTCGCGGTTCCATTTGGCGATGATCAGGCCATCGATAACGATGCTGTCGGCGTGCAGTTCGGCTGGGCTCATCAGGCAGTCCCCTTGTCATAGTGGGCGCACTGGCACGGCTGCCAGCGCTTTGGGGCCAGCATATGCCTGCGCGGGGAGCGAGCCGGATGCAAAAACGACAGGGGAATTGCCGAAAGCGTCAAAGGCCGACAAGGGGCGGGCTGGCGGGGCCGTGGGAGATGAAATCGCTTGCCGGCGCTGTTCTTTAGCCCGGCCATGGGCCAGAATTCAGCGCATCGATCAAGATACCGCGGAGCTGTCAATGAAATCACTGCTGTGGCTGCTGGCAATCCTGCCCCTGAGCGCCTTCGCGGCCGACGACGACGGCCCCACGCCGTGCGACAACGTCGAAACCGCCCAGCAGAGCCTCGATTGCTCGGCCTACAACCGCAAAACCGCCGAAAGCGAGCTCGAAGACGCCTACAACGGCCTGACCGCGCGCATCAGCGCCCAGTACGGCGACCAGCAGAAGGTCCTCAAGGACTACCTCAACAAGATCGGCATCGCCCAGGACCTCTGGCGCAAGCTGCGCGACGCCGACTGCGCGGTCGAGGTGCTCGAGGCCGACAAAGACGGCAATGCCAGCCAAACGGCGCAAAACGACTGTATCGCCCAGCGCAGCGACGAGCGCTCGGAGTACCTGCAAACCCTTGGCACCCAGGCCGACGAGGCGGATACGCCGGATAACTGACCCTCTGGCAGGGAAATCCTGGGCGGTTACCTGCTGAATGTTCCGCTGGTTTGATGGCGCCCCCGGCCATTTCGGGCCGGGGCTTACCGCCTCAGACCACGGAGTACATTCCATGAGCACACTATCGCTGCAGTTCAACCTTCACACCCCGGAAGGCATCGAAGGCCGCTACGACCCCGACACCCAGGCTTGCATCTGCGAGCTGGCCCGCGACGTTGGCCCGAACGAGGAGGTTCTCTCGTTCGAGGTCGTCGCACCGGAAGGCATCCATGTTGGATACCGCCCAATCAACAGCGGCTTCGTGTTCCACGAAGTCAACGCCGAAGGCGGGCTGGGTGCCTATATTCCGAACGCCGAATGGGCGTTCCAGGAGGCCAACGCCGAGGGCATCCAAGGTGGCTACGTACCGGCCGGCTGGGGTTTGCCGTTCGCTATCGCGCTGCCGGCCGGGGTAGAGCTGACCTTCGACCTCGGCCAGAGCCGCCTCTCGTTCCAGACCGAAGCCGCCGTGGGTGGCGAAGGCAGCGCTTACCCAGCAGGCAGCAGCCTGAGCTTCGCGCTGCTCACCCCCGCTGACTTGGCGCCAGCCGCTGGCGCCGAGGGCGTGAGCTTTAGCGTGAGCACCCCCGAGAGCCCAGCGCCGCGCCCTGATGGCGCCGGCGACAGCAATGGCTTTGGCGCCGGCTCCGACGCCGAGGCCTGACTCACCCGCGCCCCGCCTGCCTGGGCGGGGCGCACCTAGCGGCGGTCTTCCCGCGGGCTTTTGCCAAAGCGCCCCTTGTAGCGCCGGGCAAAGTACGACGGCAGCTCGAACCCACACGCCACGCTGATTTCCGTCACGCTCATGTCGGTTTGGCGCAGCAGTTGGCGGGCTTTATCCAGCCGCAGGCCGAGGTAGAAGTTGCTCGGCGTTTCGTTCAGATGCAGGCGGAACAACCGCTCCAACTGGCGCCGGGTAACCTTGATGCTCGAGGCCAGCTCCAGCGTGGTCAACGGCGGTTCAGTGTGTTTTTCCATCTCGCCGATCACCTGCACCAGTTTTTTGTTGGCCGTGCCGTAACGGGCGGCGATCTGCATGCGCTGGTGATCCTTGGGCGGGCGGATGCGGCCCAGCACGAATTGCTCCGACACCTGGATCGCCAGCTCGCTGCCATGGGCGCGGGCGATCAGGTCGAGCATCAGGTCAATGGATGCCGTACCGCCGGCGCAGGTGATGCGTGCGCGGTCGATCTCGAACAGCTCGCCGGTGGTGGCGATCGCCGGGAACAACTCCTTGAACGCCTCGAGCGCCTCCCAGTGCAGGCTGGCGCGGTAGCCTTCGAGCAACCCGGCCTTGGCCAGCACGAAGGCGCCGGTGTCGATGCCGCCCAGCACCCCCTCCTCCCGCCCCAGCCGCCGCAGCCATTGCTGCAGGGCGCCGCCGTAGTGCTTCAGCGGCTCGAAACCGGCCACCACCAGCAGCGTGCAGCCCGCCGGCAGCGGCCCAAGGGCGGCGTCGGCGTTGACCGACATGCCATTACTGGCCGGCACTGGGCCGCCGTCCATGCTCAGCACTTGCCAGTGGTACAACCCCGGGCGAAAGCGGTTGGCCACCCGCAGCGGCTCGATGGCACTGATGAAGCCGATCGCGGAAAAGCCCGGCAACAGCAAGAAGCGAAATTCCTGGGGCATGGCGTGGCTCCGAGGGCGGTGCGTGTTGATAACCCACAGGTCGAACCGGTGCAAGTGCCCGTCGCTTGCGTGAGCCTCGGGCCGGGCCCGGCAGCGTAGCTTGCACGCCATACCTGCTGAGGAGCTGCACCATGAACCCAGAAGTCATCGTGACCTGCGCCCTGACCGGCGCCGGCGACACCACCGGCAAGAGCCACCTGGTCCCGATCACCCCGAAACAGATCGCCGAGGCCGCCGTGGAAGCCGCCAAGGCCGGCGCCACCGTGGTGCACTGCCACGTGCGCGACCCGCAAACCGGCAAGTTCAGCCGCGACGTGGCGCTGTACCGCGAGGTGATGGAGCGCATTCGCGAGGCCGACATCGACATCATCGTCAACCTCACCGCCGGCATGGGTGGCGACCTCGAAATCGGCCCAGGTGAAACCCCCATGGAGTTTGGCCCCGGCACCGACCTGGTCGGCCCTCTGGCGCGCCTGGCCCACGTCGAAGCGTTGCTGCCGGAAATCTGCACCCTCGACTGCGGCACCCTCAACTTCGGCGACGGCGACACCATTTATGTGTCGACCCCGGCGCAACTGCGCGCAGGCGCCAAGCGCATCACCGAGCTGGGCGTAAAGGCCGAGCTGGAGATTTTCGACACCGGCCACCTGTGGTTCGCCAAGCAGATGATCAAGGAAGGCCTGCTGCACGACCCGCTGTTCCAACTGTGCCTGGGCATCCCGTGGGGGGCGCCGGCAGACACCACCACCATGAAGGCGATGGTCGACAACCTGCCGGCCGGCGCCACCTGGGCCGGCTTCGGCATCGGCCGCATGCAGATGCCCATGGCCGCGCAGGCCGCGCTGCTGGGCGGCAACGTGCGGGTGGGGCTGGAAGACAACCTCTACCTCGACCGCGGCGTGCTGGCCAGCAACGGCCAACTGGTCGAGCGGGTGACGGAAATCCTTACCCGCCTGGGTGCCCGCGTGCTCACCCCGGCCGAAGGCCGCGCCAAAATGAACCTGCCCCGCCGCTGAGGAGCACTGCTATGCCTTACATCACCGACGTGAAAACCTTCGCTGCCCTGGGCAGCGGCGTGATCGGCAGCGGCTGGGTCGCCCGCGCCCTGGCCCACGGCCTCGACGTGGTCGCCTGGGACCCTGCCCCCGGCGCCGAGGCCGCCCTGCGCCAGCGCGTGGCCAATGCCTGGCCGGCCCTGGAAAAACAAGGCCTGGCCCCTGGTGCCTCGGTTGAGCGGCTGCGCTTCGTGGCGACTGTCGAGCAGTGCGTGGAGCACGCCGACTTCATCCAGGAAAGCGCCCCGGAACGGCTGGACCTGAAACTCGACCTGCACGCCAGGATCAGCGCCGCGGCCAAGCCCGATGCGCTGATTGGCTCGAGCACCTCGGGCTTGTTGCCCAGCGAGTTCTATGAGGGCGCCACCCACCCCGAGCGCTGCATGGTCGGCCACCCGTTCAACCCGGTGTACCTGCTGCCGCTGGTCGAGGTGGTGGGCGGCCAGCACACCGCGCCGCAAGCCATCGAGGCCGCGAAAACCGTGTACCGCCAGTTGGGCATGCGCCCCCTGCACGTGCGCAAGGAAGTGCCCGGTTTCATTGCCGACCGCCTGCTCGAAGCGCTGTGGCGCGAAGCCCTGCACCTGGTCAACGATGGCGTGGCCAGCACCGGTGAGATCGACGACGCGATCCGCTTTGGCGCCGGCCTGCGCTGGTCGTTCATGGGCACGTTCCTGACCTACACCCTGGCCGGGGGCGACGCCGGCATGCGCCACTTCATGCAGCAGTTCGGCCCCGCCCTGCAACTGCCCTGGACCTACCTGCCGGCCCCGGCGCTGACCGACAAGCTGATCGACGACGTGGTCGACGGCACCGCCGAGCAACTGGGCAGCCACAGCATCGCTGCGCTGGAGCGCTACCGCGACGACGCCCTGCTCGGCGTGTTGGCCGCCGTGCGCGAAGCCAAGCAGGCCCACGGGATCAACGCCGATGACTGAGCCGCTGATCACCTGGCGTGGCCCCGTGCTGGCCGAGTGGACCGACTACAACGGCCACCTGCGCGACGCTTTTTACCTGTTGATTTTCAGCTACGCCAGCGACGGCTTCATGGCCGCCATCGGCCTGGACGCCGCCGGCCGCGAGGCCACCGGCTGCTCGCTGTTCACCCTGGAATGCCACCTGAACTTCTTGCATGAAGTGAAGCAAGGCGAACAGGTAGAGGTGCGCACCCAGGTGCTGGGCCATGACCACAAGCGGGTGCACCTGTACTTCACCCTGCACCGCCAGGGCGAAGAGGCGGAACTGGCGGCCAGCGAGCAGATGCTGCTGCACGTGAGCATGGCCGGGCCGAAGTCGGCGCCATTTGGCGAGGTGGCGGCGCGGCGGCTGGTCGACATTGTGGCGCGGCAGGGTGACAGGCCTCCCGCGCAGTGGGCGGGGCGGGTGATCCGGTTGCCAGGCTGAAGGCCCTTCGCCCGGCACAGCCGGAGTGCCGGACCACAGCCTCCCACAAGACTTGTGTAAGTACTTGATTTACCGGGCAACACAGAACCCGTGGGAGGCCGGCTGTGCCGGGCGATAGGCCCTCAAGCTCATGCACACAATCAGCGGAGCTCACAGACTGATCCCTTCCATGAAGCCGTGAAATGGCTTGAGCGAACAGCATTACGGCACAGCCGGGCGAGGGGCCCCGGGCATGGCCAAAAACGACACAGGCATGCCCAACCCTGCCAAACCCGCGTGGGCCTATTGCCGCCCCGCCGCGGCTTTACCAGAATCAGGGCCCACCTTCGAACCAGGACTGCCGCCATGATGCACGTTGATCTGATCGACCAGGAAGACCTACTGGGCAAGCTGCGCGCCCTGGGCTTCGAGGTCCCCGCCGGCAGCAGCGCCGAGCAGGCCTGCGAATGCGCCGTGCGCGGGCTCGACCCCTACCGCGCCAAGGCCCTGCGCGGCATGGTCGAGCAACTGTTCAGTGGCAGCGCGACAATCCTCCCGGCCGTGCGCGAAGCCATCGACAAGAACCTGCTGCCGGCCCTGGCACAGTTCAGCCAGCAACGCGCCTGATACCGCCCGGCTGCCGGCCGGGCAACTGCCTGGGGGCAGATCTAAGCTGTCCCTGCCGCACCCGTGCGCACTGCCTTCTCCACTGAACGGGCGCCGGCGGGAGGCACTATGGCGGTCACACTCCAGGCCAGCGCCTACGGCGCGCTCGGCAACAACAGCCACGACGACACCCAGGCCCTGCAAGCGGCCATCGATGCCGCGGCCGCCCAAGGCGGCGGCAGCGTGCACCTGGGCGCCGGCACCTATCGGGTCAGCAGCAGCGAGGCGGCCCAAGGCGGCTGCCTGCTGCTCAAGGTCGGCGTTACCCTGGTCGGCGATGGCATCGGCACAACGGTGATCCAGCTCGCCGACGGCGTGAACAGCGCCGCCGGGCTGGTGCGCGCTGGCGGCAACAATGTCGGCCTGCACGGCCTGACCCTCGACGGCAACGGCGGCAGCCCGCAAGGCCAGGTCGACGGCTGGGTCAGCGCGGGCTTCGACGCCGTGCACTTGACCAGCATCGAGGCGCGCCACGCCAGCGGCTACGGGCTGTACCTGCGCGCCGTGGGGGGCACCGTGGAGGTGAGCGACGCCACGGTGTGGGACAACGGCCGCGACGGCATCCTCAGCGAAGGGGTGATCGACAGCCGCATCACCGACAGCCTGGTGTATGCCAACGGCGGCAGCGGGCTGAACCTGGCCGGCGAAATGTACGTGGCCGACACCACCAGTTGGGGCAACAACGGCGATGGCATCCAGTTGTACCAAACCGCCAACCAGCCAGTGCGCACCGGCACCTCGACCATCGAGGCCTCGACGGTTTACGGCAACAACGGCGACGGCATTCAGGTGGTCAAGCTCGACGGCTTCGAGGTCACCGGCAACGAGGTATACGGCAACGCCAGCTATGGCATTCACCTCGACCTCAGCCGCAACGGCGCGGTGTATTACAACCAGGTGCACGGGAATAATGCCGACCAAGAGTCCGCCGAGATCTGGATCGAAGGCATCGCCTCGAACCCCAGCGCGCTGGCCGACTACATCGCCATCCGCTACAACCTGGTCAACGGCAGGCCGGGGGGCTTCTACGGCATCGTCGAGCCCATCGACAGCGGCGATTACAACCGCATCGAATACAACGTGATCAACGGCCTGCCCTACCCCGCCGGCACCACCGGCCCCCACAGCCTGGCCGCGGCCAACGCCGCCTGGGTGCTGGCGTTGGGCACCGCGCGCAACGACGCCTTCAGCGCCACGCTGGTGCGCACCCAACTGTACGGCAACGCCGGCAATGACCATCTAACCGGTGGCAGCGCCGCCGACCGCCTGGTGGGCGGCGCCGGTAGCGATAGCCTCAGCGGCGGCCTGGGCGCCGATGTGTTCGTGTTCAACGCCCTCACCGACAGCTACCGCACCGCCAGCCAGAGCCACGCCGACCGCGTGCTCGACTTCGACCTCGGCAGCGACCGCCTCGACCTGACCGCCATGGGCGTGACCGGCGTGGGCAGCGGCCTGGGTACTACGGTCAAGGTGATGTACGACGCCACCCGCGACCTCACCTACCTCAAGCAACTGAGCGCCGACAGCGAAGGCCGCCGCGGCGAATGGGTGCTGCAGGGCGACGCGCGCGGCTTGACCGACGCCAACTTCCAGCAGCGCTGGCAGGGCGAAGACGGCCCGGACCGCGTGACCGCCCACAGCGCCCAGCCCACCACCTACGAAACCTACAGCGGGCGCGACCACATCAGCGCCGGCGCGGGTGATGACCGCTTGATCGGCGGCGCCGACGGTGATCGCCTCAGCGGCGGCGGCGGCGCCGACACCTTCGTCTACACCGCACTGGGCGACAGCCTGCGCGGCAACCAGGCCGGCGGCACCAGCGGCCGCGATCAGATCCTCGACTTCAACGCCGAAGCCGGCGACCTGATCGACCTGTCGGCGCTGGGGTACACCGGCATGGGCAACGGCTACGGCAGCACGCTCAAGGCGGTGGCGGCCAGCGATGGCAGCTACACGGTGCTCAAGTCTTATGAAGTACAAGCCGACGGCCGCCACTTCGAGCTGTACCTGGCAGGCGACCAACGCGCGGCGCTGTTCAACGGGTCGGTGATCTTCAGCACCGCACCGGGCAGCGCGGTGGCCTACACCCCGGATAACCTCGGGCTCGACCTGCTCGGCGACGGTGGCCGTGATCAACTTGCCGGGGATGCCGGCGATGACCGCCTGCGCGGTGTGGCCGGCAATGACAAGCTCGATGGCCGCGCGGGGGATGACGTCTTGGTTGGCGGTGCCGGCACCGACACCCTCACCGGCGGCAGTGGCGATGACACCTTCGTGTACCAGGCCCTGACCGACAGCTTCCGCCAGCCCTATTCGGTGTTCGCCGACACGATCACCGACTTCTTGCCCGGGCATGACCGCCTCGATGTTTCAGCCTTGGGCTTCACCGGGCTGGGCGATGGCCATGGCACCACGTTGCAGGTGACCGACCTGGGGTTCCATGACCGCACGGTGGTGCGCAGCCTGGAGCCGAATGCCGCCGGGCAGCAGTTCGAAATCAGGTTGCTGGGGGATCACCCCGACCTCGGCGAGGCGAGCTTCGTATTTGCCAGCTGAACGCCTGTCGCCCGGCGCCGCCGGGCGACAGGCCGTCACACCCTGATACTGGCGAAGGTCGACTCGTTGCGCGCCTGGCTCAGCGCCGCCATCGGCCCGGAGAGCGGCGCCATCACCATCGCCTGCGGGATCGGCATCATCGCCACCTGCTGGGTGGTGTTGCTGCCCACGCGCTCATCGCGCGGCGGGATGCCGAAGTATTCGCGGTAGCACTTGGAGAAGTGCGGCGTAGACACGAACCCGCACACCGAGGCGACCTCGATGATCGACATCGGCGTTTGCTTGAGCAACTGCCGGGCGCGGATCAGCCGCAGCTTGAGGTAGTAGCGCGACGGCGAGCAGTGCAGGTACTTCTGGAACAACCGCTCCAGCTGCCGGCGCGACACCTGCACGTACACCGCCAACTCGTCGAGGTCGATCGGCTCTTCGAGGTTGGCCTCCATCAGCGCGACGATTTCCTGCAGCTTGGGCTGGTTGGTGCCGAGCATGTGCTTGAGCGGCACGCGCTGGTGGTCCTGCTCGTTGCGGATGCGCTCGTAGACGAACATTTCGGAGATCGCCGCCGACAGCTCGCGGCCGTGGTCGCGGCTGATCAGGTGCAGCATCATGTCGAGCGGCGCGGTGCCGCCGGAACTGGTGAAGCGGTTACGGTCGAGGGTGAACAGGCGGGTGCTCATGGCCACCCGCGGGTAGGCTTCCTGCATCGCCGCCAGGCACTCCCAGTGCACGCTGCACTCGAAACCGTCGAGCAGCCCGGCGCAGGCCAGGGCCCAGCTGCCGGTGCACACCGCGCCGAGGCGGCGCGACTGGCGCGCCTGGCTCTGCAGCCAGCTCACGTGCTCGCGGCTGACCGCGCGCTGGATGCCCACGCCACCGCAAACGATCACCGTGTCCAGCGCCGGGGCTTTTTGCATGGCGGCGTCCGGGGTGATCTGCAAGCCATCGCTGGCCCACACCTGGCCGCCGTCCAGGCTCAGGGTGGTCCAGCGGTACAGTTCACGGCCCGACAGCTGGTTGGCCATGCGCAGGGGCTCCACCGCGGAAGCCAGGGAAATCAGCGTGAAGTTGTCCAGCAGCAGAAAGCCGATGGATTGAGGCGCGCGGGTCTGGGGCTGGGCCCCGGAAGTGAACGACGTCATCAGAATATCTCCTCACACAATGCGGTGGATGGCCCCCAGGCGAGAGGCTCTTGTTTTGGCGGCGGCGGTGCCGGCCGGCATATGCATATTCCTTGAGCAAATGCCGTGCCGTGTATTGAACGCGCTTTCAATAAAAACCAAAAACGACGTCGCAAACAGTCTGGCGTGGGGCTGCTGGAGGGATAGGGGGCCTGGTGCCGCGTGGCCGGGCGATGGCCCGTGAGCACTTTGGTAGCACTGATGTGCAAAAGAAGGGCCTGTTCGGCCCTGAAGGTGATACCGCAAGCACAGCAAGAGGTACAACGTGTTTCAGCGCGGTTTCGCTGCGCCAAAAGGCGGCGTGGCTAGCCGCCTGTGAGCGAAAATCGAGCAGCGCGAGTGCTTAGCACTCGATCGCATTGACGGCCAGGCCGCCGCGGGAAGTCTCCTTGTACTTGGCGTGCATGTCGGCGCCGGTGTCGCGCATGGTGCGGATCACCTTGTCGAGCGAGATGAAGTGCGAGCCGTCGCCGCGCAAGGCCATCTGCGCGGCGTTGATCGCCTTCACCGCGGCGATCGCATTGCGCTCGATGCACGGCACCTGAACCAGCCCGCCAACCGGGTCGCAGGTCAGCCCAAGGTTGTGTTCAAGGCCGATCTCGGCGGCGTTTTCCAACTGTTCGGGGGTGGCGCCGAGCACTTCGGCGAGGCCCGCGGCGGCCATCGCGCAGGCCGAACCGACCTCGCCCTGGCAGCCCACTTCGGCGCCGGAAATCGACGCGTTCTTTTTGCAGAGGATGCCCACCGCCGCCGCGCCGAGGAAAAACTCCACCACGTTGGCTTCGCTGACCTGGTCGGAGAAGCGCATGAAGTAATGCAGCACCGCCGGGATGATCCCCGCCGCGCCGTTGGTGGGCGCGGTGACCATGCGCCCGCCGGCGGCGTTTTCCTCGTTCACCGCCAGGGCGTAGAGGTTGACCCACTCCATGGCGTTGAGGGTCGAGCCGATCACGTTGGGCTTGCCGATTTCCTTGAGGCTGCGGTGCAGCCGGGCGGCGCGGCGGCGCACGTTCAAACCGCCAGGGAGGATGCCCTCCTCGCGCAGGCCCTGTTCCACGCAGTCCTGCATGGCGTGCCAGAGCTTGAGCAGGCCGGCGTTGATTTCCGCCTCGCTGCGCCACACCTTTTCGTTTTCCAGCATCAGCTCCGACACCCGCAGCTTGTGCCGCTGGCACAGCTCGAGCAGCTCGGCGGCGCTGTTGAAGTCATAGGGCAACTCGGTGGAATCGGCATCGAGCACGCCGCTGGCCGCCTGGGCCGCGTCGACCACGAAGCCGCCACCGACCGAGTAGTAGGTGTCTACGTGCAACACCCCGGCCTCGCCTTCGGCAACCAGGGTCATGGCGTTGGGGTGGTAGGGCAGGTCTTCTTCGAGCAGCAGCATGTCGCGTGCCCACACGAACGGCACCTCGAAGCGGCCGTCGAGTTGCAGCACGTTGCGCTCGCGCAGTTGCGCCACGCTGGGGCCGATGATCGCCGGGTCCACGGCATCCGGCCACTGGCCCATCAGCCCGAGGATCACGGCGTTGTCGCTGCCGTGGCCGACGCCGGTGGCCGACAGCGAACCGTACAGGCGCACTTCGATGCGGCGCACCTGGTTGAGCTCGCCGCGCTCGCGCAGGCCTTGGGTGAACAGCGCCGCTGCGCGCATCGGGCCGACGGTATGAGAGCTCGAGGGCCCGATCCCGATCTTGAACAGGTCGAACACACTGATAGCCATTTTTATGAAACCTCCTGGGCCAATCGCGGTCTGCGAAGCTGCTACGCTCAAGACGCAACCCGCCAATTGCCTTGATCATCGGGCTTTTGCACGGGCACGCGTCGTCTGCAACCGACTTGCTCTTGTCCAGCAACGCCCTGCCGCCGAACGGGCCGTTTTCGGGTACCAACCCACCGGTTTACGGGGCCTTGGAGGGCGCACCTCTACTGTATGCGACCTCATCGACACTGGATGCGACCCTGCCTGTACTGGTTACGACGCACCCAGTAGGCGTTTGTTTTTCAGTGGGGGATTATCGAAAGCGTCCCGTTTGCACGGCGCCCCGGCCAGAGCAGCCGCAGGCCGCGAAGCCCAGGTTTCGCACCACCTAAAAACGACGATCGCCAGGTCGTTGACGTGAATCGCCAAGGAGTCACTCGATGAAAGCTTCACCTTCCGTGTTGTTGGCCGCCGCGCTCAGCCTGCCAGTGATGGCCCACGCCGCTGACCCGGCGCAATGCTCTACCGTGAACTTCTCCGACGTGGGCTGGACCGACGTCACCGTGACCACCGCGGTCACCAGCGCCGTGCTGCAAAGCCTGGGCTACAAAACCAACACCACGATGATTTCCGTGCCGGTGACCTTCAAGTCGCTGGCCGACGGCAAGAACATGGACGTGTTCCTCGGCAACTGGATGCCGACCATGGAAAACGACATCAAGGCCTACCGCGACGCCGGCACCGTGGTCACCCTGCGCGCCAACCTCGAAGGCGCCAAGTACACCCTGGCGGTGCCCGAGGCCCTGTGGAACAAAGGCCTGAAGGATTTCGCCGACATCGCCAAGTTCAAAACCGAGCTGGGCGGCAAGATCTACGGCATCGAGCCGGGTAACGACGGCAACCGTTTGATCCAGAGCATGATCGATAAAAACGCTTTCGGCCTGAAAGATGCAGGCTTCAAGGTGGTCGAGTCGAGCGAGGCGGGCATGCTCGCCCAGGTCGACCGCGCCGAGAAGCGCGACACCGCGGTGGTGTTCCTCGGCTGGGAACCGCACCCGATGAACAAACGCTTCAAGATGAAGTACCTCACCGGCGGTGACGATTACTTCGGCCCGAACTTCGGCCAGGCCACCGTGTACACCGTGACCCGCAAGAACTACGCGACCGAGTGCGCGAACGTGGGGCAACTGCTGAAGAACCTGAGCTTCACGCTCGACATGGAAAACACCCTGATGGGTAACGTCCTGGATGACAAGATGAAACCCGATGCCGCCGCCAAAGCCTGGCTGAAGAAAAACCCGCAAGTGCTCGACACCTGGCTTTCCGGCGTCACCACCCTCGATGGCAAACCCGGGCTGGAGGCCGCCAAGGCGAAACTCTCCCAGTAAGCCGCTGAACTCCCGGCGGCCTCGGCCGCCAGGATTTGTACCCAAACCGCAGGTGGACGCTCGATACCATGCTGACAGATCACAAACTTCCCCTAGGCGAATACATCGCGTCATTCGTCGACTGGCTCACCCGCCACGGCGCGAGCACGTTCGACATGATCGCCGCGACGCTCGAAGCCGTTATCCACGGCATCACCTACGCCCTGACCTGGTTCAATCCCCTGGTATTGATCGTTTTGTTCGCGGCACTGGCCTTCTACATTCAACGCAAGATCAGCCTGACGATTTTCGTCATCCTGTCGTTCTTGCTGATCCTCAACCTGGGTTACTGGCAAGAGACCATGGAAACCCTCGCCCAGGTGACCTTCGCCACCCTGGTGTGCGTGATCATCGGCGTGCCGCTGGGCATCGTCGCGGCGCACCGGCCGTGGTTCTACACCGGCATGCGGCCGCTGCTCGACCTGATGCAGACCGTGCCCACTTTCGTGTACCTGATCCCTACCCTGACGCTGTTCGGCCTGGGCGTGGTGCCCGGGCTGATCTCCACGGTGGTGTTCGCCATCGCCGCGCCGATCCGCCTGACCTACCTCGGCATCTGCGACGTGCCCACCGAACTGATGGACGCCGGCAAAGCCTTTGGCTGCTCACAGCGCCAACTGCTGGCGCGCATCGAACTGCCCCACGCGATGCCGAGCATCGCCGCCGGCATCACCCAATGCATCATGCTGTCGCTGTCGATGGTGGTGATCGCCGCTCTGGTGGGCGCCGACGGCCTCGGCAAGCCGGTGGTCAACGCGCTGAACACCGCCGACATCGCCCTGGGCTTCGAAGCGGGCCTGGCCATTGTATTGCTGGCGATCATGCTCGACCGCATCTGCAAACAGCCCGACGCCAAAGTGGGAGGTGACGCATGAGCATCATCCGTTTCGAAGATGTCGACGTGATCTTCTCCGACCGCCCGAAACCGGCGCTCGAACTGCTCGACAAAGGCCTCTCGCGGCCAGAGATCCTCAAGCAGACCGGCCTGGTGGTCGGTGTGGAAAAAGCCAACCTGGAAATCAACAAAGGCGAAATCTGCGTGCTGATGGGCCTGTCGGGCTCGGGCAAGTCGAGCCTGCTGCGCTGCATCAACGGCCTCAACACCGTGAGCCGCGGCAAGCTGTTCGTCGAGCACGAAGGCGCCTCGATCGACGTGGCCAACTGCACCCCGGCGCAGTTGAAGATGATGCGCACCAAGCGCATCGCCATGGTGTTCCAGAAGTTCGCCCTGATGCCCTGGCTCACGGTGCGCGAGAACATCAGCTTCGGCCTTGAAATGCAGGGCCGCCCCGCCGAGGAACGGCGCAAGTTGGTAGACGAGAAACTCGAGCTGGTCGGCCTGACCCAATGGCGCAACAAAAAGCCCGATGAGCTCTCCGGCGGCATGCAGCAGCGGGTGGGCCTGGCCCGCGCGCTGGCGATGGACGCCGACATCCTGCTGATGGACGAACCGTTCTCCGCCCTCGACCCGCTGATCCGCCAGGGCCTGCAAGACGAACTGCTCGACCTGCAGCGCAAGCTGCACAAGACCATCGTGTTCGTCAGCCACGACCTCGACGAAGCGCTCAAGCTCGGCACGCGCATCGCCATCATGAAAGACGGCAAGATCATCCAGTACAGCAAGCCCGAAGACATCGTGCTGAACCCGGCCGACGACTACGTGCGCACCTTCGTGGCCCACACCAACCCGCTCAACGTGCTGCGGGGCCGCAGCCTGATGCGCCCACTGGCGGCGTGCAAGGGCGGTGGCTGCGACGTGATGCTCGACCCCGGCTCGGACAGCTGGCTGAACCTCTCGGAGAACGGCTACCTGCAAGGCGCCCACCAGGGCGGCGCGCCGGTCGACGTGCAGAACTGGGCCAACGGCCAGGCCATCGACGGCCTGGCCCGGCGCCCCACGCTGGTCCATGCGGACATCTCCATGCGCGACGCGCTGGCGATCCGTTACCACACCGGCAACAAGCTGGTGCTGCAGGACGACAACCGCGTGGTCGGTATTCTCGGCGACAGCGAGCTCTACCACGCGCTGTTGGGCAAGAACATCGGCCACGCCGCCGAAGAGCCGCCCAGTGATTCGGTGGTGCCGCTGCGCAAGGCCAACTGAGGCAGATCAAAAAACCCCTGAAGTTTCAGGGGTTTTTTGTTTGAGCGTTCAATCAGGATCACTTAAACTCGGCCGAGCCTGGGCTGGCGGCCCTCCGCCGGGCCATAGCCCCGAGGAGACCGCCGTGCCCAAAGTCGGAATGCAGCCGATACGCCGCCAACAACTGATCGAAGCCACCCTGCAGGCCGTGGACCAGGTCGGCATGGCAGACGCCAGCATTGGCGTGATCGCGCGCATGGCCGGGGTGTCCAATGGCATCATCAGCCACTACTTCCAGGACAAAAACGGGCTGATCTTCGCGACCATGAGCCACCTGCTCACCGAGCTGATGATCCAGACCGCCGAGCGCCGCCGCGCCCTGCGCGAAAACACCCCCCGCGCCCACCTGCAAGCGATCATCGAAGGCAACTTCGACGCCAGCCAGGTGAACAACGCCGCCATGAAAACCTGGCTGGCGTTCTGGGCCGCCAGCATGCACCAGCCGGCCTTGCACCGCCTGCAACGGATCAACGACCACCGGCTGTATTCGAACATCTGCTGCCAGTTCCGCCGCGCGCTGCCGCTGGAGCAGGCGCGGGTCAGCGCCCGTGGCCTGGCGGCGCTGATCGACGGCCTGTGGCTGCGCGGCGCGCTGTCGGGCGATGCGTTCGACACCGAGCAGGCGCAGCGGATCGCCTTGGAGTATGTGGATCAGCAACTGGGCAGGTAGCGGCTGCCCCTAAAGCTCAATCGCCGTCTTTAACGCCCAACAGATACAACACCCCATCCAAGCCCAGGGTACTGATCGCCTGCTTGGCCGACTGGCGCACCAGCGGCTTGGCGTGCAGGGCCACGCCCAGGCCCGCCAGGCCCAGCATCGGCAGGTCGTTGGCGCCGTCGCCCACAGCGATGGTCTGCTCCAGGGTCAGCCCTTCGCGGGCGGCCAGTTCGCGCAGCAGGTCGGCCTTGCGCTGGGCATCGACGATCGGCTCTACGGCCACGCCGGTGCACTTGCCGTCGACCACTTCCAGCTCGTTGGCGAACACGTAGTCGATACCCAGGCGCGCCTGGATCTGCTTGGCGAAGTAATTGAAGCCGCCCGAGAGGATCGCGGTTTTATAGCCCAACCGGTGCAGCCCGGCGAACAGCGCTTCGGCGCCCTCGGTCAGGCGCAGCGAAGCGCCGATCGAATCGAGCACGCTCACGTCCAGGCCCTTGAGCAGCGCCAGGCGCTCCTTGAAGCTGGCGCGAAAATCCAGCTCGCCACGCATCGCCCGCTCGGTGATGGCCGAAACCCGCTCGCCCACGCCCGCGGCCTTGGCCAACTCGTCGATCACCTCGGCCTGGATCAAGGTGGAGTCCATGTCGAACACCGCCAGGCGGCGGTGGCGCCGCGCCAGGCCGTCGGCCTGCAGGGCCACGTCCATCTGGAGCTCGTCGGCGGCGGCCAGTAGCTCGGCGCGCAGGGCTTCGGCGTTTAGCACCTGGCCGGAGAGCTTGAGCTCGAGGCAGGCCTTGTTGCCGCCCTCCAGCGGCGCGGCGGCCGACAGCCGCTCCAGGCCTTCGGTATGCAGCCCGTGGGCGCTGGCAATGGCCACCACCTTGGCCAACTGCTCGCTGGTGACCCGCCGCGCCATCAGGCTGAGCACCTGGCGTGGCGCGCCCTGTTCGGCCATCAGCGCGGCATAGGCCGCCTCGCTGAGTTCCTGGCTGCGCAACTGCGCCTCAGGCAACGCGGCGCGCAGGGCGGCCAGCAAGGTGCTTTCGTCGCCGGCGGTAAACCGCAGCACCAGGCCCAGCAGGCTATCGCCAAACACCGTCGCGCTGCGCGCATCGAGCACGCTGGCGGCGCTGCCGGCCAGGGCTGTGGCCACCGCGGGCCAGGCCGTTGCGCCCTGCGCGGCGGCGATGTTGATCAGGACGATTCGAGCCAAGACGCACCTCAATACGCAAAAAAAGCGCATTCTACCGAGTTTCCGCGCCGGGCGGCGCTTTGACGTGCGGGGGCCGCTCGCTATACTGCGCAGCAAATTTCTGGCCAGAGAAGCACGCAGTGAACCGGCCCTCGCCTGTCAAAAACGATAATTTCTTCCTGCTGATCTTTCGCGCCCTGCGGCACCGCCGCACCCCGATCGCCCTGCGAGTCGCCAGCCACAACGTCGTGCTCGTCGCGGTGGCACTGGTGATCTACGCCTGCGTGATGGGCCTGCAGTTCAAACAGGCCATGCACGATCAAGCAGATGCCGTGGGGCAAAGCCTGACCACCCAAACCGCCACCTCGGCCACCGAGCTGCTGGTGTCCAACGACATCCTCAGCCTCAACGTGCTGCTCAACAACCTGGCGAAAAACCCGCTGGTGGCGCAGGCGGCGATCTACAGCGCCGACGGGCGGACCATCGCCGAGGCCGGGCAAAAGCCACGCACCGGGCTGCTGACGATGGCGGGCGGGGTTTACGAGACCAAGATCAGCTTCCAGGACGTGAACACCGGCGTGCTGCGGGTGAGCCTTAACATGGAGCAGTTCCAGCAGCCGATGACCATCAGCCTGCAGAGCATGGGCATCCTCAGCATCATCCTGCTGGCGTTGTCGCTGGCCTTCAGCCTGCGCATCGGGCGCAACCTCACCCTGCCGCTGCTGCAACTGCGGGTGTGGCTGCGTGACCTCGACCCCTACACCCCAGGGGTCGACCGCCAGGACGAAATCGGCGACCTGGCGCGCCACCTGCAAGGCAAGTTCGCCGCGCCGATGCCGGAACCCGAGCCTGAGCCCGAGGTGGAAGACGACGAAGACGACGACCTGCCCGCCCAACGCCCGGCCCCGGCCAACGCCAAGCCGGCGTTTGGCAGCAAGCCGGCGCCACAGCGCCAGGTGCGCGCCGAGGAAGACGACGAAGACGACGCGGTGTTCGCCGACCTCGGCAGCTTCGATGACGCCGCCCCAGCCCGCGCCGCCGCCCCGCAGGCCGCCACCGTGGCCGCCCCAGTGGCGCCGCGCGCACCGCAGTACACCGCGGTGCTGGCGGTGCAATTGGGTGCCCAGGAGCAACTGCGGCGCCTGCCACGGGCGCGGCTGGTCGAGCTGCTGGAAAGCTACCGCGGCGTGCTCGACCAGGCCGCCTCGCTGTACCAGGGCGTGGTCTACACCCTGAGCGACGGCAGCTCGCTGGTGCTGTTCCACACCGACGATTGCGGCGAAGACTACCTGACCAACGCCCTGTGCTGTGGCGAACTGCTGCGCGCCCTGGGCCACCAGTTGCAGATCGACGTGGCCGACAGCGGCATCACCCTGCAACTGCAGCTGGGCCTGGTGCTGGCCGACGACCTCTACGGCATCAGCCAGGCCGACCTGCTTGCCAGCGAGCCGGGCCAGTCTGCCCTGGCGCTGTCGCAGCACAGCCGCAACCTGCTGCTGGTGGAGCGCAAGGTCGGTGAAGACGCCCTGATCCGCCAGCGCGCGCGCATCCGCCCGATCGCCAGCCCTGAGGGCGCTTGCTGCGTCGAGCGGCTGCTGGAGCCCTTCCCGTCGCTGCTGGAGCGGCATTTGGCGCGGATGTCGGATCGGCGCTAAGGGCCAGTCGCAACACAAAAAAAGCCCGCTTTCGCGGTAATGCTGTTCACTTAAGTGATCAGAGCGCTGAATCGGGGTTAAAAAGCCCTGATTTTTTCTAGGTGGTTTACTGCGCGCATGGCCTGACCGGCCCATCGCCCGGCACAGCCGGCCTCCCACGGGTTCTATGTTGCCTCGTAAATCAAGTACTTACACAAATCTGGTGGGAGGCCGTGGTCCGGCACTCCGGCTGTGCCGGGCGATGGGCCCTGAAGCGCATGCACAAAATCAGCAGAGTTCACAGATTGATCTCTTCCGTAAAGCCGTGAAATTGCTTAAGTGAACAGCATTACGCTTTCGCGGGCTTTTTCGTGCCTAGAACCTGAACACTTCCATATCCGTGCGGATCGGTGTGGCCAGGGGGATCTTCGGCTTCTCGGGGGCGTCGTCCTTGCGCGCCTGGGCCGGCGCCTTGCGTGGCTCGTCGGCCACCGCCGGCTGGTTGGCCAACGGCTTGAGCGCCACGCTCAACTGCTCGGCCAGGCGCTGCAGCAGCACGCCCTGGGCTTGCACCTGGGCGGCGGCGCCGCCGGCGTGTTTCTCTTCGAGGTGCACGATCTTGTTGTCGCGCACCTGGCCACGGCGGTCAATCAGCCGCCATTGGGCGTCTAGCACCGCGGGCTGGGACTCGCCCGAGTCCAGGCGGGTGATCGACAACAGCACTTGCACGTCCGGGGTGAAGCTGTTGCTGGTGGGCGACAACATGACCCGCTGGCTGTCGAGGCGCCAAGCCAACTGGCGCAGCAGCAGTTGGTCGATGTCAGCCGACAGGCTGCCGGCCCAACGGCCATCGGTGGAAGCCGTGAGGCTGCCATCGTTCTGGCGTTGCAGCAGGGTTTCGCGCTGCAGGTAATCGGCCACCGACACCGGGCCGAGCAACACCGCCATGCCCGCCTGTTTCGGCTGGCCGGGGTTGCCTGCGTCGAGCTGGTACATCGCGGCAGGCTGGTGAACGCTACAACCGGCCAACCCCAACATACCGGTAAGCAACAAAGCGATTGGAAGGCGCAAGAAATTCATCATTCCATCCAGGCGGCAAAAACAGTGAACACCGCGGTTACATACAGACTTCTGAACGAACGGCGAGACAATACGCCGCAATAAAGTGGCATATCATCCGTGAAAGCGAGGTTTTTCTCCAGTAGCACAGGCCAATTCGGTCACCCGGGCGCATTGTGAAGCCGCCCAGGTGACCATTGTGTGAATTAGCCAGCCGGTTCGACGGTCAGCGCATCGACACGCTGGAAGCCACGGGGCAGTTTGTTGCCGCGGCGGCCACGCTCGCCTTTGTAGTGCTCAAGGTCATCGGCCTTCAGCGATAGCGTACGCTTCCCGGCCTGCAATACAAGGGTGGCGCCCTCGCTGACCACCGCCAGGTCGGTCATGTACTCCTCGCGGCTGGCCACACGCTCACCGGGGATGCCGATGATCTTGTTGCCCTTGCCCTTGGCCAGTTGCGGCAAATCGGCCACGCGAAACACCAGCAGGCGCCCTTCGGTGGTCACCGCGGCGAGCCAATCCTGTTCGCGGCTGGCCAATGGCCGTGGCGGCATCACCTTGGCGCCATTGGGCAAGCTGACCAGCGTTTTACCGGCCTTGTTCTTGGCTTGCAGGTCTTCGCCCTTGACCACAAAGCCGTAGCCGGCGTCCGAGGCGATCACGTACAGGCCTTCGTCGTCGGGCATCAGCACGCATTCGAACTGCGCGCCCGGTGGCGGCGTGAGGCGGCCGGTAAGCGGCTCGCCCTGGCCACGGGCCGACGGCAAGGTGTGGGCGGCCACCGAATAGCTGCGCCCGGTGGAGTCGATGAATACCGCGAACTGGTTCGAGCGGCCCTGGGCCGACACCCGGAAACCGTCGCCAGCCTTGTAAGACAAGCCCGTGGCGTCGATGTCGTGGCCCTTGGCGCAGCGCACCCAGCCTTTTTCCGAGAGCACTACGGTCACTGGCTCGGTCGGCATCAGTTCGTTTTCAGCCAGGGCCTTGGCTTCGGCGCGCTCGACGATCGGCGAGCGGCGGTCGTCGCCATAGGTTTTGGCGTCGGCGATCAGCTCGCTGCGCACCAGCTTCTTCAGCTTGGCTTCGCTGGCCAGCAGCGTTTGCAGTTGCTCGCGTTCCTTGGCCAGGGCGTCTTGCTCGTCGCGGATTTTCATTTCTTCGAGCCGCGCCAATTGCCGCAGGCGGGTGTCGAGAATGTAGTCAGCCTGCAACTCAGACAGCGCGAAGCGCTCGATCAGCTTGGCCTTGGGGTGGTCTTCGGTGCGGATGATGTGGATCACTTCATCCAGGTTGAGGTAGGCCACCAGCAAGCCATCGAGCAGGTGCAGCCGGCGCTCGACCTTGTCGAGGCGGAACTGCAGGCGCCGGCGCACGGTCTTGACGCGGAACTCGAGCCACTCCTGCAGCAGCGCGCGCAGGTTCTTCAGCTGCGGCCGGCCGTCCAGGCCGATGATGTTGATGTTCACCCGGTAGCTGGTTTCGAGGTCCGTGGTGGCGAACAGGTGCTGCATCAGGGCTTCGACGTCGACCCGGTTGGAACGGGCGATGATCACGATCCGGCAGGGGTTTTCGTGGTCCGACTCATCGCGCAGGTCGGCCACCATCGGCAGCTTCTTGGCCTGCATCTGCGCGGCGATCTGCTCCAGCACCTTGGCCCCAGACACCTGGTGCGGCAGCGCGGTGACCACGATGTCGCCGTCTTCGACGCGGTACACGGCGCGCATGCGCACCGAGCCACGGCCGCTTTCGTAGATTTTCAGCAGTTCGCTGCGCGGGGTGACGATTTCCGCCTCGGTGGGGTAATCCGGGCCGGGAATGTGCTCACACAGCTCGGCCACCGTGGCTTTCGGGTCATCGAGCAGGCGCACACAGGCCGTGGCGACTTCGCGCAGGTTGTGCGGCGGTACGTCGGTGGCCATGCCCACGGCGATGCCGGTGGTGCCGTTGAGCAGGATGTTCGGCAGGCGCGCCGGCAGCACCGCGGGTTCGTCGAGGGTGCCGTCGAAGTTCGGCACCCAGTCGGCGGTACCCTGGCCCAGTTCGCTGAGCAGCACTTCGGAGTAACGCGACAGCCGCGCTTCGGTGTAGCGCATCGCGGCGAAGGATTTCGGGTCGTCTGGCGCACCCCAGTTGCCCTGGCCGTCGACCAGGGTGTAGCGGTAGCTGAACGGCTGCGCCATCAGCACCATGGCTTCGTAGCAGGCCGAGTCACCGTGGGGGTGGAACTTACCGAGCACATCGCCCACCGTACGGGCCGATTTCTTGTGCTTGGCGTCGGCGTCGAGGCCCAGTTCGCTCATGGCATAGACGATGCGCCGCTGCACGGGCTTCAAGCCATCGCCGATGTGCGGCAAGGCGCGGTCCATGATCACGTACATCGAATAGTTGAGGTAGGCCTGTTCGGTGAAGTCAGCCAGCGAGCGGCGTTCTACACCGTCCAGGCTGAGATCCAGGGAGTCGCTCATGCAAGCCTCATTGGGTCAGGTTCTGGCGCAACAGCAGTGTGCCGCCGCGCTGGGTAAATTCAAGTTGCTTCAGGGCACTCATGCCCAGCAGTACGGTGTCGTCGCCCATGCCTGGCATCACCACGGCGCGGCTATTGGCCCAGCGGATGTCGCCCAGGCGCAGCTCGCGCACCTGGCTGCGGTAGCCTTCCACGCGGCCATTGGCGGTGCTCAGGGTGACCGGCGGCCCTTTTTGCAGGCCCAACTGGCTGGCCAACGCCTCAGGGATTGCCACCTCGGTGGCGCCGGTATCGAGCATGAAGGTCACCGGCTGGCCGTTCACCTGCCCATTGGCGACGAAATGCCCCTGGCGGTTGGCCTGCAGGGTGACTTCCACATAGCCGTTGCCATGGGCCGAGGCCACCACCGCGTTGGGGTTTTCCTGGCGTTCTTGCCAGTGGCCAAAAAACCGCGTGGCGAGAAACATCCCCGCCACCCAGGCGGCGATCATCAGCACGCGCCCGGCGCGCTTGCCCGGCGGCGCGCTGCTCATGGCGTGCCCATCCAGCCAGCGGCCGGGGCCTTGAAGCGCCACACCACCGGGCGCCGCTCGCCGTCGTTGCGCGGCTGTTCGTTGTTGTCGGTGCCCACCCAGGCGCCGCTGGCATCGATCACCAAGGCCTCGGTGAGCCCGTACGGCTGTTGATACTGGCGCGAAGGCACCAGGGCCGCGGCCGCGAACGACCAGCAGGCTTCGACCTTGGCCGTTTGCGCGTCGCGCCGGCAAATACTGTAGGCGTTACGTTCGAGGGTGAACAGCTTGCCCTGGTAGAGGGCCAGGTCGGAGAAGTCCACATGCAGCGGGAAGCGCTGCTGCAGCCCATCGGGGGCCATCAGCTCGCTGTCCTGGCTGAGCAGCACGCAAGGGCCGTCGCATTCCCAGCGGCTGCCCTGGCGCACCAGCGCAAGCAGCCCGCGGCGCTCGCGCTCGGCGGCCAGCCACAGGCGGTTGCCGTCGGGCGAGATCGCCAGCCCTTCGAAGATCGCGTTGAATTTCTGCAACAGCCCGGCCTCACGGGCCTGGCGGACCATGGCCGGGTCGATGTCGAGCCAGCGCGCCGGGCCCTGGGCCGGCACTTGCAGCACTGCGGCATGGGCCTCGCTGACGAGGTAAACGTTACCGGCGTCATCGCAACTGATGCCTTCGAAATCATGGGCACCGCCGCGCACGAAGCCGGCGGCCCAGGCGGCCGCGCGGATGTCCAGCGCCAGCCCGGACGCCGGCGCGGCCGGGGTGTTGAACACCTGCGGTTGCGCCTGCCAAACGCTGCCCGAGCGGTCGAAGCGGTACACGCGGTCATCGTCGCGGTCCGATTCGCCCCACAGTTCGCCACGGCACATCGCCAGCCCCGACAGGTTGCCGGTGGGCATGCCGTCGATCGGGTGTTCGCTCAGCAACTCCAGTTCCGGCACGGCGGCGCGGGCGGTGGGGAGCAGGGCCAACAGCAGGCACAGCAGTACCACCCGTGGCGTCAAACCAGCACCTCGGCGAGGTTACCCTTGGATTCGAGCCAGGCCTTGCGATCACCGGCGCGCTTTTTGGCGAGCATCATGTCCATGATCTCGCGGGTCGGCTCGAGGTCGTCGAGTGCCAGTTGCACCAGGCGCCGGGTGTTTGGGTCCATGGTGGTTTCGCGCAGTTGCGGCGGGTTCATCTCGCCCAGGCCCTTGAAGCGGGTGACCTGCGGCTTGCCGCGTTTTTTCTCGGCCACCAGGCGGTCGAGAATGCCGTCGCGCTCGGCGTCGTCCAGGGCGTAGTAGATCTCTTTGCCGAGGTCGATGCGGTACAGCGGCGGCATCGCCACGTACACGTGCCCGGCCTCGACCAGCGGGCGGAAGTGCTGCACGAACAGCGCGCACAGCAAGGTGGCGATGTGCAGGCCGTCGGAGTCGGCGTCGGCGAGGATGCACACCTTGCCGTAACGCAGTTGGGTGAGATCCGCCGCGCCTGGGTCTACCCCGATCGCCACGGCGATGTTGTGCACTTCCTGGCTGGCCAGTACTTCGTTGCCGTCGACTTCCCAGGTGTTGAGGATTTTCCCGCGCAGCGGCAGGATCGCCTGGAATTCCTTGTCGCGCGCCTGCTTGGCCGAACCACCGGCCGAGTCACCTTCGACCAGGAACAGCTCGGCGCGGGCAGGGTCCTGCCCGGCGCAGTCGGCCAGCTTGCCCGGCAGCGCCGGGCCCTGGGTGATGCGCTTGCGCTCGACCTTTTTGCTGGCCTTCAGGCGCCGGCCGGCGTTGTTGATGGCCAGCTCCGCCAGTTGCAGGCCCAGTTCGGGGTGCTCGTTGAGCCACAGGCTGAAGGCATCCTTGACCACCCCAGACACGAATGCCGCCGCTTCGCGGGACGACAAGCGTTCTTTGGTCTGGCCGGAGAATTGCGGGTCCTGCATTTTCGTCGACAGCACGAAGCAGATGCGCTCCCAGACGTCTTCCGGCGCCAGCTTGAGCCCGCGCGGCAGCAGGTTGCGGAACTCGCAGAACTCGCGCATGGCATCGAGCAGGCCCTGGCGCAGGCCGTTGACGTGGGTGCCGCCCTGGGCGGTGGGGATCAGGTTGACGTAGCTCTCCTGCACGCTTTCGCCGCCCTCCGGCAGCCACAGCAGCGCCCAGTCAACCGCCTCCTTGTTGCCCGCCAGGCTGCCGCAGAACGGCGCCTGGGGCAGGCAGGCAAAGCCGTTGACCGCGTCGGCAAGGTAAGAGCGCAGGCCGTCTTCGAAGTACCAGCGGGTTTTTTCGTTGCTGGTTTTATCGTCGAAGATCACTTCCAGGCCCGGGCACAGCACCGCCTTGGCCTTGAGCACGTGCTTGAGGCGCGACACCGAGAACTTCGGCGAGTCGAAATACTTTGGGTCTGGCGCGAAGTACACGCTGGTGCCGGTGTTGCGCTTGCCCACGCTGCCGATCACTTCAAGGTCGGTGGCCTTGAAGCCGTCGGCGAAGGTCATCTGGTATTCGTTGCCGTCGCGCTTGACCCGCACCCGCACCTGGGTAGACAAGGCGTTGACCACCGAAATGCCCACCCCATGCAAACCGCCGGAGAACTGGTAGTTCTTGTTGGAGAACTTGCCGCCGGCGTGCAGCTTGGTGAGGATCAGCTCAACGCCCGGCACGCCCTCTTCAGGGTGGATGTCGACCGGCATGCCACGGCCGTCGTCGATCACTTCCAGCGAATGGTCGGCGTGGAGGATCACCTCGATGGTGCGGGCGTGGCCTGCCAGGGCTTCGTCGACGCTGTTGTCGATCACTTCCTGGGCGAGGTGGTTGGGCCGGCTGGTGTCGGTGTACATGCCCGGGCGTTTGCGCACCGGGTCGAGGCCCGAGAGGACTTCGATGGCGTCGGCGTTATAGGAGCTAGCGCTGGGAGTGGCCATGGGGTCTCGTCGTCAAAGGGTTCAAAACACGGAAAAATCAATGGCCTTGCAGCGTTCCGGGCCGATGCCGGCCAAGGCCAGCAGCTCGGGTAAACGTTGGCCGAAACCTTGGTAGCCGTGGTCTCCGCCGGGTTGCACATCCACCGCGCAGCCCTGGTAGAACTGCTCGGCACGGCGGTAGTCGAGGGTTTCATCGCCGCTTTGCAGCCACACCTGTAGCTGCTCACCCGCGGCCGGCGGCGGTACTTCCAGCTCGGCCAGGGCGGTGATGTGGTCGAGCGTGAGCTCCCAGGTTTCGCCGCTGTACAGGTTTTGCTGGGTGCCGAGGTAGCCATCGAACAACCGGTGCGGGTTGACCGCCGGGTTGATCAGCAATGCCGGCAGCCCGTGGCGCTGCGCCAAATGGGTCGCATAGTAGCCGCCCAGCGAGCTGCCGACCAGCAGCGGCTTGCCACCCAATGTATCAAGGGCGGCCTCCAACTGGGCCATGGCCTGGCGCGGGTGGTGGTGCAAAGCGGGCACCTGCAGTTGCGTTTCGAGCCCCAGCAGGGCCATGGCCTGGCTCAACTGCTGGGCCTTGTGCGACAGCGGCGAGCTGTTGAGGCCATGAATGTACAGAATGCCCATCAGTAACCGCTGCCGCCAAAGTTTTCGCTGAAGGTAAAGCCGGGCACGCGCACCACGCCGGTGTCGATCCGGCCATCGGGGTGCAACTGCAACCAGCGGTAGCCCGGGGCGATGCGGTCGAGGCCGAAGTCTTCGGAGCGCGGGGCGAACTGGATGCAGGTCGAGGGGCTGGCAAGCAGCCGCACGTCGCCGCGCTGGCTGTCCCAGTCCTGGTGAATATGCCCCCACAGCACCGCGCGCACCTGCTTGAACCGGTCGAGCAGCGCCCAGAACGCCTCGGCATTGCGCAGGCCGATCGGCTCCATCCACTTGCAGGCGATGGAAATCGGGTGGTGGTGCAGGCACACCAGGTGGTGGCGATCGGGTTCGTCGGCCAGCGAATCTTCGAGCAGGCGCAGTTGGTCGTTGGACAACAGCCCCGGCACCGAGCCCGGCACCGAGGAGTCGAGCATCGTCACCCGCCAGTTGCCGACGTCGGTGACCGAGTCGAGCAGCTCGTGGTCGCCGTACAACTGCTGCATGACCGCGGATTCATCGTGGTTGCCGGGGATCCAGCGCTTGGGCGCGCGGATACCGGCGGTCATCTGGCGAAAGCGCTGATAGGACTCTGGGGTGCCGTCCTGGGACTGGTCGCCGGTGGCGAGCATCAGGTCGTACTGGCGGCCATCGGCATGCACCAGCGCCAACACCTGCTCGAAGCTTTCGCGGGTGTTCATGCCGAGCAGTGTGCCGTCATCTTCGGCGAACAGATGGCTGTCGGTCAGTTGCAACAGCAGCACCGAGTCATCGGGGGTCGCGTAAACGTTCGGCAAGGCCATCTCCCATCAGGCGTATGTGTGGGGGGATTATGGTGTGCCCGGGGGAAAGGGGCAAATGGGCCCCCCTTTGGGGGGGAGGGGCAAGGGGCAAGCTGCAAGCGGCAAGGGGGCAAGCTTCAAGCGGCCAGTTCTTCAACGGGTGGCTTTGGCCTTGCGGCTTCGCGCAGCGCTCACCTCACCGTCTCGTACTCATGCCCACACGCCAGGCAGTGGCTCAGCCACTCCCCCAGGAACAGATTCAACTGGGCTTTTTCATCCGGCTGGTGCATGCCGGCGTTCGGGTACGGGTAGATGCTGCGAAACCGCCGGGTGTGCTCGGCGCCGACCACTTCGGCCATGCGCGCGTCGTGGTACACCTGCACCTCCATGTGCGGCACCGGCAGCCAGGGCAGGCTGTGCTGCTGGCTCACCCGCAGGGTGCTGGTGTAGGGGCCGGCCTGGGTCACCTCGATGGCCAGCACGCCGAGCATCTGGTCACCCTGGGTCATGGCGATCTGGCGCGAACGCTGCTCCTCGCGCATGCCAGGCAGCAGGCGCATCAAGCGTGCGTAGTTGGCCTCACAGGCCGCTTGCAACCCGGCGAGATCCACCCGGTAGCGTTCGCGCAACAGATTCACTTCCACATCCCCCTGACTTCTTCGCGGTTCAGGGCCAGCCATTGAATGGCGATGATGGCCGCCGCGTTGATGATCTTGCCGTCGCGCACAGCCTGCAGCGCGTCCTCGAACGCCCAGACCCGCACGCGGATGTCTTCGCCTTCTTCCTCCAGCAGGCCATGCAGCCCGCCCGCACCCTCGCTGTCGCAGCGCCCCACAAACAGGTGTACGTGTTCGTTGCTGCCCCCCGGCGAGGGGAAATAGGAGGTCACCGGCCACAGTGCTTTCAAAACCAGCCCAGCTTCCTCTTCTGCCTCGCGGTGCGCAACTTCTTCTGGCGTTTCGGCCTTGTCGATCAGCCCGGCGACCATTTCGATCAGCCACGGGTTGGCCACCTTGCCCATCGCGCCCACGCGAAACTGCTCGATCAGCACCACGTTGTCGGTGATGGGGTCATACGGCAGCACGCACACCGCGTCGTGGCGCACGAACAGTTCGCGGCTGATCTGCTTGCCCATGCCGCCGGCGAACAGCTCGTGGCGCAGGTACAGTTTGTCGACCTTGTAGAACCCCTTGAAGCAGTTTTCGCGCTTGTCGACCTCGACCTTGCTCGGTACCGAGTTACTCGCGTCTGTCATGGCAATGCCTCGTCTCTTCCATGGGGTTTGGCGCATCCTAGCGCGCCGTCGCGCCCTGTGCAGCCCCTTGGCGGCAAACGGCAGGTTAGAGAGTTTGTAGGGCCAAAACGGGCAGAATTCAAGGCCGGTGACTGGTGGCGAACTGGCGGCGCCGTTTATAGTCCAAGCACGATCTTTCTTGCCGCCAAGGACTCACATGTCGCTGTCGAAACTCTCCGCCCTGGCCCTGGTTGCCCTCAGCCTGGGCGCTTGCCAGAGCCTGTTCGGGCCTGACTACGACGCCCCCCTGCCCAGCCAGCACCAGGCCTGGGAGCACCTCAAGCCCGGCTGCGCCAGCAGCGATTGCCCGCTGGTGAACGTCGACACCGTGCGTTTTGCCGACGAACCGCCGTTGGACGCCGCGGTGCAGCAACGCCTGCTGGGCCTGGCCGGGGTGCAGCCGGCGCCGGCCAGCCTGGAGGCGTTCGAGCAGCAGTTTTTCGCCAGCGCCGGGCCGCGCAACGCCACTTACCTGCAAGCCAAGGTACGCGAGCAGCATGACGGGCTGGTGATCGTCGAGCTGTCGAGCTACCTCGACCAGGGCGGCGCCCACGGCGCGCCTGGGCGCGGCTTCATCAACTACTCGCGGGCGCAGCACAAGGTGCTGAGCCTCAGCGATATGCTGGTGCCGGGCGAGGAGCCGGCGTTCTGGCTGGCCGCCCAGGAGGCGCACCGCGGCTGGCTGGTCAACACCAAGCTGGACCAGGACGCGGGCTTCCGCCAGCAATGGCCGTTCCAGAAAACCGCCAACATCGCCCTGACCCGTGACGCCGTGCTGCTCAAGTACGACGTGACCACGATCGCGCCCTACGCGCTCGGCCACATCGAACTGAGCATCCCCTACGCCCGCCTGAATGGCGTGATCAAGCCCGCGCTGGTGCCGGCCCGCCGTTGAAGGCGCGGCCCAGCAGCGCCTGCAGCACGCCGGCGACCACCAGCGCCGGCAGCGTGGCGCCGAGGTCTGGGTAGAGGTTGGCCAGGGTGTGGTAGGTCACCACCCCGCCCGCCCAGGCCACCAGCGCCGGCCAGCCCAGCGCCGGTAACTGCGCCCGGGCGGCGCGCTGGCGCAGCAGGAAGTGGTCGACCAGCACCACGCCGAACAACGGCGCGAACACCGAGCCGATCAGCAGCAGGAAGTTCTGGTACTGCGCCAGCGGCGCGAACGCCGCGATCAGCGCGCACAGCACGCCAATGCCCAACGCCAGTTGGCGCACCGACAACGCCGCCAGCAGGCCCACCGACACCGCCGCCGAGTGGATGTCGGCAAAGGCGTTTTCCGACTCATCGAGCAAAATCAGCAGCAACGGAATGCCCAGGCCCGCGCCGGCCAGCGCCAACAGCAGCGCGTTGGCTTCGCCGCTGGGGGCGAAGGCCAGGGTGTAGGCCACGCCCAGGCCCATCAGCCACAGGTTGCCGAAGAAGAACCCCAGCGCCGTGCCGCCAAAGGTGCTGCGCGCGCCCTTGCTGAAGCGCGAGTAGTCGGCGATCAGCGGCAGCCACGACAGCGGCATGGCAATGGCGATGTCGAACCCCACCGCCAGCGGCATCGAGCCGTCACCGGCCTGCTGCCACAGCGCGGCGAGGTCTGCCTGGCGCAACAGGTTGAGCGTGAGCCACACACAGGCGCCCAGCAGCAGCCAGATGCCCCACTTGCGCAGCACCCGGCGCACGAAGGTCAGTGGCCCGGCCACCGCCAGCAGGGTGACCAGCACGCCGAACAGCAGCGTCCAGGCCAGCGGGTTGGCCGCCACGCTGCCCTCGCCGAAGGCTTTGGCCCCGAGCAGGCTGGCGGCGTCGCGCATCACGATGATTTCGAACGCGCCCCAGCCCACCAGCTGCAGCAGGTTCAGCAGCGCCGGCAGGGCCGCGCCGTGGCGGCCCAGGCTCTGGCGCAGGGCGGCCATGGCCGACAACCCGGTGTCGGTGCCGATGATCCCGGCGGCGGCCAGCAGCAGTACGCCGACCAAGGTGCCCAGGCCGATCGCCAGCAGGCTGTGCGCCAGCCCCAGGCCCGGCGCCAGCAGGGCGCCGGTCTGCAGCACCATCAGGCCCACGCCCAGGGAAAACCACAGTGAAAACAGGTCACGCCCGCCCAGCACGCGCTGGTCGGCGCCGATCACGGCATTGGGTGAGTAGGAAACAGGGGTCATGATGCTCTCGAAGGAATAAGGGGTATGCCCAAGGGCGGGCGCGCCAGGCGCCCGCCCCGAGGGTCAGACTTTCTGGTACAGCTGGCTGCCTTCCTGCTTGAAACGCTGGGCCTGCTCGCGCATGCCCTCCTCCAGCGACAGGTCGACGCTGTCGATGCGCTGGCTGGCGGCGTATTCACGCACTTCCTGGGTGATTTTCATCGAGCAGAACTTCGGCCCGCACATCGAGCAGAAGTGCGCGACCTTGGCCGATTCCTTCGGCAGCGTTTCGTCGTGGTAGGCCCGCGCGGTGTCGGGGTCGAGGCCCAGGTTGAACTGGTCTTCCCAGCGGAACTCGAAGCGCGCCTTGGACAGCGCGTTGTCGCGAATCTGCGCGCCCGGGTGGCCCTTGGCCAGGTCTGCCGCGTGGGCGGCGATCTTGTAGGTGATGATCCCGGTTTTCACGTCGTCCTTGTTTGGCAGCCCCAGGTGCTCCTTGGGTGTGACGTAGCACAGCATGGCGCAGCCGAACCAGCCGATCATCGCCGCGCCGATGCCCGAGGTGATGTGGTCATAGCCAGGGGCGATGTCGGTGGTCAGCGGGCCGAGGGTGTAGAACGGCGCCTCGTCGCAGCACTCGAGCTGCTTGTCCATGTTCTCCTTGATCAACTGCATCGGCACGTGGCCGGGGCCTTCGATCATGCACTGCACGTCGTGCTTCCAGGCGATCTTGGTCAGCTCGCCGAGGGTTTCGAGTTCGCCGAACTGGGCGGCGTCGTTGGCATCGGCGATCGCCCCGGGGCGCAGGCCGTCGCCCAGGGAGAAGCTCACGTCGTAGGCCTTCATGATTTCGCAGATCTCATCGAAATGCGTGTACAGGAAGTTCTCCTGGTGATGGGCCAGGCACCATTTGGCCATGATCGAGCCACCGCGGCTGACGATCCCGGTGACCCGCTTGGCGGTCAGCGGCACGTAGCGCAGCAGTACGCCGGCGTGGATGGTGAAGTAGTCCACGCCCTGCTCGGCCTGTTCGATCAGGGTGTCGCGGAACAGCTCCCAGGTGAGGTCTTCGGCGATGCCGCCGACCTTCTCCAGCGCCTGGTAGATCGGCACGGTGCCGATCGGCACCGGCGAGTTGCGGATGATCCACTCGCGGGTTTCATGGATGTGCTTGCCGGTGGAAAGGTCCATCACCGTGTCCGAGCCCCAGCGGATGCCCCAGGTCAGCTTGGCCACTTCTTCTTCGATCGACGAGCCCAGCGCGCTGTTGCCGATGTTGCCGTTGATCTTCACCAGGAAGTTGCGGCCGATGATCATCGGCTCGAGTTCGGTGTGGTTGATGTTGGCCGGAATGATCGCGCGGCCGCGGGCGATTTCCTCGCGCACGAACTCGGGGGTGATCTCTTTCGGGATGTTGGCACCGAAGCTGTGGCCGCCGTGCTGGGCGCTGAGCAGGCCTGCCGCGCGGGCCTCCTGCAGCTTCATGTTCTCGCGGATGGCCACGTACTCCATCTCGGCGGTGATGATGCCCTGGCGCGCGTAGTGCATCTGCGTCACGTTGGCCCCGGCCTTGGCGCGGCGCGGGTTGTTCACATGGGCGAAGCGCAACGCGGTGAGGTCCGGGTCGGCCAGGCGCTCCTGGCCAAAGCGCGAACTGAGCCCGGCCAGGCGCTCGGTGTCGCCACGGCTGTCGATCCACGCCGAACGCACGTCGGCCAGCCCTTTGCGCACGTCGATGACGGCGTTCGGGTCGGTGTACGGGCCGGAGGTGTCGTACACCAGCACCGGCGGGTTGATCTCGCCGCCGAAGTCGGTGGGGGTCACGTCGAGGCTGATTTCACGCATGGGCACGCGAATATCGGGGCGCGAGCCCTGCACGTAGATTTTTTGCGAACGGGGAAACGGCTGTACCGATTGTTGATCGACCTTGGCCGACTCGCTCAAGGCGACACTTTGTTGTTTTCGCATCTCAGGCTCTCCAGACAGCATCCAGCAAGTGGAGCCGAGGGTTGAACCTGAACGGAATGGCGCTAGGCAGCCGCGTGCCGGGCCTGGGGGTATGGCGTGCAAACACGCTTCCCAGGCCCAACACAAGAGGGCTCGCCGGGAAGCGAGCAATCTTGTTCCCTACGCAGGCATCAACCTGATCAGGTTCAACGGGATCCGGAATCATCCGATCTCAGCCTCTTACGCGAGGCACCCCGACAAGAACAGCGTGCAGTGTAGCCAAGCCCGGGTAATTTGGCCAACGGCAAGGATAGAACCGCGCCGCGCGTGGTCGGAAAATTCGCCGCCTCGTATACTCGAACGGCATAAGCACTGGGGAGCAGGGAATGTTCAAGCGTTGCGGGTTGCTGATGGCCATGGGGCTGCTAAGCGCGAACCAGGCGTGGGCCGCCAACCCACCACCACTGGCGAGCCAGATCGACCTGATGAGCGTGTACCACCAGGCCGCCGACAATAACGCCGACCTGGCCGCCTCGCGGGCCGACTACGCCGCGCGCATCGAACAAGTACCCCAGGCCCGCGCCGGGCTGCTGCCAAACCTCTCGGCCGGCGCCGACGCCAACGACATCCGGCAAAAGGTGCCGATCAGCGGCCAGGACGTCATCGCCAACCGCAGCGGCACCAGCTGGCGCGCCACCCTCAGCCAGCCGCTGTTCCGCGCCGACCGCTGGTTCCAGCTCAAGGCCGCCGAAGCCGGCAACGAGCAGGCCGCGCTGCAACTGTCGGCCACCGAGCAGAACCTCATCCTGCAAAGCGCCGAGGCGTATTTTTCCGTGCTGCGCGCCCAAGACGCGCTGGCCACTGCGCGCGCCGAGGAAGACGCCTTCAGGCGCCAGTTGGACCAATCCAACGAGCGCTTCAACGTGGGCCTGACCGACAAGACCGACATGCTGCAGTCCCAGGCCAGCTACGACACCTCACGGGCCAACCGGCTGATCGCCGAGCGCCAGGTGCAGGACGCCTTCCAGGCGCTGACCACCCTGACCAACCGCGACTACACCGGGCTGCAAGGCATTGTGCACACCCTGCCGGTGCTGCCGCCGGCACCCAACGACGCCCGCGCCTGGGTCGACACCGCCTCGCAGCAGAACCTCGACCTGCTGGCCACCCGCGCCGCCATCGACGCCGCCGAGCAAACCCTGCGCCAGCGCAAGGCCGGCCATGCGCCCACGCTCGACGCCGTCGCCGAGTACGAGCGCGGCGACAACGACAACTTCCAGTTGAGCAACCCGGCCCCGCGCGATGGCCAGGTGTACGGCAGCGACGTAAGCCGGCAAACGATTGGGCTGCGGCTGAACATCCCGCTGTACAGCGGCGGCATGACCAGCTCCCAGGTGCGCGAGGCCAGCCAACGGCTGAACCAGGCCGAATACCAGCGCGAGGCGATGCGCCGCCAGGTGGTGGAGAATACTCGCAACCTGCACCGCGCGGTGAACACCGACGTAGAGCAGGTGAAGGCCCGGCGGCAATCCATCGTGTCGAACCAGAGCGCGGTGGAAGCCACCGAGATCGGCTACCAGGTGGGCACCCGCAACATCGTCGACGTGCTCGACGCCCAGCGCCAGTTGTACGCCTCGGTGCGCGACTACAACAACAGCCGCTACGACTACATCCTCGACAACCTGCGCCTGAAGCAGGCCGCCGGCACCCTCAGCCCGGATGACCTGCAGCAACTGGGGCAATACCTGAAGCCCGACTACAACCCAGACAAAGACTTCCTGCCGCCGGATCTACAGCAAGCGGCGCGGGCGTTGTTGCAGCCGGTGAAGCGGTAGCAGGTTGGAGGGCCCTTCGCCCGGCACAGCCGGAGTGCCGGACCACGGCCTCCCACAAGATTGGTGTAAGCCATTGATTTACTCAGCAATACACAACCTGTGGGAGGCCGGCTGTGCCGTAAAGCTGTTCACTGAAGCAATCAGAGCGCTAAATCTTAGGGACAAAGCCATGATCTCTTCCTGGGGTCTTACCGAGCGCATGATCTGACTGGCCTATCGCCCGGCACAGCCGGCCTCCCACCAGATTTGTGTAAGTACTTGATTTACGGGGCAACACAGAACCCGTGGGAGGCCGGCTGTGCCGGGCGATGGGCCCTGAAGCTCATGCGCAAAATCAGCAGAGCTCACAGATTGATCTCTTCCGTAAAGCCGTGAAATGGCTTAAGTGAACAGCATTACGGCTGTGCCAGGCGAGGGGCAGTTGAACCCCATCCCATCGAATCAGCACAACGGCTAGAGAATGAAAACGGCGCCTGATAGAGGCGCCGTTAAGTAGAAAAAGTAGAGGAGCGGTCGCAGCGATCCTTTAGCACCCGGCGCTGAAGCCTTTGGGGTCAGAATCCGCCTTGCTAGAAGGCGTCACCGCTTCGGAGAGTGCCAGTTTCTCCGCTGCCAAGTACGAGGGGGCCAGTGACTGGCGAGCCATGCCTCGAGATGCGCAGTTGCAGTCCTCAACGCAAGTTTCCGGCTGATTTTCCAGGCTGTCAACACTGGCATCTTGCCGCTTCATCGCCCAGCCAGTGACGCGGTGAACAGGCTCAAGGGCCCTTCGCCCGAAAACCCTTACCCCAACCCCTTCAACAACCCCACCAAACGCTCCAGCGCGCCGCGGTTCGCCTGCATCACCGCCAGCCCCGCGGCGCCCATGCGCTCGGCGGTTTGCGGCAGTTCCACCAGCCGGCGCAGGGCGTCGCCCAGGGCTTCGGCGTTATCGACCACTTCCAGAGCCTGGGCCTGCCGCAACTGCGCGGCGATCTCGAGAAAGTTGAACAGGTGCGGCCCGCTGAGCAGCGGGCGCGCCAGCGCGGCGGGTTCGAGCAGGTTGTGCCCGCCGGTGGGCACCAGGCTGCCGCCGACGAAGGCGATGTCGGCCAGGGCATACAGGAACAGCAGCTCACCCATGCTGTCGCCCAGCAGCACTTGGGTGCTGGCCTGCACCGGCTCGCCGCTGGAGCGGCGCACGTAGCTCAGGCCCGCCTCGCTCAACTGCGCGGCGGCACTGTTGAAGCGCTCGAGGTGGCGCGGCACCAGAATCATCAGCGCATCCGGCGCGGTGGCCAACAGCCGCTGGTGGGCGGCGATCACCAGGGCATCTTCGCCCTCGCGGGTGCTCGCGGCGATCCACACCGGCCGCTCGCCGGCCTGCCACTGCGCCCGCTGCTCGGCGGCGCGGGCCGGCAGGGCCGGGTCAACGCTCAGGTCGAACTTGATCGAACCGGTGACCTGCAGCGCCTCGGGGCGGGCACCCAGCGCCAGGAAGCGCTCGGCCTCGGCCTGGGTTTGCACGGCGATCAGGTTCAGCTCGGCGAGCATCGGCCCGGTGAGCTTGGGCACCCGCGCATAGCCCTTGGCCGAACGCGCCGACAACCGCGCGTTGGCCAGCGCCACCGGGATGCCGCGGCGGGCGCACTGGTGCACGTAGTTGGGCCATAGTTCGGTTTCCATCACCACCGCCAGGCTGGGCCGGGTACGCGTGAGAAACCGCCCCACCGCCCAGGGCAGGTCGTACGGCAGGTAACAATGGCGCACCCGCGGCTCGCCGCCGAACAGCGCCTGGATGCGCTCCGAGCCGGTGGGCGTCATGCAGGTGACCAGCACCGTGCGGCCCGGGTACTCGGCGAGCAGCCGGCGCACCAGCGGCGCGGCGGCGATGCTTTCACCCACCGACACCGCATGCACCCACAGGCAGCCCGGCGGCAGCGCCGGCAGGCCAAGGGCGAAGCGTTCGCCCACGCGGGCGCGGTAGGCCGGGTTTTTCAAGCCGCGCCACCACAAGCGCAGGAAGATCAACGGCAGGCCCAGGTTAAACAACAGGCTATAGAGGGTTCTGTTCATGGCGCGGCAGTGTACCTGTTAGCCGATGGCGCGCAAATGCGCGGCGAAACGCTGGGCCAGCCAGTTGGCCACCGGGCCCAGGGGCTCGTCGCGGCGCCAGAGCAACTCGACCACCAGCGCCGGCGGCACCCAGTCACTGCGCAATTCGACCATTTGCCCGGCATAGCCTGGGTACTGCACCACGTGGCGCGGCAGCCAGGCCCAGCCCAGGCCGCGCATCAGCCACTCGGCCATGGCGTAAAAGCTGTCGGCGCGCCACACCTGCGGGCTCACCGGCTCGGCGCCGGCATAGCCGCTGCTGGGCAGGGCGATCAGCAACTGGCGGTGCCGGGCCAACTCGCGGCGGTCTACCTGGGCCAGCGCCGACAGCGGGTGGCCGACCGAACACACGGTGACCATCTCCACGCTGCCCACCGCGCGCCGCTCCAGCGCCTCGGGCATGCGCTCGTAGCTGAACGCCAGGCCCAGGTCGGCCTCGCGCCCCAGCAACTTGGCCACCACCGCGCCCTGGGCGCCCGTGGTGAGCTGCATCTCCAGCGCCGGGTAACGCTCGGCCAGCTCCTCGAGGCTGTCGAGCACCGGCTGTAGCGGCATGGCTTCGTCGTGGGCCAGGCGCAGGCGCGACTCTTGCCCGCGCATCAAGGCCATGGCACGGCCGTCGAGGCGGTCGCACTGGCGCAGCAGTTCACGGGCTTCTTCCAACAGGCCGCGGCCCTCGTCGGTGAGCTGCGGGTGGCGGCCGCTGCTGCGCTCGAACAGGGTCACGCCGAGGTCAGCCTCCAGCGCCGCCACCGCCGCGCTGATGGCCGACTGCGCCTTGTGCCGCTGCCGCGCCACGGCGGAAAACGAACGCTGCTCGGCCACCTCGACGAACAGCCGAATGTGCTCAAGGCTCCACAGGGGGGCTGGCATTGGCCTATCTCCTTTTCAGATAGGTAATGACTTTACCGCACCTGAATGCCAGCGGAAAATCCTTCCATCCATCGGGAGGGCACCACCATGACTGCTTACTACTACCTCGCTATCGCCATCTGCGCCGAAGTGATCGCCACCCTGTCGATGAAGGCCGTCAAGGGCCTGAGCACGCCACTGCCGTTGCTGCTGGTGGTGCTCGGCTACGGCACCGCCTTCGTGCTGCTGACGCTGGTGATGCGCGCCATCCCGGTGGGCATCACCTACGCCATCTGGTCGGGCATGGGCATCGTGCTGGTGAGCATCGCCGCCTACTTCATCTACGGGCAAAAACTCGACCTCGCCGCCGTGGCTGGCTTGGCGATGATCGTCGGCGGCGTGCTGGTGATCCAGTTGTTCTCGCAAACCAGCGGCCACTGAGGCGAGGTTGTTATACTCGCTGCCCTGGTCACCCAAGCGAGAGGGCTTCATGGCAGCGGCTTTAACCACAGATGTACTGATCGTAGGCGGCGGCGTCGCCGGGCTTTGGCTCAACGCGCGCCTGCGCCAGGCCGGCTTCGCGACGGTACTGGTGGAAAACGCCAGCCTTGGCGGCGGGCAAACGCTCAAGTCGCAAGGGATCATCCACGGCGGCACCAAGTACGCCCTGCACGGCGCCCTCACCGGCGCCTCCGAGGCGATCGCGGCCATGCCCGGGCGCTGGCGCGAGGCCCTGGCCGGCCGCGGCGAGCTGGACCTGGCCGGCGTGCGCCTGCTCTCCGAGGCGCACTACTTGTGGTCCCCTGGCACCCTGGCCGGCAACCTCAGCAGCTTCTTCGCCAGCAAGGCGGTGCGCGGCCGGGTCGATGCGGTCAAGGGCGAGCACCTGCCGCCGGCGCTGCAACACCCGCGCTTCAAAGGCAAGGTGTACCGGCTGGCCGAACTGGTGGTCGATGTCCCGAGCCTGGTCGCGCGCCTCGCCGAACTGGCCGGCGACAGCCTGCTGGCGGCTGAGCACCTCGAACCGCTGCTTGACGGCGGCCAACTGGCCGGCCTGCGCGCCGATGGCGTGGAGATTCGTGCCCAACGCGTGGTGCTCAGCGCCGGCGCCGGCACCGCCGAGCTGCTGGCAAGCCTTGGCGTGCAGCAGCCGGCCATGCAGCGCCGGCCGCTGCACATGGTGCTGGCCAAGGGCGCGGCGCTCAAGCCGCTGTACGCCCACTGCCTAGGCGGCGGGCCGAAGCCGCGCATCACCGTGACCACCCACCCCGCGGCTGGCGGCCAGTGGGTGTGGTACCTCGGCGGTGACATCGCCGAGGCCGATGGCGTGGCGCGCAGCCCCGAGCAGCAGATCGCCGCCGCGCGCCATGAAGTGGAGCAACTGCTGCCCTGGCTCGACACCTCGGCGCTGGCCTGGGCCAGCCTGCGGGTCGACCGCGCGGAGCCCGCGCAGTCTGGCCTGGTGCGCCCCGACAACGCCTTCCTGCATGAGCAAGGCGCGCTGCTGGTGGGCTGGCCGACCAAACTGGCGCTGGCGCCAGATTTCGCCGACCGCGTGCTGGCCAACCTGGCCGAGGCCGGTATCACCCCCGGCGCCCATGCCCCCCTGCCCGCCCTGCCGCGCCCGGCGCTGGGCCAAACCCCTTGGGAACAACTGCTGCCATGACCGTCGCCAGCCTGCACCCGTACCACCGCCACCTGGGCGCCCAGGGCCCGAAGGTTTCGCCGCTGGGCCTGGGCACGGTCAAGTTCGGCCGCAACCAGGGCGTGAAGTACCCCGCTGGTTTCATCCTGCCCACTGACGAAGAAGCCCGCATGCTGCTGCGCCAGGCCCGCGAGCTGGGCATCAACCTGCTCGACACCGCCCCAGCCTACGGCACCAGTGAAGAACGCCTCGGCCCGCTGCTGCGCGGCCAGCGCGATGAATGGGTGATCGTCAGCAAGGTGGGCGAGGAATTCGAGGGCGGCCAGTCGCGCTTCGACTTCAGCGCCGCGCACACCCGCGCCTCGGTCGAACGCAGCCTGCAACGGCTGGGCACCGACCGCCTCGACCTGGTGCTGGTGCACTCCGACGGCCACGACCTGCGCATCCTCGAGGAAGAAGGCGTGTATGCCGCCCTGGCCGAGCTCAAGCGCGAAGGCAAGCTGCTGGGCTATGGGTTTTCCGGCAAAACCGTGGAGGGCGGCATCCGCGCCTTGGAACACGGCGACTGCGCCATGGTCACCTACAATCTGAACGAGCAAGCCGAACGGCCGGTCATCGACCATGCGCTGTCACACGGCAAGGGCATTCTGGTGAAAAAGGCTCTGGCCAGTGGCCATGCCTGCCTGGCTGGGCAAGACCCGGTCAAAGCCAGCTTCGCCCTGCTGTTTGACCACCCGGGTGTGACCAGTGCTATCGTCGGGACCATCAACCCCGTGCACCTTGCCCACAATGTCGCCACGGCGGCCGCCGTCCTCGCCGCGCGCTGACTCACCGGGTGCGCGGCCCACATAGGAATCCGTATGCCGCGTACCCTCATCCGCAAGAACCCCGGCAACTTCAAGACGCTGTCCCTGTTCGTCGAAGCCACCCCCGAAGCGCTCACCTACCAAAGCATCGGCATGCCGCTGAACTTCGCGCAAACCCTCGAGCGGCGCCGGCACATCGACATAGACGACCCCGAACACTTTGCCGTGGAGCTGGCCAACCTGGGGGTTTCAGTGCGCCTGACCCTGGCCTGGCAGGGCAAGGATTACTGGGTGCTGGTGCGCCAGCGCCGCGAAGACCGCGGCGACGTGGTGCTCAAATTGATTTCCGGCTACGTGCCGGCCCATGAGCTGAACCTGCCGCTGCACACCGCGGTGCAGGAAGTGGCCGAGGAATGCCTGCTGGAAACCCCCGAAGGCTGGCTCAATGGCCGCTTCAAAGACACCTGGCTGCCCGCCCCCTATGCCGGCACCCTGAAGTACCGCGATGCCGCGGCCTTCACCCTGGCCCCCCGCGCCGGCGCGGCGCGCACGGTGCGCTGCGGTGGCCTGGCCTTGATCGAAAAGCCCCGTGCCTACGTGCACCTGCCCACGGCCTCGCTGCAACTGGTGTACGACCTGCGCCTGGAAGCCCCCCGCGAAGCCCGGGCGCTGAGCCTGTACCACGTGGATGAACGGCTGGAAAAAGACCAACTGGTGGCGCGGCTGAACCCCGGCCGGCCCGACCTCTACCTGGTGCCGCTCAAGGACGGCAAGCCGCTGCCCGAGCTGTACACCTTGAAAAAAGGCGAGCTGCACCCGGCGCCAACCCGCGGCCTGTACCTGGCCGAGAGCTTCGCCGCGCAAGACGGCTGGGTGGTGCGCGAGGAGCGCATCAAATGGCGAGACTGGCTGCACCGCCAGGGCCTGGCGGTGCCGGCGGCGCAGAAAACCGGGCTGAAGAAGATCACCACCCGGGCGCGGGCGTTGATTCGTTTGGCGCGGAACAAGATTTAAGGTGGGTTTGAGGCCCCTTCGGCCCGGCACAGCCGTAATGCTGTTCACTTAAGCAATCAGAGCGCTAACTCGGGGGTGGAAAGCCCTGATTACTTCAGGTGGTTTTGCTGAGCGCATGACCTGACTGGCCCTTCGCCCGGCACAGCCGGCCTCCCACCAGTTCTGTGTTGCCGCCTAAATCAAGTACTTACACAAATCTGGTGGGAGGCCGTGGTCCGGCACTCCGGCAGTGCCGGGCGATAGGCCCTAAGCCCGCAACGCTTCAGCGGCTACGAATTTTCTCGACGATCGCCGTGGTCGAGCTGTTTTCCACCAGCCCCAGCACCTTCACCTCGCCGCCATAGGCCTTGACGATGTCGGCGCCGACCACCTGCTCCACGCCATAGTCGCCGCCCTTGACCAGCACGTCGGGGCGCAGTTGGGTGAGCAGGTTCTCGGGGGTGGCTTCGGGGAAGCTGATCACCCAGTCTACCGCGCCCAGCCCAGCCAGCACGGCCATGCGCCGGTCAACGCTGTTGATCGGCCGGCCTGGGCCCTTCAGGCGGCTGACCGAAGCGTCGTCGTTGACCGCGACGATCAGCCGGTCGCCCTGGGCGCGGGCCTGCTCGAGGTAGGTCACGTGGCCGGCATGGAGGATGTCGAAGCAGCCGTTGGTGAAGACGATTTTTTCGTTATGCGCGCGGGCATCGTCGATCGCCAGCTTGAGCTGGTCGAGGGTCAGCACGCCACGCTCGGAGCCTTCTTCGCGCGAGATGGCGCGGCGCAGTTCCGGCGCGCTGATCGCCGCGGTGCCCAGCTTGCCGACCACGATACCGGCGGCGAGGTTGGCCAAGGCGACGGCGTGGGGCAGGTCTTCACCGGCAGCCAGGGCCGCGGCCAGGGTGGAGATCACCGTGTCGCCGGCGCCGGTGACGTCGAACACTTCGCGGGCCCGGGCCGGCAGGTGCAGCGCAGGCTGGCCCGGGCGCAGCAGGGTCATGCCGTGCTCGCCGCGGGTCACCAGCAAGGCGCCCAGGGCGAGTTCGGTCATCAGCCCGGCGCCCTTGGCGACCAGCTCGGCTTCATCGGCGCAGCGGCCGACGATGGCCTCGAACTCGCTGAGGTTCGGGGTGATCAGGCTGGCGCCGCGGTAGATGCTGAAATCCTTGCCTTTGGGGTCGGCCAGCACCGGGATGTTGCGCTGGCGGGCGGCCTGGATCAGCTCCTGGTGGTGCTTGATCGCGCCCTTGCCGTAGTCGGAGAGCACCAGCACCTTGACGCCGTCGAGCAGGCCTTCCACATCGGCGGTGAGCTGCAGCGGGTCGGTGGCGAAGGGCTCTTCGAAGTCGATGCGCAGCAGTTGCTGGTGGCGGCTCATCACCCGCAGCTTGACGATGGTCGGCTGGTGGGCGATGCGCTGGAAGCGCGCGGTCACCCGCGCCGCGGCCAGGCTCGCCGCCAGGCTTTCGGCGGCTTCGTCCTGGCCGGTCACGCCCACCAGCGCTGCGGGCGCGCCGAGCGCGGCGATGTTCAGCGCAACGTTGGCCGCGCCACCGGGGCGATCTTCGATCTGTTCAACGCGCACCACCGGCACCGGCGCCTCAGGCGAGATGCGCGACGTGCCGCCATGCCAATAGCGGTCAAGCATCACATCGCCAACCACCAGCACAGGGGCTTGATCGAACCGAGGCATCGACAACTTCATGGACCAACCCATCTACCAAATGAACAGGGCCGGGATATTAGCACAGGGTGCCGGAACTCCCGACACCCTGGCGCAGCGCAGCGGCCAGGCGGGCGGTGGCCTGCAGCAATGAACAGTGGGAGGTGTCGAGCACCAGTTCGGCGTCTTCCGGGGCCTGCCAGGGGCCGTCGAGGCCACTGAGTTGCTGCGCGCGGCCTTCGCGGGCGGCCTGGTAGAGGCCTTTCGGGTCGCGCGCGGCGCACACCGAGAGCGGCGTGTTCAGGTGCACCAGGGTAAAGGTGCCGGGGGTGAACAGCTCGCGCGCGGCGCGGCGGTCGGCATCCAGCGGGCTGGTCGCGGCGACGATCACCAGCACCCCGGCATCGACCATCAGCCGCGCCACTTCGGCCAGCCGCCGCAGGTATTCACGGCGCCCGCCGGGGCTGGTGTCGAGGTCTTGGCAGAGGCCGGCGCGCAGGGCGTCGCTGTCGAGCACAAAGGCCTGCTGCCCGGCGGCGCGCAGGGCCTGCTCCAGGCTACGGGCCAGGGCAGACTTGCCCGCCCCGGACAACCCCATCAACCACAGGCAATGCCCGGCAGTGCCCGGCACCCCGGGCAGCCATGGGCTGGTGTTCGCTTGCAGCATGCCGGCACCCCACTCTGTTCGAGCCTGGGACACTAGCAAAGCCGAGGGCGGGTGATTATCTCGGCTTGGTAAGCGCAGGTTGGCGCCGCCGATACAATTGCCCGCCCGGCAGCTTAGGTGATGCTTTCCTGGCTGGGCTCATCCAGCCCCATGGCATGCAGGCGCGCGTAGTAGCCGCCCTGGGCCAGCAGCTCGGCGTGGCGGCCACGCTCAACGATGCGGCCCTGGTCCATCACCAGGATCAGGTCGGCCTTCTCGATGGTCGACAGGCGGTGGGCGATCACCAGGGTGGTGCGGCCGGTCATCACCGTGTCCAGCGCCGCCTGGATGTGCCGCTCGGACTCGGTGTCGAGGGCCGAGGTGGCCTCGTCGAGAATCAGCAGCGGGGCGTTTTTCAGCAGCGCACGGGCGATCGCCAAGCGCTGGCGCTGGCCACCGGAAAGCAGCACGCCGTTCTCCCCTACCTGGGTGTCGAAGCCTTGCGGCAACTGGTCGATGAACTCTTTGGCGTAGGCGTCTTCGGCGGCGGCGACGATCTGCTCGCGCGGGGTGCCGACCAGGTCGCCGTAGGCGATGTTGTTGGCCACGCTGTCGTTGAACAGGGTGACCTGCTGGTTCACCTGGGCCACGTGGCTGCGCAGGTTGCGCAGGGTGTAGTCCTGCACCTCGGTGCCGTCGAGCAGGATCTGCCCCTGGCTGTGCTGGTAGAAGCGCGGGATCAACCCCACCAGCGTCGATTTGCCGCTGCCCGAACGGCCGACCAGGGCGACCATCTGCCCCGGCTCGGCGACGAAGTTGATGTCTTTGAGCACCTCGCGCTCGGTCCCCGGGTAGGTGAACGACAGGCCCTTGACCTCCAGCCGGCCGCTGACGCGGTCACGGGTGATGCTGCCGGTGTCGACCTCTTGCGGCTCGTCGAGCTGCTCGAAGATGCTCTCGGCGCCCGCCACGCCCTTCTGGATGGTCGAGCTGACCTCGGACAACTGGCGGATCGGCTTGGGCAGCAAGCCCGCGGCGGTGATGTAGGCGACCAGGTCGCCGGGCGAGGAATCGCCGCGCAGCCACAGCACCAGGAACATCAACGCGGCCATGGCGGTGTAGATCACCAGTTGCAGCATCGGCGTGTACACCGAGCCGGTTTTGTTCATGCGCAGTTGCTTGTCGGTGTTGCTCTGGCTGGCTTTTTCGAAGCGCGCCGACTCGTAGCGCTCGCCGCCAAAGCCACGCACCACGCGGTAGCCCTGGATGGTCTCGGAGGCCACATGGGTGACGTCGCCCATGGCCACCTGGATCTTCTTGCTCTGCTTGCGGAACTTGCGGCTGGCGTTACCGACCATCAGCGCGATGATCGGCAGGATGGCCAGCATCACCAGGGTCAGTTTCCAGTTCATCCACAGCAGGTAGATAAACAGGAACACCACTGTCAGGCCTTCGCGGATCACCACCTTGATCGCCTCGGTGGCGGCGCCGGTGACCATGGTCACGTTGAAGGTGATGCGCGAGATCAGGTGCCCGGAGTTGTGCGTGTCGAAGTAACGGTTGGGCAGCACCAGCAGCTTGTCGAACAGCTTCAGGCGCAGGTCGTGGATCAAGCCCAGCGAGACCTTGGCCAGAAAATAGTTGCCCAGGTAAGACCCCAGCCCCTGCCAGGCGGCGATCAGCACGATCAGCAGCGGCACCGCCTGCAGCAGTTGCAGGTCACGCAGGTAGGGGGTGTTGGGGAACAGCCGGGCGGCCGGGTTGCTCAGGCCGTCGACGAAGTATTTGAGGATGCCGGCCAGCATCGGCTGGGTCGAGGCGAAGATCACGAAGCCCACGATGCTGAGCGCAAAGATGCCCAGGTAGGGTTTCACGTAGGTCAGCAGGCGGAAGTAGATCCGCAGGCTGGACATGGCGGGGTCTTTTTGGCTCATGGCGATCTGTATGAAAAATGAGCGCGGATTCTAGCACAGCGCCCAAGCGTTGAATTCAACCCCCGGGGCTGGGATGATGGCCCCTTTTTTCCAGGGGACAACCATGCGCGCACTTGCCGACGCTGATTATCAGGCCCTGCGCCAGGGTGCCGAGGTGATCGAAGCCGACGCGAGCGGCGACAAAGTGTTGCGCCTGGCTGACGGTAATTTCATCAAGCTGTTTCGGCGCAAGCGGTTGGTCACCTCCGCCGCGCTGCTGCCCTACGCCCGCCGCTTTGCGCTCAATGCCGGGCACCTGGCGCGGCGCGGCATCCCCTGCCCGACCATCCTGGCGATTTGGCGGGTGCCGTCGATCCGCCGCGACCTGGTGCACTACCAGCCGCTGCCCGGAAGCACCCTGCGCCAGGTGATCGCCGCGGGCGAAGGCAGCGAGGCCTTGCTGGCCCAACTCGGTGCCTTCGTCGCGCGCCTGCATGAGGGTGGGGTGTACTTCCGCTCGCTGCACCTGGGCAACGTGGTCAGAACCCCCAGCGGCGAGTTGGGGCTGATCGACCTCGCCGACATGCGCGCCTACCCCTGGGCCTTGCGCGCCGGCCTGTGCCTGCGAAACTTCCAGCATATGCTTCGTTATGAGCAAGACCGTGACTGGCTGATGCAAGGCGGCGGGGTAGCGTTCCTGCAGGCGTACGCCCAACACTCCAGCAAACCCTGGAACAGCGAGCGCCTGGCCAAGCGCCTGGGCTAACCGCGCCACCCGCCTGCCCTTTCCACCGCGCACCTGACTATTGCTTAAGGCTTCAACATGACGACACTCGCCCCTCAACAGCCCCTGGTGACGGTGATCATCGCCTCCTATAACCACGCGGCGTACATTGAGGCCAGCATCAACAGTGTGCTGAACCAAAGCTACCCGAACATCGAGTTGCTAGTGATCGACGACGGTTCCAGCGACCACAGTGTCGAACTGCTCGAACGCCTGCAGGCCCAGCATGGCTTCGACTTCCGCGCCCAGGCCAACCAGGGTTTGTCGCGCACCCTGAACCAGGCCATCGCCCGCGCCCGCGGTGAGTTGATCGTATCGTTCGGCTCTGACGACATCATGCTGCCGCACCGCATCGCCACCCAGGTCGCTTACCTGCAGGGCAAGCCGGAGGTGGGCATCTGCTCGGCCAACGTCGAAACCATCGACCACCACGGCCAGGTCATGGGCCCGCGCAAGCAGCGCCAGCGCGACCTGCCGTTTCGCCGCCTGGCCTTCGACGACCTGTTCCTCGACCGCAAGCCCGGCCCGACCGCCGCCACGCTGATGTTCCGCCGCGAAGCCCTGGAGAAGGTCGGCGGCTTCAACCCGGAAATCCGCCTGGAAGATGTCTACATCGCGCTGTCGATCGCCCATGCCGGCTATTACATCGACGTGCTCGGCGAGGTGCTGGCGCAATACCGCGACCACCCCACCAACACCTTCAAGAACGGCCGCTTCATGATCGACAACGTACTGCGCACCTACGCCGTGTTCAGCGACCACCCGGCCTACGAGCAGGTGTGCATGCGCTTTTTGAACTCGATGTTCCTCAAGTACGCCCGCAACGACAAACCACTGGCCTGGCAAACCCTGGGGCGGATCCCGCTGCGCTACTGGAACCGCAAGACCGTGCGGGGGTTGTTGCGGTTGTTGGTGCCGCCCAAGCGCTAGGGCGAAGCGCCCTCAGCCCCCGAATAACCTGCACAGCCGCAATTTCAGCTCACCCAGCGGGCCCTTCAGCCCATGCTGGCGCAGCGGCGGCCGCAGGGCCTCGACGATCTGCTGGCCAATCGCCGCAAAGCTGAACCGCGCCACCGCCAGGGCCTGGCCATTGGCGGCGATGCGCTCGGCCAGGGCCGGGTCTGCCCGCAGCAGGCGGAGTTTTTCCTGCAGGTGCGGGATGTCGCGGTACAGCACCACGTTGTGCAGGTCTTCGAAGCCCAGCGCGCGGTTTTCCGCCTCGCCCTGGTCGTAGGTCAGCAGCACGCAGCCGGCAGCCATCGCTTCGAAGTTCTTGATCATGTATTCGCCCATGCCCACATCGGCGCTGACGAAAAACCGAATGCGGTTGAGGGTGGCGTTGTACTCCTCGCCAGAGTTGGTGCGGGTGGCCATCAGCGGCTCAACCTGCGCCAGTGCCTCGAGCAGCGCCTTGCGGCCGCTGTAGGCCACGCTTTTGAGGCTGCCGAGAAACCCCAGCTCGATGTCGCGCGGCTGTTGCAGGTCCTGGATCAGCCCCTGGTCATAGCCCTTGGGCACAAAGTGGGCATCCACCCCCTCGGCGCGCAGGCGTTCGCTCACGCCAAAGCCGGAGCTGAGCACCCGCACCCAGGGCAGGTGGCGGTAATGCCGGCTGAACTTGCCGGTGTACTTGCACGGGATGTAGTTCTGGTAGGCGTCGTGCTCGAGGATCACCAGGTTTGGCACGCTGCGGATAAACGCCACCTGGCGGATCTCCTGCTTGAAGCGCAGGAAGAACAGAATGCGGTCGTACTGGGCAGGGTTCACTTCTTCGGCGAAATAACGGCGCAGGTTGCGCTGCTGCTCGCTGTCGAGCCAGCGCAGGTCGCAATCGCAGTGCGCGGCAACGCCCTGGTACAGCCGGTCGAGGATGGCGCGCTGTTCTTTCTGCACCAGAAACAGGACTTTCATCAGGGCACTCTGCAAATAAAGGTGTTGATCAACGCTCGGCCCGCCACAGCAACTCATGCCGGCGCACCGCCTTGCGGAAGAATTCGTCTTCGCCCTCCAGCGCCCAGCGGCGCCCGGCCAGCAGCCGCTGCAAGGCCCGGCGCAGGCGGCGCTTGGCCGGCAACGGCACGGTCAGGTCATGCATCATGCCCAGGGCCATGGCCTTGTCGTAGCGAGTGGCGGCGTTCAGTTCAAGCACCACCGGCCACATCGGCGCGGCCGGCTCGAGCAATGGCGGCAGCGCCACGCCGCTGTGGGCGTTGCCCATCGGCCAGCGGTCGTTGTCGTGCAGGTGGTTGGCGTAGCCCAGCAGGCACTCGGGCTGCCAAGGCTGGCCAGCGAGCGCTTCAAGCACCGCCAGGCGCGCGTGCACATGGTCGGGGTGGGGGTCGAGCAACTCGTCAGGCAGCACGATCACCTCCGGCCGGGCGCGTTCGATCAGCGCGCGCAGGTCGGCCACCAGGTTGTGCCAACTGGGCACGCCGTCGTCGCCAGGCAAAGTGAACGGGTTGAACTGGCGAAACAGCCGGGTATCGGCCAGCCCCGCCTCGCGGGAGGCCACCGGCTGCTCTGGGTGGGCGCGCATGGCCGGCAGTTGCAGGCAAAAATAGCCCAACTGCACGCAACGCTCGGCGCTCACCCCAGCCCAGCGCGGCACAGCGATGCTGTCCCAGGCGCGCAAGCGGCCCTTCAAACGCGCCGCTTCGGTGCCGCTCAGGCCCATGCCGCGATAATGCCCGGCTTCGATTTCACCGGCGGTGAGGGTCACCACCCAGGCCTCGCGGGCCTGGCTGTACAGGCCATAGGCGGCCAGCTCGGCGTCATCGGCGTGGGGGGCAATGACCATCACCCGCTTGGCGCGGTAATCGCTCTGGGGGAATGCCCACAGCGTGGCCTCGCGGCCCAGCCGGCAAAAGCGCCCGGCCAGCGGCAGGCCTTGGGCCAGCGCTGCGGCAAAGCTGGTGAGGTTCAGGTAGCGCTCGCCCCGGCAGCCGCGCTCGAAGGTTTGCGCATCGGCGTCAGGCCCACTGCCCAGGCGCACGTAAGGGTCGAGCAAACGCCCCAGCAGGCTGCTGCGCACCTCCACCTGCAACACCAGCGCATGGCCAGCCGGCGCCTCGGCCACCAGCCGCGCGCCTTCCCAGCGCAGCGGCAGCTTCAGCGCCTGCTCGGGAAAGCGATAACGGTAAGGCTCGGCCGGCGAATAGAACAAGTGGTCGGCGAACCAGGCCTCATGGGCCACCCAGCCGAGCACGGCCAACAGCGGCGCCAGCCACCAAGCCACCAGTACCCCGGCCAGCACCAGCAGCACCAGCGCGCCGAGCAGCGCCAGGCGCTTGTTGCGGCGGTGGCGCTTGAGCAACGTTTGCTTGCGGTTCATACCTGCAGCACCTGCACCGGGTTGCACCAGCGGTCTTTGTATTCACGGTCGGCGCGGCCGAACGAAAAACGCAGCGCCTTGCCCAGTGCGCGGGCGTCTTCCCAGGCGGCCTGGGTGTTGAGGAAGCTCAGCACGCTGCCGGGGCTGAACGCGCGGGTTTGCGGGTCGACCCCGCCATTGACGTACTCCACGCTGAGCCACTGCGGCGCCTCGACGCGGTAAATCAGCTGGGTGGCGATCGGCGCGCCGTCCAGCAGCACCACCGCGCCGACCACAAACTCACGCAGCAACTCGACCACCTCGGCCATGCGCGCGGCGCCGGTGGCGGGGAAGCCCCAGCGGCGCTGAAACAGGTCGCAATAGATGGCCGCCAGCTCTGGGGCGCTGAAGGCACTCACCGGCCGCACTTCGCCGCCGGCTTCTTCGAGCAGGCGCAGCTCGCGGCGCTGGTTGTAGCGGAATTTCTTCGACAGTTCCTCGGGCTCGCGGGCCAGGGCCAGTTGCTCGGGCTGCGCCTTCAGGCCGCTGAACCGGCCGCTATTGAGCGCCGACAGGTAGCGCCCGGCATGGCGCAGCGGCGCCTCGGCGCCCTCGGCCGCCGGCAGGATGATCTCGGCATTGCCGAGATCGAACAGGCCTTTTTTACCGGCGCGTTTGAGCGCCACCTTCGACAGCGCCAGCTCGCGGCCCCAGGTGGGGATCGCGGCGATCAGCTCACCGCCGCGCTCCACGCCCAGGTAGCGCACTGGCAATTCGGCGAGCCCGGCCAGGCGTTCGACCACCACCGGGTGGGTGGCCACGCTGCCGCCGTAGCGGGCCCAGGCCTGGGCATAATCGGCGGCGCTGATCGGCGCCCAGCCACGTTCACGCCAGGCGGCAAAATGGTTGAGGATCATCGCGCCACCCACTCGCTGACCATGGGCAAGGCCCAGAACGCCTCGGCCACCGCGGCATCGCTGAAGCGCGCCCGCAGGCGTTCGGCCATGGCCGCGGCGCAGGCCGCGCGCTCGGCCTCGCTCAACCCGGCCAGGCGCACCAACGCCTCGGCCAGCGCTGGTGCATCGCCCAACGGGAACAGCTCGCCCACCCCCTCGACCACTTCGCGGGCACCGCCACAGGCAGTGGCCACCAGCGGCACCCCCGCGGCCATGGCCTCGAGCAGCACCATGCCGAAGGGTTCGTGGTCCGAACTCAGGGCGAACGCGTCGAACGCGCCAAAGTAGCGCGCGGCCTGCGGCACCTGGCCGGTAAACCGCACCTGGCCGGCAATGCCCAACTGCTCGGCCTGGGCCCGCAGCTTGCCGAGCAGGCGGCCCTCGCCCAGCAGCACCAGGCAGGCACTGGCCGGCAGGCGCGGCAAGGCCAGGGCAAAACCCTGCAGCAGGGTGGCCTGGTCTTTGTCGGGGTGCAGCCGGCCGACGTTGGCCACGACCCAGTCGCCCGCGCCCAGCCCCAGCGCTGCGCGGGCCTCGCCCGGTGGCAGCAAGGCCTCGCGGCGGGCGGCAACATCGATGCGGTTGTAAAGGGTTTCGATGCGCTCGCCCGGCCAACCGGGCAGGCAGCGGCGCAGGTCGTCACGCACCGCGCTCGACACCCCCAGCAAGGCCAGGCGGCGGCGAAACAATTTGGCGAACAGCCGGCGGCCCTGGCGTTGATAATCGCCAAACGCATGGTGCACGCCGATCACCGGCAACCCGGTGGCCAGCAGCGCCACGTAAATAGGCTTGAAGCGGTGCGCAATGCAAAAGGCGTAGTCGCGCCGCGCGGCGACTTTGCGCAGCGCGGCGATCGCCCCCAGCTTCAGCCCGCGCACCTGGCGCGAGCTGAACCCCAGGAACTCGACTTCATCACTGCCGCAGCCCGCGGCCACGGCGGGGCTGGGCGCGCCGGTGAGAAACACCGTGGTCACCCGGTAGCCGCGCCCGGCGAACAGGCTGGCGTATTGCCGGGCGCAGTCCAGAAACGGGCCGTCATAGCCATGGCAGAACTGCAGAACGTGGCGTTCAGCCTTGGGCGTCATACGGGGCGGCACCCTCTTTGACCACCAGGATGTCTTCCATGATCAGGTACTGCAGGTCAGAGCCGAAGAACATGTTCAGCGCATCGGTGGGCGAGCAGATCATCGGTTCGCCACGGCGGTTGAGCGAGGTGTTCAGCGACACGCCGTTACCGGTGAGGTCTTCGAGGGCCTTCATCATGTCGTAGTAGCGCGGGTTGTATTCGCGCTTGAGCACCTGGGCACGGGAGGTGCCGTCTTCGTGGACCACTTCCGGCACGCGGGTTTTCCATTCTTCGTTCACCTCGAAGGTGAAGGTCATGAACGGCGCCGGGTGGTCGACGCTGATCATCTGCGGCGCCACGGTGTCGAGCATCGATGGGCAGAAGGGGCGCCAGCGCTCGCGGAACTTGATCTGCTCGTTGATGCGGTCGGCCACGTGCGGCACGCTCGGGCAGCCGATGATCGAACGCCCACCCAGGGCGCGCGGGCCGAACTCCATGCGGCCCTGGAACCAGGCCACCGGGTTGCCGTCGACCATGATCTGGGCGATGCGCCGCGGCATGTCGTCGAGCTTGCGCCAAGCGGGCTTGCTCGGGTGGCGAGCACAGGCGGCGATCACGTCTTCGTTGGAGTACGCCGGGCCCAGGTACACGTGTTCCATTTTCTCGACCGGCACGCCGCGGGCATGCGACACATAAGCCGCCGCGCCCACCGCGGTGCCGGCGTCGCCGGAGGCGGGCTGCACGAACAGCTCTTTCACGTCGGGGCGGGCGATGATCTTCTGGTTCAGCTTGACGTTCAGCGCGCAACCGCCGGCGAAGGCCAGCTTGCCGGTTTCCTTGAGGATGCCGCCCAGGTAGTGGTCGATCATCTGCAGGGCGAGCTTTTCGAACAGCGCCTGCATGCTCGCGGCATAGTGGATGTACGGCTCGTCGGCGATGTCGCCTTCACGCTTGGGCCCCAGCCATTCGATCAGCTTGGGCGAGAAGTAAAAGCCTTTGCCCTTCTCTTTGTAGCGGCGCAGGCCGATCACGTTGGCGTAGTCGGTGTTGATCACCAGCTCGCCGTTTTCGAAGCTGGCCAGGCGCGAGAAGTCGTACTTGCTGGCGTCGCCATACGGCGCCATGCCCATCACCTTGAACTCGCCGTCGAGCATCTCGAAGCCGAGGAACTCGGTGATCGCGCCGTACAGGCCGCCGAGCGAGTCGGGGTCGAAGAACTCTTTGATCTTGTGGATCTTGCCGTTCTCGCCATAGCCGAAGAAGGTGGTGGCGTACTCACCCTTGCCGTCGATGCCGAGGATCGCGGTTTTTTCCGTGAAGCCGGAGCAATGGTAGGCGCTGGAGGCGTGGGCCAGGTGGTGCTCTACCGGCTCGATCTTGACCTTTTTCGGGTCGAAGCCCAGTTGCTCGAGGCACCAGACGATCTTGTTGCGGTAGCGCTTGTAGCGGCGGTTGCCCATCAGCAGCGCGTCGAGGGCGCGGTCGGGGGCGTACCAGTAGCGCTTGGCGTAATGCCAGCGCGCCTTGCCGAACAGGCTGATGGGCGCGAACGGAATCGCCACCACGTCAACGTCGCTCGGTTTGATGCCGGCCTGCTCCAGGCAGAACTTCGCCGACTCGTAGGGCATGCGGTTCTTCGCGTGTTTATCCCGTACGAAACGCTCTTCTTCGGCGGCCGCGATGAGCTTGCCGTCGATGTACAGCGCAGCGGAGGGGTCGTGGCTCAGGGCGCCGGACAGGCCAAGGATCGTCAATGCCAAGGTTCAAGCCTCTTCGAACACAATTCGGTTTGAATCGAAAACGGGCGAGTATACCAGAGCGCCCCGCGCTGATCCTCTGGCAAAGGCGGCATAAAATTACAGCACGCTTTTATACCGCCGCCGCGAGCATCCACCCTCTTCCTTCAGAGGCGATGCCGATGACTCCCCAGCCCCTTTCCCCCCTCGACGCCCTGGCCGGGCCGCTGCGCACGCTGCTGGCCGGCCAGGGCGATTTTTTCGCGCTGCTGCAGCGGCGCCTGGCCGATGCCCTGCCAGCGCCGTTCAACCAGCACGCGGCCGATGCGCTGTACCTCGACCAGCAACCCCTGCCGCAAGCCATTGCCCGCGCCATTGGCGGGCAGGCCCTCACCGCCAGCACCGGCCAGTACCTGGCCGCCGAGGCCGTGCTGCCACTGCCGGAAGAGGCCCTGCGCGCCACGCAGCGCTTCGCCGAACAGTTCAGCGCCGATGCCCAGCAGCTCTGGCTCGATGCCCTGACGGCGTTCTGGGAATACCCGCAAGGCAGCACCGGCACGCCGCGCGTGGCCCTGGCGGCTTGGCTGGGTGAGCAGTGGCACGCCCAGGTGGCGTTGCGCGAAAAAGACCAGACCCTACCCGCCGAGCACCTCGCCCTGGCCCAGCCGGGCGAGGCCAGTACAGCCACTTGGCGGGCGCTGCTGGCGTTGGCCACGCCCAGCGGCGAGCAATTCGTGCCCGGCGCCTGCGTGCTGGCGGCGCGCGACCCGCTGGAGCACCCCGCCGAGCCGGTGTTGCTCAGCACCCTGGCCTGGGGCCTGGAAGGCTTCGACAACTGGGCGGCGCTGTACCAAGAGGTGGCCGAACGGCTGGAGGATGACATCCAAGGCCCAGCCTTGCTGGCCGCACAGGACCCCGCCGGGGCTAACGCCGCCCTGGCCAGCCGGGCCCTGACTGCGCGGCTGTTCACTGGCCCCGTGTTCGAGCAACTGGCGGCCAACCTGATCGCCCGGCAACGCCGCGCGGCCAGCCAGGCCTGGGAGCAGGCTGTGCCGCTGCTGGCCGAGGGCGAGTTCTTCGCCGCCAACGATGTGCTCAAGGCCGGCCTGGCGCTGGCACCGCTGCTGCTGACCGATGCCATCAACCGCAGCCATTACGTGGCCCTGCTGCTCAAGGGCATGCCGGCCTGGCTGAAGGCACTGAGCGAGGCCGAGATGCTGGCCCTCAACCAAAGCAAGAACCGCCTATGGGTGGCCACCCTTGCCAGCCAGGCCAGGGGCATGCTGACCCTGGCGCAGTTCCATTCACCACACACCCTGCACGCCTACGCCCGGCGCACGTTGATCGAAGGGCTGCGCCCACTGGGCGTCAGCCTGCCGCCCGAGCGCATTCTGATCACCACCGTCAGCGCCCGCGCGGTCGGCCCTCTGGTGCCGCCACTGAACCCGGCGGAAACCGGCTTTGGCGCCGGGAACACCCTGCCACCGGGCGGTACCGTGGAGTTAGTGCCGCATACCGTTACGCTGATAAACCTGGCCCTGCACAATGTCAGCCCGCTGGACTTCAACTACCTGCTGACCGCCACGGTGCGCGACGACCAGGGCCAGGCGATTGCCGGGCTCGATGCCTACAAGGTGCGGCGGCTGGTGCGCCAGGCGAACGTCGGTGGGCGCTACCAGGCGTACCTGGCCCAGCAACTGCGCGGCGGGCCACACGCGGGCTGGCGGCGCCAGGCACACCGCGCGCTGCTGTGCAGCAAAATGCATTACGAAGGGCTCAAGGCCGCCTATCGCGGCCACTTGGGCGAAGCGCGCACGCTGCACCCGTGGATCGAGGCGCTGACCCTGAGCGGCGACACCCTGGCCGCCCCCAGTGGGGCGGTCCACAGTTGGCAACTGATGCTGCGGCAAACTCCGGTGGTGGGGGTGTACCTGTTCGGCGCGGCGCCCGGCGAACAGGCCGAGCCGGTATTGCTGTATGCACCCGGCAACCCCAACGGCCAGCATTGGTCGTTGTTCGCCAGCCGCCAGGCACTGGCCCGGGATTGGCTCAGCCAGGCGCCCGTGAGGCAGTACCTGCTGCGCCGCACTGCCTTGGCCGAGCACGCCGCCTTGCGCCCGCTGCTGGGCAGCCAAGCGATCACCAACCTGATCCACGAACAGCCGATCCGTGGCGATTTCTTTGCCAATGCCTATCGCGACGAAACCCGCCTGATGATGGCCAATGCCGACGCGCTGTCATCCAGCAACGCGGAAATCGACCGTAACGCGCTGGCGGACCTCACCCTGACCCTGATCGAATTCATGAGCATGGTGTTACCGGCCAAGGCCACTGCGGTGCTGTCGGTCAGCCGGGCGATCTGGGCCGGGGTACAGGTGTTCCATGAACTGGAAAGCGAGGCCGCGGACTACCCGATCGGTGCCTTCGTAGACCTCACCACCCACGTGCTCGAAGCCACCGTGGCGTTGTCTACCAGCCCGGTGGTGAGCAAGGTGATCCGCCGCTTGTCGTTTCGCGGCAGCCTGCCGATACCGGTGCAGTACGCCGCGCCGCACGCCGGCCAGTACCTGCGCTACACGCTCGAAAGCGAAGCGCCGAGCCAGGTGATCGAAGCCCAGCCGACGGTGGGTGGGCACAGCGAGTACTACATTCAGGACGCTACCGGCCGCCGCTATGAGGTGCTGTACGACGGCGAGCACTGGCGCCTGGTCGATGGGCGCAAGCCCGATGCGCTGTACAAACCGGTGATCAAGCAGCTGGCCAGTGGCGAATGGGTGATGGTCGACCAGGCGTTCTGGCGCGGGCCACTGCCGGATGTGGCCGGGTTGCTGCGGCGGGTGGCGCAGCCCGCCGAGGCGGCGCTGGCGGACGGCGAGGTGGGCAACCATGAGGGCCGTGAATACCTGCGCTTGGGTGAGCAGATGGTGCCGGTGCGGCCCAGCCTGTTGGCTGGGCGCTACACCGTGGTGGTGGCGCCAGAGCAGCGCAGCGAGGCGCCGCTGACCCTCAAGCTGCGGCGTAACCCCGAGGGGCCGGGCTGGCAGGGCAAGGCGCGGCAGAACGCGATGGCGAGCCCGTGGGTCGGGGTTTGAGGTTGGTGTGGGGGTTCAAAGGCCCTTCGCCCGGCACAGCCGGCCTCCCACGGGGTCTGTGTTGCGCCTAAAATCAATAGGTTACACGAATCTGGTGGGAGGCCGTGGTCCGGCACTCCGGCTGTGCCGGGCGATGGGCCCTCAAGGCAAGCGCGCATCCAGCAGCCGGTACAACTCACTGCCCACGGGCCAGTTGCGCAAGAACCGCTCGCGGTCCCGCGCGTAGGCCTTGGCGAAGCTGCCGGCGCCGCGGTGCTGGCACATGGCGTCGAGGTCGATCATCGCCCAGCGGCCTTCGTGCCAGAACAGGTTGTGGCCCTTCAGGTCGCCGTGGCTGATCCGTTCGCGCACGAGGGTGGCGAACAGCGCATCGAGGGCTTGCAGTTCGGCTTCCGGCACCTCGGCGGTGCCGGCATACGGCGCCCAGCGTTCGATGATGTCTGGCCCGGCCAGGTACTCGGTGACCAGGTAGGCCTTGCCGCGCAGCCCCAGGGTACGGGTTTCGAGCACCGCCAGCGGGGTGGGGGTGGCCACGCCGAGAAACGCCAGGCGGTTACCCTCGACCCACGAATGCCAGGCGCGGCTGGGCCGCCAGAAGCGCTTGAGCCAGTGGGCGGCATCCTTGATGTTGTAGCGTTTGATCACCAGCGCCCGGCCGGCGGCTTCCACCCGCGCCACGGTGGCCGCGCCGCCGGTTTTATACACATGGCCCTGATCGATCAGGGCATCGGCCTGGGCCAGCACCGGCAGCAGCGCCGCGGCTTGGTCGCGGCGCACCGCGCGCAGCCCCGAGGCGCCACGCGCCACGCTGAACAGCGTGCAGTCGCGGCCGGTTTTGCCGAGGTAGTCGTGCAGGCGCCAGGCGCGCACCTTGGCCACTTGCTTGGCCAGTGCTTCAAGGGGCAGCCCGTGTTCGCTGTTGGCCAACAGGTAATGCACCAGCAGCTCTTCGGTAAAGGGCTCCAACGCGGGTGGCAACTGGGCGAAGAACACCCCGAGGTTTTCCAGCACGCGCTCGCGGCTCAGCGGCTGGCCAGGCTGCTCGGCGCGGATCCCCGCGCCGTCGATCAGCCACAGTTGGCCACGGCTGCGCAGCAGGTTGTCCAGGTGCAGGTCTTCCTGCCACAGGCCCTTCAGGTGCATCCGCGCCATGGCGCCCAGCGCCTCGGCGAGCACCTCGGTTTGCGCGTCGCTCAGCGCGGCCTGCCCGGCCACCGCCGCCCAGGCCTCGCCCAGGCTTTGCGCGGGCTCCAGCAACTCGAACAGCAACCAGCCGCCCTGCCCTTCACGCAAGCCGTCAGCGACCAGCGCAGGCGTTACCAAGCCTTGGCCCTGCAGCAGCAACACGCCGTCTCGCTCGCGCTGAAAATGCCGCGCCGCCTTCGGCCCGACCAACAGCTTGGCCAGCACTGGCCGGCCACGCCACACCGCGGCCCCCACGTAGCGCTGCCCTGGCAGCACCCGCAACAGGCTGAGCACCTGCAGCGGCGCGTTGCCGGCGCCATCGGCCAGCTCAACGGTGAACGGCAGCGCCGGCTCGCGCCCGGCCTGTTGCAGTTTGGCCAGTTCCATCATGCCTTCCCCCGGTGCTTGCGCCGGCGCACCAGGCGCCCCAGCCAACCGTCAACCTGCGGGCCCTGGGCCGCGCTTTGCAGGTACGCCGCGAGCAGCCCGCGCACATCGTGCTCGCCCCACATCGGCGCGCGCCGCAGCAACGGCTCGAGGTCGCGCACGCGGTCACGCTGGCCGAACAACAGCGGGCGGGTTTTCTCCAGGTCGATCAAACAGGCCGTGAAGCCGCCGGGCTGCTCGCGCAAAAAAATGTGTTTTGGGTAGAAGCAGTTGTGAATCTGCCCGGCGCCGTGCAGCGTGCGCGCCAGCTCGCCCACGGCCTGCAGGATGCCCGCACGGCCTTCGGCGGGCACGTCGTCCCAGCGCTCGTTCCAGGATTCGAGGTCGGCCCAGGCGTCGAGGGCACGGGTGAGCAGCACCGCCTGGGTGCCGCCGGCGGCCTCGCGCTGGCCGTAGAACGCCGCTTCGAGTGCCGGGATGCCGAGGGCGCGGTAGCGCTGGATATTACGAAACTCACGGGCGAAGGTCGGCTCGCCCAGCGGGCGGCGCAGGGTGCGGGTCAGGTAGCCACTTTGGCGCTTAAGGAAAAACCCCTGCCCTTCGAGCTCCAGGCGGAACACGCTGCTCCAGCCACCACGGCCGGTATTCGGCTCGTCGACGGCGACCAGTTGCAGGTCCCACAACGCCTGGAAAGTGTCCAGCCGGTGGCGGGCCAGCAGCTCGCGTTCGGCCGGGCCGATGAAATCCTTCATTCACGCCCCTCGAAAAAACTCACAATGTGCCGGATGCGCTTTTTATCCGACGCGTTCAAGCGCTGGCGCCGCCGGTATTGCAGGTAGAACCGCAACCGTTGCGTGCGCGACAGGTGATACTTGGCCACCTTGTCGAGGCAGGCCAGGTCCTTGGTGATGCGGTAGCGCAGCATGAAGCTCCACCAGAACGCCCCATTGGGGCAGTCGATGAAGTAGATCTGGTCTTCGTCATCGACCAGCAGGTTGCGCCACTTCAGGTCGTTATGGGTGAAGTGGTGGTCATGCATGGCGCGGGTGTATTGGGCCACCTGCTGGCTCACATGATTGACCCACACCGGGTTGCCCAGGCGCCCATCCTGCTGGCGGGCGAGCTGGTCGAGGTCTTCGGTGCGCGGCAGTTCACGGGTGATCAACGCGCCACGGCCGAATGCCACGCCGTCGCGTTCCAGGCCCCAGGCGACGATTTCGGCGGTGGGGATGCCCCACTTGGCGAAGCGCTTGAGGTTCTGCCATTCCGAGCGCACCCGCGGCCGCCCCATGTAGCGGCGCAGGCCGCGGCCAGCGCCGACGTAGCGTTTAACGTAGTAATTCACCCCGGCGAACTGCACTCGGATCACCTCGGAGAGTGCATCGCGGGTCAGCCGCTCGCCCTTGAGGGCGAACACGGCGTCGAGGCTGCCAAAGGCTTCGGCGAGGTGGGCGTAATCGGTTTCGAGTGTCCAGCCCGCCATCAGAGCGCGTCCCCGTAGCGCAGCTTGCGCGCGTACAGGCTGGCCGCCTTGCGCTCCAGCCAGGCCAGCAGGCGGGCTTCTTCGGCCAGCACCTGGCGCAGCGGCTGGCGGAAGTACCCACGCAAGAAGCGCAGCAGGTCGCGGCGGGTCAGGCCGATGTCGAGGGCCGAGAAGTAAAGCGCGGCGAGGTCTTTGTTACGCCAGCGGCGCGGCACGGCGGCGCGGGTTTGCGCGCGGTGCAGGTCGATCACCGACAGCTTGAAGGCATCGGCCCGCACCGGCGTGGCGGTGTGCAGCAAGAAGTGGCAGATGTAGCAATCGCGATGGTTCACCCCGGCGCGGTGCATGCCGCCGACCATGCTCGCCACCTCGGCGATCAGCGCGCGCTTGAGCGCCACCGGCGGCGGCGTGTTGCGCCAGTCGAGGCTGTAGTCTTCCAGGCTGATGGTCGGCGCCAGCTCTTCGGTGATGATGAACGAATGCTGCTGGGCCGGGTTCAGCCCGCGCTCGCCATAGGCGACGGCGGTCATGGTGGCGATGCCGGCTTCGGTCAGGCGGCCGATGGCGCGGTACTCCTGGCCGGCGCCGAGCACCGGCAGCTTGGCGCTGGCGAGGTTCTTGGCCACTTCGCCCCAACCGATGCCGCGGTGGATCTTCACGAAATACCCCCGCCCAGCGACTTCGGTGCGCAGCGTGCGGCGGCCTTCGAGCTCGCGGTACACCTGGCCCTGCAGGGCCTCGGCGGCGCTGAACGGGTCTTGCCCGGCCCACAGCGAGGCGAACGGTTCGGCAAGCATCAACTTCATCGGGCAGGCTCCGCGAGGATCACGTCAGCGGCATGTTCGGGCATGCTGTACAGGTCAGCGCTGGCGGCGAACGCCAGGCCGTTGGCGGCCCAGCGCTGGCGCGCGGCGTCGTCTTCGAGCATCCGCGCCAGGTCACCGTTGAGCTGGCTTTGCTCGAACGGCTCGGCCAGCACCAGGCCGCTGCCGGCCTCGGCGATGTAATGGGCATAGCCGCACACCGCGCTGACCAGCACCGGCAAGCCGGCCACCAGCGCTTCGAGCAGCACCGTACCGGTGTTCTCGTTGTAGGCCGGGTGGATGAGCAGGTCGGCACCCAGCAGGAACCGCGGGATGTCTGGGCGGCCCTTCATGAAGGTCACCTGCTCGCCCACCCCCAACGCCTTGGCCTGCAGTTGGAAGACCTTGGGGTCGTCCTGGCCGATTACGAACAGGCGGGTGCGCGCGGCCAGCGCCTTGGGCAGCGCGGCCAGCGCCTTGAGGGTGCGGTCGGTGCCTTTGGTCTTGAAGCCCGAGCCGATCTGCACCAGCAGCCGGTCATCCTCGGCGAGGCCGAACTCGGCGCGAAACTGCGCGCGGATCGCCTCGGCGTCGGCCGGGCGCCGGCGGTCTTGGGCGATCCCCGGCGGCAGCAGGTGGAAGCGCTCCGGCGGGGTGCCGTAGTGCTTCACGAACAGCGGCTGCTGCACTTCGGAAATCATCAGCACCTGGGTGCGCGAGCTTGGCGCGAACACCGCGCGCTCGTAGTCGGCGAAGTGCTTGTAGCGGCCAAAGTACCGGTACAGCGGGTTGCGCAGGGTTTGCGCCTTGTCTTCGAAGCAGCCATCGGCGGCGTAGTACACGTCGAGCCCGGGCATCTTGTTGAAGCCCACCACGCGGTCGACCGGGTCGCGGGCCAGGTCCTGGGCCATCCAGGCGCTGAGCTTCTCGTTGCGGTGATGGTTGAACAGCGCCTTGGCCGGCACGATGCGCACGTCGAAGCCCGGCGGCACATCGCCCTGCCAGATCGGCGTGTACACGCGGATGCCATGGCCGCGGCGCTGGCACTCCAGGGCAATGCGCATGAAGTCGCGCTGCAGGCCACCGAAGGGAAAATACTTGTACAACACGAACGCCAGTTGCATCAGCGCCTCACCTCAGCCAACAGCAGCGTGCTCAGCCGGCCGGCCACCCGCTCGGGGTTGACCCGGGTGAAGCACAGCGGCCATTCGCGTTTCAGGTCATGCCGCGCCAGTTCCTCGGGCGTGGCGGTGTAGCTGCACTGCTTTTGCAGGCACGGCGCGCAGGGCTTCCAGTCGCTGGCCAGGTGCACCTGGGTTTTGCCGTAGGCGCCGGTCAGGCCCGGGTTGGTCGGGCCATACACCGACACGGTGGGCACATCCAGCGCCGCCGCCAGATGGCCCAGGCCGGTATCCACCGCCACGCAGGCGCGCGCGCCCACCAGCACCCCGGCCACCCCGGCCAGGTTCAGCTTGGGCAGCACCTGCACGTTGCCCATGCCAGCGGCAATGCGGTGGGCCCGGCGGAATTCCTCTTCGTTGCCCCACGGCAGGCGCACGCCGATGTTGGCCAGGCGCAGGCGCTCGGCGAGTTCGCGCCAGTACACCTCTGGCCAGTGCTTGGTGGCCCAGGTGGTGCCGTGCAGAAACACCACGTACGGCGTGGGGTTGGGGATCGCCAACAGCCGCGAGCGGTTCAGCCCGTACTGGCCGGTGCCGGGCGGCAGGTCGTAGCCCAGCGCCAGGGCGAATAGCCGGCGCAGCCGCTCCACGGCGTGCTGGCCTTTGTTCACCGGCACCTTGCGGTCATAGAAAAACGCCGCCAGCGGCTCACGCGCCGAACGTTTGTCCATCCCGGCCACCGGGGCCTGGGTGAAGCGCGTGAGCCAAGCGCTTTTCACCAGCCCCTGGGCGTCGAGCACCAGGTCGTAGCGGCGCTCACGCACCGCCGCCTTGAAGGCCTTCCACTCGCCGCCCTTGACGGTTTGCCAGAGGTTTTTCCGCCAGCGGCGGATCGCCACCGGGATCACTTTGTCTACCGCTGGGTGCCAGGTCGGCAGCTCGGCGAAACCCTCTTCGACCACCCAGTCGAAGCGGATGCCGGGGATCGCGCGGGCCGCGTCGGTCAGCGCCGGCATGGCGTGGATCACGTCGCCCAGCGACGAAGTCTTGATCAGCAGTACCCGCAAGTCAGTCTGCCCCGGCCAGGATGTCGACAACCTGCGGCCCTTCGATTTGCCCCAGCGCGTCGATCACGCGTTGCGGGTCAAGCAGGCGCAGGCAGTTGTAATGGCCGAAACGGCAGGTGCGGTCGAAGCACGGGCTGCAGTCGAGGCCCAGGCGCACCACCTCGACCTGGTCGGCCAGCGGTGGGGTGAAGCCCGGCGAGGTGGAACCGTACACCGCCACCAGCGGGCGGTTGAGCGCGGCGGCCACGTGCATCAGGCCGGAGTCGTTGCTCACCACCGCGCCGGCGCAGGCCATCAGGTCGATCGCCTCGCTCAGGGCGGTTTCGCCACAGAGGTTCACCGCCTCCTCGCGCAGGCCCGGGATCAACCGCTCGCGGATCGCCTCGCCCACGGGGTGGTCTTTTTTCGAGCCGAAAATCCACACCTGCCAGCCTTGGCGAATGCGCGCTTCGGCGACCGCGGCGTAGTGCTCCGAGGGCCAGCGCTTGGCCTCGCCGAACTCGGCGCCAGGGCACAGCGCCAGCACTGGGCGGTCGAGCTCCAGGCCGAACTTGGCCAGCGCCGCCGCCTGGCTGGCCGGCTCGATGCGCAGCCGCGGCTGCGGGTACGGGTCAGGCAGCAGGGCACCGGGGGCAAAGGCCAGGGCCATGAAGCGCTCGATCATCAGCGGGTAGCGTTGTTTGTCGAGCTGGCGCAGGTCGTTGAGCAGGCCGTAACGGTACTCGCCACGCCAGCCAGTGCGCGTGGGGATGCCGGCGAAAAACGGCACCAGCGCCGACTTGAGCGAGTTGGGCAGCAGGATGGCTTGGTCATACTGGCCCTTGAGCTGGCGGCCGATGCGCCGGCGGCTGGCCAAGCCGAGCACGCCGTGGCCGAGCGGGAAGCTCAAGGCCTGGCGCACCTCGGGCATGCGCTCGAGGATGGGCCGGCTCCAGTCGGGGGCGAGCACGTCGATCTGGCAGGCAGGGTGCACCTGCTTCAGGCACTGGAACAGTGTCTGGGCCATCACCATGTCGCCGACCCAACTGGGCCCGATGATCAGAATTCTCATAGGTTTCCGGAAAACGCGCGGCAGGCCCGATGCCTGCCGCTTGCCATCTTACTCCAGCCCAAGGCCTGCCCAGATGCGCATCACCGCGCGCCGCTCGGCTTCGAACTGGTCCGCCGGCACCTTCGCCGGTTGCTTTTGCAGGGCCAGCCGGTGCGAGGCGGAGCGGTAGGCCTTGTAGGCCTCGCGCAGCAGTGCGGCGTCGCTGGGTGACAACAGCCCGGCCTGCTCCAGGCCTTCGAGGATGCGGATGTTATCGGTGTAGCGCAGCAGCGCCGGGTGTGCGCCGGACCACGCCAAAGCCGCGTATTGCACCATAAATTCGATATCGACGATACCTCCGGCGTCTTGCTTGAGGTCAAACGCCGCCGTGCCGTCGAAGGCATTCGCCCCGCGCCCGGCCTCGGTGGCCCGGGTGCCGAGGTTGTCGCGCATCTTCGCGCGCATCTGGCTGACCTGCTCGGCCAGCGGCGCCTGCTCACGGCTTTGCCCCAGCACCTTGGCCCGCAGCCGCTCGAAGCCCTCGGCCACCTGGGGGTCGCCCACCAGCACCCGCGCCCGCACCAGCGCCTGGTGTTCCCAGGTCCAGGCTTCCTGCAACTGGTAACGCTCGAACGCGCCCAGCGAGCTGACCAGCAGCCCCGCCGCGCCAGACGGCCGCAGGCGCATGTCGACCTCGTAGAGCTGGCCGGAGTTGGTCTGGGCGGTGAGCAGGTGGATGATCCGCTGGCCCAGGCGGGTGAAGAACTGCGCGCCGTCGATCGGCTTGGCGCCGTCGGTTTCGGCCTGCGGGTCGCCCTCGTGGATGAACACCAGGTCGAGGTCCGAGCCGTGGCCCAGTTCGATCCCGCCGACCTTGCCGTAGCCGACGATGGCGAAGGCCGGGGCGCACAGCCCGCCGTCGGCGCGCCGTGGGGTACCGTGGCGGGCGGCGGTTTGCCGCCAGGCCAGGGCCAGCACCTGCTCGAGAATCGCCTCGGCGAGCCAGGTCAGGTAGTCACTGACCTTCATCAGCGGCAGCGTGCCGGCGATTTCCGAGGCGGCCACGCGCAGGCTGTGGGCCAGCTTGAAGTGGCGCAGCGCTTCCATCTGCTGCTCGAGGTCATCCTCAGGGATCCGCGCCAGGCGCTCGTGCAGCTCGGCCTTGAGCGCCGGGGCCTGGGGCGGGCTGAACAGCCGGCCCTCGTTGAGCAGCTCATCGAGCAACAGCGGGAAGCGGGCGATCTGCTCGGCGATCCACGGGCTGGCCGCGCAGAGGGTGAGCAACTGGCGCAGGGCGCCGGGGTTTTCCGTCAGCAGCACCAGGTACGCCGAGCGCCGGGCGACCGCTTCGACCAGCGGCAACACGCGCTCGAGCACCAGGTTGGGGTCGCCGTGCTCCACCGCCTGCGCCAGCAGCCGCGGGATGAACGCATCGAGCCGCTCGCGGCCGATGCGCTGCATGGCCCGCAACGAGCCGCTGTTGCGCAGCTCATCGAGTTGTTTGCGGGCGCGTTGCGGGTCGCTGAAGCCGGCGTGCTGCAACTGCCGGCAAGCGGCCTCTTCGGCCTGGTTGTCTTCCCACAGCGGCAGCCATTCGGCGCCGGCCACTTCCTCGGCAGGGGTGGCCGGGTCTTCGTCGGGGTCGGCGATCACCTGCTGGAAGTGCCAGGCCACGCGCAGGCGCCAATGGCCGAGGCGCTCTTCGAAACTCTCCCAACTGTCGAAGCCGAGCATCGCCGCCACCCGCGCCTGGTCGCGCGGGTCATCGGGCAGGGTTTGCGTCTGGCGGTCGGCGATCGCCTGCAGGGCGTGCTCGGTGTAGCGCAGGAAGCAGTAACCCTCGCGCAGCTCGGCAACCACCGCCGCCGGCAGGTAACCCTGGCCCTCGAGGGTGGCCAGCACGCTCAGCAGCGGCCGCTGCTGCAGGCTGAGGTCGCGCCCGCCGTGGATCAACTGGAACGCCTGGGCGATGAACTCGACCTCGCGGATGCCGCCCGAGCCGAGCTTGATGTTGTTGGCCATGCCCTTGCGGCGAACTTCCTGCTGGATCAGCTGCTTGAGCGTGCGCAGCGCTTCGATCGCGGAGAAGTCGAGGTAACGGCGGTACACGAACGGGCGCAGCATTTCCAGCAACTGCGCGCCAGCGGCGGCGTCGCCGGCCACCACCCGCGCCTTGATCATCGCGTAGCGTTCCCAGTCGCGGCCTTGGTCCTGGTAGTACTGCTCCAGGGCGTTGAAGCTGAGCACCAGCGCGCCGGCCGAGCCGTACGGGCGCAGGCGCATGTCTACGCGGAACACGAAGCCTTCGGCGGTGACGGGGTCCAGCGCTTTGATCAGGCGCTGGCCGAGGCGGATGAAGAATTCCTGGTTGTCGAGCGCGCGCTTGGCGCCGGTGGTTTCGCCGCCCTCGGGGTAGGCGAAGATCAGGTCGATGTCCGAGCTGAGGTTCAGCTCACCCGCGCCCAGCTTGCCCATGCCCAGCACCACCATGTGCTGGGCAGCGCCGCTGCGCCGGCCGGTGGGTACGCCGAACTGTTGGCAGTGGCGTGGGTACAACCATATATATGCCTCATCTATACAAGCATCGGCAAGCGCCGACAGGTCGCGGCAGGTTTGCGCCAGATCAGCCTGGCGGTTGAGGTCGCGCCAGATGATCCGCACCTGTTGCCGGTTGCGCTGCTGGCGCAGCACACGGCCGAGGTCGTCTTCGCTGGCGGCCTCGGCAACGGCCGCGGCGATCTGCCCGCGCAGCTCGCCCGGGGCCAGGGCGCGGTCGAGTTCGCCACTGGCCGCCAGCGCCGCCAGCATCGCCGGCTGCCGGCGCACCTGCTCGGCGGCGAAGTCGCTCAGCGCCAGCACGCGGTCGAACGCCGCCCAACGGGCGCCGTCCCAACCCTCACAGGCCGGCCCGGCGGCGGCCTTGAACGCTGCGCGCTGGTCGTTGACCAATGCGTTGAAACTCGCAGGCACATCGCCCATCGTCGGCAGGCTCATGGTCTATCCTTCAAGCCGCGAAAACCGGCGTTTTGAGGCACAAAGGCGGGGGTATCGGCTGAGCCGACTGTCGAACAAAGATTAAAAATTGCGTAAAAAAGGTGAAACTTGGCAGTACGCATCAACAAGCCCTCACGACAGACTTATTTTTGACCCACAGGATCGATTATGCTCACAACCCGCCGATGCTTAGGGGGGCAACCATGTGTAGTATTACTACTCCCCATGCCGCCCACAGGCATGAAATGCGAATTGATTTGTAGTAAAACTACAGCCCGCCGGGCGAACCTCCGGTAAATCCAAGAATTCAATATCGTCTGCCCACAAGGCCAGTCGCAACTCAGGCCATCGATTCTGGTGGCCTTTCCGCCCTGGAGCAAGCCATGCAAGACCTCGATCCCGTCGAAACCCAGGAATGGCTGGACGCCCTGGAATCCGTACTCGACAAGGAAGGCGAAGAACGCGCGCACTACCTGATGACGCGCCTGGGTGAGCTGGCCACGCGAAGTGGTACGCAGCTGCCGTATTCGATTACCACCCCGTACCGCAACACCATCCCGGTGACCCGCGAAGCACGCATGCCTGGCGACCTGTTCATGGAGCGCCGGATCCGTTCGATCGTGCGCTGGAACGCACTGGCGATGGTCATGCGCGCCAACATGCAGGACCCTGACCTGGGCGGCCACATCTCCACCTTCGCCTCCAGCGCCACCCTGTACGACATCGGTTTCAACTACTTCTTCCAGGCCCCGACCGAAGAACACGGCGGCGACCTGATCTACTACCAGGGCCACGCCTCGCCGGGCATCTACGCTCGCGCCTTCCTCGAAGGCCGCTTGAGCGAAGAGCAAATGCTCAAGTTCCGCCAGGAGGTCGACGGCGGCGGCTTGTCGTCGTACCCGCACCCGCACCTGATGCCCGATTTCTGGCAGTTCCCGACCGTGTCGATGGGCCTGGGCCCGATCACCGCGATCTACCAGGCGCGCTTCATGAAGTACCTGGAAAACCGCGGTTTCATCCCCGCCGGCAAGCAGAAGGTCTGGTGCTTCATCGGCGACGGCGAGTGCGACGAGCCGGAAACCCTCGGCGCCATCTCCCTGGCCGGCCGCGAGAACCTCGACAACCTGATCTTCGTCATCAACTGCAACCTGCAGCGCCTCGACGGCCCGGTGCGTGGTAACGGCAAGATCATCCAGGAACTCGAAGGCGTGTTCCGCGGCGCCAACTGGAACGTCAACAAGGTCATCTGGGGCCGCATGTGGGACCCACTGTTCGCCCAGGACGACGACGGCCTGATGCAGCGCCGCATGGACAAAGCCATCGACGGCGAGTACCAGAACTACAAGGCCAAAGACGGCGCCTACGTGCGCAAGCACTTCTTCGGCGACGACCCGGAGCTGCTCAAGCGCGTCGAGAACCTTTCCGACGACGAAGTGTGGAAGCTCAACCGTGGCGGCCACGACCCGTACAAGGTCTACGCGGCGTACCACCAGGCGGTCAACCACAAGGGCCAGCCGACGGTCATCCTGGCCAAGACCATCAAGGGCTACGGTACCGGCGCCGGTGAAGCGAAAAACACCGCGCACAACACCAAGAAGGTCGATATCGAGTCGTTGAAGAAATTCCGCGATCGCTTCGACATTCCGCTGAACGACTCCGAGCTGGAAACCCTGCCGTTCTATCGCCCGGCCGAAGACAGCGCAGAAATGAAATACCTGCGCAAGTGCCGCGAGAAACTCGGCGGCAGCCTGCCACAGCGCAACCGCGGCAACATCAGCATCCCAACGCCGCCGCTGGAAACCCTGAAGTCGGTACTCGACGGCTCGGGCGACCGCGAAATCTCCACCACCATGGCGTTCGGGCGGATCCTCGCCTCGCTGGTGAAAGACAAGGAACTGGGCAAGCGCATCGTCCCGATCCTCGCCGACGAAGCCCGTACCTTCGGCATGGAAGGCATGTTCCGCCAGCTGGGTATCTACTCGCCTGTCGGCCAACTGTACGAGCCGGTCGACCGCGACCAGGTGATGTACTACCGCGAAGAGAAAGACGGCCAGATCCTCCAGGAAGGCCTCAACGAGGCCGGCGCGTTCTCCTCGTTCATCGCCGCGGGTACCGCCTACAGCAACTACAACACCCCGATGCTGCCGGTGTACATCTTCTACTCGATGTTCGGCTTCCAGCGTATCGGTGACCTGGCCTGGGCAGCCGGCGACGGCCAGACCCGCGGCTTCCTGCTGGGCGGCACCTCCGGGCGCACCACGCTCAACGGCGAGGGCCTGCAGCACGAAGACGGCCACAGCCACATCCTCGCCAGCACCATCCCCAACGTGCGCAGCTATGACCCCACCTACGCTTACGAGCTGGCGGTGATCATGCGCGAAGGCACCTACCGGATGATGGAAAAGCAGGAAAACATCTACTACTACATCACCGTGATGAACGAGAACTACCACCAGCCGGCCATGCCGGAAGGCGTGGAAGCCGGGATCATCAAGGGCATGTACCTGCTCGAAGAAGACAAGCGCGAAGCGGCGCACCACGTGCAACTGCTGGGCTGCGGCACCATCCTCAACGAGGTGCGTGAAGCGGCGAAGATCCTGCGCAACGACTACAACATCGGTGCCGACGTGTGGAGCGTGACCAGCTTCAACGAACTGCGCCGCGACGGCCTGGCCGTTGAGCGCAGCAACCGCCTGCACCCGGGCGACGAGCCGAAACTGAGCTACGTCGAGCAGTGCCTGAACGGCCGTAAAGGCCCGGTGGTTGCCAGCACCGACTACATGAAGCTGTTCGCCGAACAGATTCGCCAGTGGGTGCCGGTGAAGGAATTCAAAGTGCTGGGCACTGACGGCTACGGCCGCAGCGACAGCCGCCGCAAGCTGCGTGACTTCTTCGAAGTAGACCGCCGCTGGGTTGTGCTGGCCACGCTCGAAGCGCTGGCCGACCGGGGTGAAATCGAGCGTAAGGTTGTGGCCGAGGCCATCACCAAGTTCGGCATCGACCCTGAAAAACGCAACCCGCTGGACTGCTGAGGAGACGCATCGTGAGTGAATTGATTCGCGTACCCGACATCGGCAGCGGTGCGGGTGAAGTGATTGAAATCCTGGTCAAGGTGGGCGACCGCATCGAGGCTGAACAAAGCCTGGTTGCGCTGGAGTCCGACAAGGCCAGCATGGAAGTGCCCGCGCCGAAAGCCGGCGTGGTCAAGGCCATCAAGGTCAAGATCGGTGACAGCCTGAAGGAAGGCGACGAACTGATCGAGCTGGAAACCGAAGGTGGCAGCCAAGCGGCTGCCGAACCGGCCCCGGCCGCTGAAGCCAAGGCCGAAGCGCCTGCCCCGGCACCGGCCGCCGCCCCCGCGGCGCCGGCTGCTGGCGGTGGTGCGGCGCAACCGATCAACGTGCCGGACATCGGCTCGTCGGGCAAAGCCCAGGTGATCGAGATCCAGGTCAAGGTGGGCGACACGGTCGAGGCTGACCAGTCGCTGATCACCCTGGAGTCGGACAAAGCCAGCATGGAGATCCCGTCTCCGGCCGCCGGCGTGGTCGAGAGCATCAGCGTCAAGCTCAACGACGAAGTCGGCACCGGCGACCTGATCCTGGTGCTCAAGGGTGCCGCTGGCGCCAGCGCCCCGGCCGCCGAGGCGCCGAAGCCGGCCGCCGAGGAAAAAGCCGCCGCCGCGCCGGCCGCTGCTCCCGCGGCAGCCGCCGCCGACAGCGTGCAGGACATCAAAGTCCCGGACATCGGCTCGGCCGGCAAGGCGAAGATCATCGAGCTGCTGGTCAAGGCCGGCGACACCGTCGAAACCGACCAGTCGCTGATCACCCTGGAGTCCGACAAGGCCAGCATGGAGATCCCGTCTCCGGCCGCTGGCGTGGTCGAGAGCATCAGCGTCAAGCTCGAAGACGAAGTGGGCACCGGTGACCTGATCCTCAAGCTGAAGGTCAAGGGCGCCGCCCCGGCGGCAGCCCCGGCCCAAGCCCCGGCAGCGGCCGCCGCGCCGGCCAAGGCTGAAGCCGCCAAGCCCGCCGCCGCTCCGGCTGCCGCACCTGCCGCTGCCCCTGCCGCTTCTGGCGCCAAGGTGCACGCGGGCCCGGCGGTACGCCAACTGGCGCGCGAGTTTGGTGTCGACTTGGCCCAAGTCAGCGCCAGCGGCCGCCATGGCCGGGTGATGAAAGAAGACGTGCAGGCCTACGTGAAGGCGATCATGACCAAGGCCAAGGACGCTCCGGCGGCCGCCGCTGCGGCCACCGGCGGCGCCGGCATCCCGCCGATCCCGACCGTCGACTTCAGCCGCTTCGGTGAAATCGAAGAAGTGCCGATGACCCGCCTGATGCAAGTTGGCGCCGCCAACCTGCACCGCAGCTGGCTGAACGTGCCCCACGTGACCCAGTTCGACCAGGCCGACATCACCGAGCTCGAAGCCTTCCGCGTGGCGCAGAAGGCCGTGGCGGAAAAAGCCGGCGTGAAGCTGACCGTACTGCCGCTGCTGCTCAAAGCCTGCGCCTACCTGCTCAAGGAGCTGCCGGACTTCAACAGTTCGCTCGCCCCAAGCGGCAAGGCGATCATCCGCAAGAAGTACGTGCACATCGGCTTCGCGGTCGACACCCCTGATGGCCTGCTGGTGCCGGTGATCAAGAACGTCGACCAGAAGAGCCTGCTGCAACTGGCGGCCGAAGCCGCGGCGCTGGCCGAAAAAGCCCGCACCAAGAAGCTTTCTTCGGACGACATGCAGGGCGCCTGCTTCACCATCTCCAGCCTCGGGCACATTGGCGGCACCGGCTTCACGCCGATCGTCAACGCGCCGGAAGTGGCGATCCTGGGGGTTTCGAAGGCCGCCATGGCGCCGGTGTGGGATGGCAAGGCGTTCCAGCCACGGCTGATGCTGCCGCTGTCGCTGTCGTACGATCACCGTGTGATCAACGGCGCCGCGGCCGCGCGCTTCACCAAGCGCCTGGGCGATGTACTGACCGACATCCGCACGATGCTGCTGTAACCCTTCGGGCCTGTGCCTGACTCAAAAACCGCCCTCGCAAGGGGCGGTTTTTTTTTGCCGTTTGGGCAGGCCCGGCGCCCCGGCAAGGAGCACCGGCCTACTCGATATTTTTTATGTATCGAGAAATCATTGTGCCACTATGGAATTTTGCTCAAGGCGGCCGATCTTATGGGCATCTCCATTCTGCCGACGGTAACAGCAGCCCTACATTTGCTACCGTTCGTGAAGAAAACCCCATAACTGTCTGCCAGATGGAGGCATTTGGCCAGCGCCGACGCTTGTCAGCGCCCTCGCCATGATGCAACCTTGCTGCACGCGGTGCTCAAAACACCCGCCGGTCAGCGACCCGAACTTTTGAAGTGAGCTCTCGATGAAAAGCCAGCCGGATGCTGCCACGCGCATGGCAGCCGAGGTAGTGACGCAATTGCCGGTGCCTTCGCGCCTCGGCATGCTGCGTTTCGAGCGCCTTCATGAGCCTAACTGGGCAATGCTGTACCTCGACCCCAATTGCGAACGTGACTTCGGCCTGCCCGCGTCGGACCTGTGCGCGCTGATCGGCGCCCCCTACGCCAGCCTGATGGAGCCCGAAGCGCGCTACCAGTTGCACGATGCCATCGAGCAACAACTGGCCACCCGCAGCTATTACCTGGTGCGCTACACCCTGCACGCCACCGCCGGGCCGCTGAACATCCTCGAACTGGGCGAACCGTACCGCCAGCACAACCGGCACTTGTTGCGCGGCTACCTGATGGTGGTCGATGACGTGATCAACGCCAACAGCAATGCCGTGGAGGCCAGCGGCCATGCCGGGCGCCTGCAGTTGGCCCTGGAGCTGAACCAGCGCGCCCAACTGGCGCAGCTGCAGCACCTGGAACGGGTGCGCGCTCAGCAGGATTTGATCCTGCGCCTGGCGCGCCAGCGCTACGTGACCAACGACCCGCTGCTCGAGGCCGGCGAGCTGATCACCCGCAGCGCCTGCGACATCTACGGCATCGACTGCGCCAGCCTGTGGATGCTCGACGGCAAGTGGATGATGCCGATCACCTCGTGGTCGATGCAGCGCAACGAATACAGCGTGCCCGAGCCGATCGACGCCTCGACTTTCCCTGATTACCTCGAAGCGCTGCACAGCAGCCGCGCCATCGACGCCGACAACACCCGCGGCGACCCGCGCACCCACGAGCTGGCCGCGCGCCTGGCCGGGCGCAACGTCAACGCCATTCTCGACGCCAGCGTGCGCGTCGACGGCCAGGTGGTGGGCGTGCTGTGCCTGGAGCAGCGCGGTGAGTCGCGCCCGTGGCAATCCGACGAGGTGGCCTTTGCCGGCGAGCTGGCCGACCAGTTCGCCCAGGTGATCACCAACCAGAACCGCCGCGCCGCCACCAGCGCGCTGAACCTGTTCCAACGGGCCGTGGAGCAGAGCGCCAACGCCTTCTTGCTGGTCAATTGCGACGGCATCGTCGAATACGTGAACCCCAGCTTCACGGCGATCACCCAGTACAGCACCGATGAGGTGCAGGGCCACCGCCTGGCCGAGCTGCCAGCGCTGGAAAACCTCAGCGAGTTGTTGTTCGACGCGCCCTCGGCGCTGGCCCGCAGCAACAGCTGGCAGGGCGAGTTCAAAAGCCGGCGCAAGAACCTCGAACCCTACTGGGGCCAGTTGTCGATTTCCAAGGTATTCAACGACCAGCGCGAGCTGACCCACTACATCGGCATCTACGAAGACATCACCCAGGCCAAACTGGCGCAGCAGCGCATCGAGCGCCTGGCCTACACCGACAACCTGACCAACCTGGGCAACCGCCCGGCGTTCATCCGCAGCCTCGACGAGCGCTTCGCCAGCGACGCCGGCAACCCGATCGCGCTGATGCTGGTCGACATCGACAACTTCAAGCGCATCAACGACAGCCTCGGCCACCAGACCGGCGACAAACTGCTGATCAGCCTGGCCCGGCGCCTGCGCAACAGCCTGAGCCCCAGTGGCACCCTGGCGCGCTTTGCCAGTAACGAATTCGCCGTGCTGCTCGACGCCACCGACCCGGACACCGGGCTGCAGATCGCCCTGCAGGTGCTCAAGACCCTCGACAAACCGATGTTCGTCGACAACCAGTTGATCAACGTCACCGCCTCGGTGGGCCTGGCCTGCGCGCCGCTGCATGGCCACGACCCGCAAACCCTAATGAAAAACGCCGGCCTGGCGCTGCACAAGGCCAAGGCCAACGGCAAGCACCAGGTGCAGGTGTTCACCGAAGCGCTGAATGCCGAGGCCAACTACAAGCTGTTCGTGGAGAACAACCTGCGCCGCGCCCTGGCGCAGAACGAGCTGGAGGTGTTCTACCAGCCCAAGCTGTGCCTGCGCACCGGCCGCCTGCTGGGCATGGAGGCCCTGCTACGCTGGAACCACCCCGAGCGCGGGATGATCCGCCCGGACCAGTTCATCAGCGTGGCCGAGGAAACCGGCCTGATCATCCCGATCGGCAAGTGGGTGGTGCGCCAGGCCTGCGCCATGAGCAAGCTGCTCACCGCCAACGGCTTCGGCCCGCTGCAAGTGGCGATCAACCTCTCGCCCAAGCAGTTCTCCGACCCCGACCTGGTCGCCACCATCGGCAACATCCTCCAGGAAGAACAACTGGCGCCGCACCTGCTCGAGCTCGAGCTGACCGAAGGCCTGCTGCTCGAAGCCACCGAAGACACCCGCCTGCTGCTGGGCCAGCTCAAGGCGCTGGGTTTGTCTTTGGCGATGGACGACTTCGGCACCGGGTACTCGTCGCTGAGTTACCTGAAGAAATTCCCCATCGACGTGATCAAGATCGACCGCAGCTTCATCCATGAAATCCCGGACAACCAGGACGACATGGAAATCACCTCGGCGGTGATCGCCATGGCCCACAACCTCAAGCTGAAGGTGGTCGCCGAAGGCATCGAAACCGCCGAGCAACTGGCGTTCCTGCGCCGCCACCGCTGCGACGTGGGCCAGGGCTACCTGTTCGACCGGCCGATCCCCTCGCAAGACCTCATCACCACCCTGCGCCGCTACCCCAAAGGCCCGCCGGCCTGACAGCCGGCAAACCCTCAGGCAAACTACGCGGTCTATTGAGTGACTGCATTGCTTCGAAGGAGAAGGCCATGGTCCTGCGTTCGGAAATCCTCGTGAACAAAAGCGAACTGCCCAGCGCGCAGCAAGCACTGCCTGGCCGCGACACGCCGATGGCGGTGCCGGCCGAGCACTTTGTCAACGGCCACCGCCTGCAGGCGCCGTTCCCCGAGGGCACCGAAGTCGCCTACTTCGGCCTCGGCTGCTTCTGGGGCGCCGAGCGCCGCCTGTGGCAGCAGGCCGGGGTGTACAGCACCGCGGTGGGCTATGCCGGCGGCTTTACCCCTAACCCCACCTACGAAGAAGTGTGCTCCGGCCTGACCGGCCACACCGAGGTGGTGCTGGTGGCCTTCGACCCGGCGCAAACCCGCTACGAGAACCTGCTCAAGGTGTTCTGGGAGTCCCACAACCCCACCCAGGGCATGCGCCAGGGCAACGACATCGGCACCCAGTACCGCTCGGTGCTGTACTGCACCGGCGAAGCACAGCTGCATGCGGCGCTGGCCAGCCGTGAACAGTACCAAGCGGAGCTGGCCAATGCCGGCCTGGGCGGCATTACCACTGAAGTGCAGATGGCGCCGGCGTTTTTCTATGCCGAAACCTACCACCAGCAGTACCTGGCGAAGAACCCGGAGGGGTATTGCGGGATTGGTGGCACCGGGGTGTGCTTGCCGGCTTGAGGCCGGCAGGGCAAGCTTCAAGCTTCAAGCTGCAAGGTCAGTGCCTGGGCATGCGGTGACACACCACACACCACGGCTTGTGGCTTGTGGCTTGTGGCTTGCCGCTTGCCGCTTGCCGCTTGCAGCTTGCAGCTTGCAGCTTGCGACTTGCCGCTAGCGCGTTAGCGCTCGGCGATCACCCACTCCATCTTCCAGCTCCCCTCGCTCTGCCCCAAGGTCTTGGCCAACCAGGGCAGCAGCTCTTTCAGCTCTTCCTCTAGCCCCCACGGCGGGTTGGCGATGGCCATGCCCGAGCCGTTCAGGCTTTGCGCCTTGTCGCGCGGGTGCACCAGCAACTCTACCTGCAGCAGCTTGGGCGCGCCGGTGCTGGTCAGCTCCTGATGAAACCGGCGCATCTGGCGTACGTCGTCCTTGATCGGGTACCACACCGCGACGATGGTCTGGCGCATGCGGCCTATCGCCTCTTTCATCGCCTGGGCGCAGCGGTTCAGCTCATCGAGCTGCTCGAAGGGCGGGTCGATCAGCATGATCGCGCGTTTTTCCGCCACCGGCAGCAAGGCCCGCGGCAGGTGCCAGCCTTCGCCCAGGTGCACCGTCACGCGCGGGTCGCGCTGGTAGTTCTCCTTGAGCAACTGGCCGTCTTCGGGGTGTTTTTCGTTGAGCAGCACGCGGTCTTGCTGGCGCGCCAGGCGCCGGGCCAACTCTGGCGAGCCGGGGTAGTAGCGCAGCTCGCCATCGGGGTTGAGCTTGCGCACAATGCGCAGGTAATCCGCGGCGGCGGCCGGCACCTGGTCACCCAGCGCCCAGACCCGGGCAATGCCTTCGAGGTATTCACCGGTACGGCTGGCCTGGTCGCCTTGCAGGTCATACAGGCCCAGCCCGGCGTGGCTGTCGAGGTAGGCGAAGGGCTGCTCCTTGCGCGAAAACAGCCCGAGCAGGCGGGTGAGCAGGATGTGCTTGAAAACGTCGGCATGGTTGCCGGCATGGAACGCGTGGCGGTAATTCATGAAGCCTTCTGTTGGCCGGGCAGCCAGATAAGGGGGTAAACGTGCGAGCGCGCCAGTTTACCCCCCCGCCCGCCTCAAGACCAACGGCGGGCGACGCTTAGCGCGCCTGGCGCCAGGCCGCGTCGGCGCGGGCGAAGCGCTCGGCCAGGGCCAGGTCGCGGCCGCTGAGCTTGCTCACCAGCACGATCGCCAGGCTGGCCAGCGCAAACCCGGGGATGATCTCGTACAGGCCCAGGCCAAAGCCGCCGGTTTGCTTCCACAGCACCACGGTGAGGGCGCCGGTGACCATCCCGGCCATCGCGCCCCAGCGGTTCATGCCGCCCCACAGCACCGAGAACACCACCACCGGGCCGAACGCCGCGCCAAACCCTGCCCAGGCATAGCCCACCAGGCTAAGCACACGGCTGTCAGGGTCCGCTGCCAGGTAAATGGCCAACAGCGCGATCAGCAGCACCATGGCGCGGCCCACCCACACCAGCTCGAGCTGCGAGGCGCCGCGGCGCAGGAACTGCCGGTAGAGGTCTTCGGTGAGGGCGCTGGAGCACACCAGCAACTGGCAGCTCAGGGTACTCATCACCGCCGCGAACACCGCGGAGAGGATCACCCCAGCGACCCAGGGGTTGAACAGCGCCTGGGCCAACTCGAGAAACACCCGCTCCGGGTTGGCCACGGTGGCCGCCGCCTGGTGCTCGTTGAGGCTGAAGTACCCCAGGCCGAAGTAACCCGCGCCACAGGCGCCGGCCAGGCACAGGACCATCCAGGTCATGCCGATGCGCCGCGCCTTGGCCAGGCCGCGCACCGAATCAGCGGCCATGAAGCGCGCCAGAATGTGCGGCTGCCCGCAGTAGCCCAGGCCCCAGGCCAGCAGCGAGACCACCCCGATGAAACTGGCGCCCTTGAGCAGGTCGGCGTGTTCCGGGCGCACTTCGCTGATAAGCATGGCCGAGGCATCCACGCCGCCGATGGCGAGCATGGCCATTACCGGGGTGAGGATCAGCGCGAAGATCATCAACGTGGCCTGCACGGTGTCGGTCCAGCTCACCGCCAGAAAGCCCCCCAGCAGCGTGTAGAGGATGGTCGCCGCGGCGCCGGCCCAGATCGCCTGCTCATAGGGCATGGCGAAGGTGCTTTCGAACAGCCGCGCACCGGCAACGATGCCCGAGGCGCAGTACAGGGTGAAGAACACCAGGATCACCACCGCAGAAATCACCCGCAGCAGCCCACTGTGGTCATTGAAGCGCGCGGCGAAGTAATCCGGCAGGGTCAGCGCGTCGCCATGGTATTCGGTGTGCATCCGCAACCGCCCGGCCACCACGCGCCAGTTCAGGTAGGCGCCGATGATCAGGCCGATGGCGATCCATGCTTCGGACAACCCCGACAGGTAAATAGCCCCCGGCAGGCCCATGAGCAGCCAGCCGCTCATGTCTGACGCACCGGCCGACAGCGCGGTAACCAGGCTGCCGAGGCGGCGGCCGCCGAGGATGTAGTCCGCCAGGTTGCGGGTATGGCGGTATGCCGCCAAGCCGATCAGCACCATCAGGGTGATGTAGGCCAGGAAAGTGATGAAGGTGGGGTTGCTCAAATGCATGGGGGGCACCTTGTTGTTATGGGGAACGCTGCGACCGGGGTTGCACCGCCGGCGGTGATCCTAGGCCGCCGCCCCCGTTCGGCTCAACCAGGCAACAGAGGTTTACGCCGCTTCCCACGCATGTTTCAGACGTTTCCTACAAGAAAATGCCATTTTTTAGGAGAATCGCACAACTTCATGGGCAGCGGGTGCCCACAAACAACCCGATGAAACATCACATTATTTGGGTTGCACCTGGTTGCACCCGGACCATTACCCCGCTAATCTCTGGCGATTAGCCCGCGTATGCCGATAGAGGAACAACCCATGGCAACCACCACTCTCGGGGTCAAGCTCGACGACCCTACCCGCGAACGCCTCAAGGCGGCCGCGCAGTCGATCGACCGCACCCCGCATTGGTTGATCAAACAGGCGATCTTCAGCTACCTGGAGCGCCTTGAGAGTGGTGCCAGCCTGGCCGAGCTGGGCAATGGCCTGGCAGGGGCCGGCGATGACGCCGGCGAAGCCCCGGGCGACAGCGGCCACCAGGCCTTCCTTGAGTTCGCCGAGAGCATCCTGCCGCAGTCGGTGCTGCGTGCGGCGATCACCGCCGCCTACCGGCGCCCCGAGCAGGAGGTGGTGCCCATGCTGCTGGAGCAGGCCCGCCTGCCCCAGGCCACCGCCCAGGCTGCCAACAAAATGGCCGCAGGCCTGGCTGAGAAGCTGCGCAACCAGAAGAGCGCTGGCGGCCGCGCCGGGCTGGTGCAAGGCTTGCTGCAGGAGTTCTCGCTGTCGTCTCAGGAAGGCGTGGCGTTGATGTGCCTGGCCGAGGCACTGCTGCGCATTCCCGACAAAGCCACCCGCGACGCGCTGATCCGCGACAAGGTCAGCAACGGCAACTGGAAGCAGCACCTGGGCCAAAGCCCGTCGATGTTCGTCAACGCCGCGTCCTGGGGCTTGCTGATCACCGGCAAGCTGGTGTCGACCCACAGCGAAGCCACCCTGACCACCTCGCTCAGCCGCCTGATCGGCAAAAGCGGCGAGCCGGTGATCCGCAAGGGTGTAGACATGGCCATGCGCCTGATGGGCGAGCAGTTCGTTACCGGCGAAACCATCGGCGAAGCCCTGGCCAACGCTGCGCGCTTCGAGAGCAAGGGCTTCCGCTACTCCTACGACATGCTCGGCGAAGCCGCCCTGACCGAGGCCGACGCGCAGAAGTACCTGGCCTCCTACGAGCAGGCGATCCACTCGATCGGCAAAGCCTCCCATGGCCGCGGCATCTACGAGGGCCCGGGCATCTCGATCAAGCTGTCGGCGCTGCACCCGCGCTACAGCCGCGCCCAGTACGAGCGGGTGATGGATGAACTCTACCCGCGCCTGCTGGCGCTCACCCTGCTGGCCAAGCAGTACGACATCGGCCTGAACATCGACGCCGAAGAAGCCGACCGCCTGGAACTGTCGCTCGACCTGCTCGAGCGGCTGTGCTTCGAGCCGGCGCTGGCCGGCTGGAACGGCATCGGTTTTGTGATTCAGGCCTACCAGAAACGCTGCCCGTACGTGATCGACTACGTCATCGACCTGGCACGCCGCAGCCGCCACCGCTTGATGATCCGCCTGGTCAAGGGCGCCTACTGGGACAGCGAAATCAAGCGCGCCCAGGTCGAGGGCCTGGAGGGCTACCCGGTGTACACGCGCAAGGTGTACACCGACGTGTCTTACATTGCCTGCGCGCGCAAGCTGCTGGCCGTGCCGGAAGTGATCTACCCGCAATTCGCCACCCACAACGCCCACACGCTGTCGGCCATCTACCAGATCGCCGGGCAGAACTACTACCCCGGCCAGTACGAGTTCCAATGCCTGCACGGCATGGGTGAGCCGCTGTACGAGCAAGTGGTGGGCAAGGTCAGCGATGGCAAGCTGGGCCGCCCGTGCCGGGTATACGCCCCGGTCGGCACCCATGAAACCCTGCTCGCCTACCTGGTGCGCCGCCTGCTTGAAAACGGCGCCAACACCTCGTTCGTCAACCGCGTGGCAGACACCACGCTGTCGATCCAGGAACTGGTCGAAGACCCGGTCGTGGCCATCGAGCGCCAGAGTGCCCGCGAAGGCGCCATCGGCCTGCCGCACCCGCGCATCCCGCAACCGCGCGAGCTGTACGGCGAGCAGCGGCCGAACTCGGCCGGCATCGACATGGCCAACGAACACCGCCTGGCGTCGCTCTCCAGCGCCCTGCTGGCCACTGCGCATACCGCCTGGCAAGCCGGCCCGCTGCTCGGCTGCGAGGTCGCCGCCGGGGCTACCGCGCCGGTGCTGAACCCATCGGACCACCGTGACGTGGTCGGCCAGGTGCAGGAAGCCACCCTGGAAGACGTGAGCAACGCCCTGCAGTGCGCGCAGATCCACGGCGCCATGTGGCAAGCCACGCCGCCCGCCGAGCGCGCGGCGATCCTCGACCGCGCCGCCGACCAGATGGAAGCGCAGATCCAGCCGCTGATGGGCCTGCTGGTGCGCGAGGCCGGTAAAACCTTCGCCAACGCCATCGCCGAGGTGCGCGAGGCGGTGGACTTCCTGCGTTACTACGCCGCCCAGGTGCGCCACGACTTCGCCAACGAGAGCCACCGCCCGGTGGGCCCGGTGGTGTGCATCAGCCCGTGGAACTTCCCGCTGGCGATCTTCTCCGGCCAGGTGGCCGCGGCACTCGCCGCCGGCAACCCAGTGCTGGCCAAGCCGGCCGAACAAACCCCGCTGATTGCCGCCCAGGCGGTGCGCATCCTGCTCGACGCGGGCATTCCCGAGGGCGTGCTGCAACTGCTGCCCGGCCGCGGTGAAACCGTCGGCGCCGCGCTGGTGGGCGATGACCGGGTCAAGGGGGTGATGTTCACCGGCTCCACCGAAGTGGCGCGGCTGCTGCAACGCAACCTGGCCGGGCGCCTCGACGCCCAGGGCCGGCCGATCCCGCTGATCGCCGAAACCGGCGGCCAGAACGCGATGATCGTCGACTCCTCGGCGCTCACCGAGCAGGTGGTGATCGACGTGGTGTCTTCGGCCTTCGACAGCGCCGGCCAGCGTTGCTCGGCCCTGCGCGTGCTGTGCCTGCAGGAAGACAGCGCCGACCGGGTGATCGAAATGCTCAAGGGCGCCATGGCCGAGGCCCGCCTGGGCAACCCGGAAAGCCTCGCCGTCGACATCGGCCCGGTGATCGACGGCGAGGCCAAGGCCGGCATCGAGAAGCACATCCAGGCGATGCGCGACAAAGGCCGCAAGGTGTACCAGGTGGCACGCGTACAGGGTAACGAAGCCCAGCGCGGCACCTTCGTGACCCCCACCCTGATCGAGCTCGACAGCCTCGGCGAGCTGGGCCGGGAAATCTTCGGCCCGGTGCTGCACGTGGTGCGCTATGCCCGCAAGGACCTCGACAAACTGATTGGCCAGATCAACGCCACTGGCTACGGCCTGACCCTCGGCGTGCACACCCGCATCGACGAAACCATCACCAAGGTGGTGGAAAACGTCAACGCCGGTAACTGCTACGTGAACCGCAACATCGTCGGCGCGGTGGTCGGCGTGCAGCCGTTCGGCGGCGAAGGGTTGTCGGGCACCGGCCCGAAAGCCGGCGGCCCGCTGTACCTGTACCGCCTGCTCGCCACCTGCCCGAGCGACGCCGTCGCCCAAGGCATGGCCCGGCAAAACGCCGGCGAGCCGGACCGCCGCGTGCAGGCTGAACTGCAAAAGCCGCTGCAGGCGCTGAAGGCCTGGGCCCAGGGCAACCAGAACAGCGCGCTGGCCGAGCTGTGCGAGGCCTTTGCCGGGCAGTCGCAAAGCGGCCTGGCGCGGCTGCTGCCGGGCCCGACCGGCGAGCGCAACAGCTACACCGTGCTGCCACGCGAACAGGTACTGTGCCTGGCCGAGCAAGAAGCCGACCTGCTGACCCAACTGGCCGCGGTATTGGCCGTGGGCAGCCACGCGCTGTGGCCGAACACCGAGCTGGCCACCGCGCTGCGCGGCCGCCTGCCGAAAGAGGTAGTAGCGCGCATCCACAGCACCAGCGACTGGAAGCAGGACAGCGCGGCGTTCGACGCGGTGCTGCACCACGGTGACTCCGACCAACTGCGCCAGGTATGCCAGCAGGTGGCCCAGCGTGGCGGCGCGATCGTCGGCGTGCAGGGCTTGTCGCAAGGGGAAACCCACGTAGCGCTGGAGCGCCTGGTGATCGAACGGGCGCTGAGCGTGAACACCGCAGCGGCGGGGGGCAATGCGAGCCTGATGACCATCGGCTAACGCGCCACCGGCCCTTCGCCCGGCACAGCCGGCCTCCCACGGGTTCTGTGTTGCCTTGCAAATCAAGCGCTTACACATATCTGGTGGGAGGCCGGCTGTGCCGGGCGAAGGGCCCTCCCCCCCTTGGCAACGACATAACTACCACCCCCCTCCCCCTCAACCATCGCTCAATGCCCGCCCCTTGAAACGGAGCATTACCGATGGCCCTAGACCTCCAACGCATGGAACACAGCCTGGCTTCGCTCGCCGACGCCCGTGCCGTGATGCACATCGCCCAACGTTACCTGGCCGCCTGGCCAGACCTGCACCAGCTCGCCCGGCAAAAAGCCAGCGACTTCCTGTTCAAGCACACCGAACAACGGCCTAACCCGGACAAAGTCTGGTGGCACCGCTTTGACACCGCCAGCAGCAGCCCACGCGCCTTCACTGGCTGGGCGCACAGCGGGCACCCTGCGCAGTCACTGACCCTCAGCGAACTGGTCGTGCAGCGTTTCGATGAGGCGTCCCAAGCCGCCCCAGACACCCTCGACAACTACAGCGGGTTCTACTCGCAAGGCCCCGGCGCGCCTTTTTACGATGAGCGCAACGAGATCAAGCTGCTGCCCACCGCGCTGCTCGACGACTTCTGGGAAGAAGACTTCGCCGTTTCGGTGCGCACCCAGACCGCCCAGTTCTGGCAGCAGCACAGCGGCGATTTCACCCTGCTGTCGCGCCTGCACCTGCTGGCAAACATCAGCCGCAGCCTGGCGCAGGGCCTGCTCACCGAGGCCGACCAGGCCCACCTGCTCGGCTACATCGGCCTGGCGCCCGGGCAGCCAATAACCCTCGCCGCCCTGCAGGCGCCCCTGCCCACCAGCACGCTGGTGGTGACCCGCTACACCCTGAGCCGCCACACCCCGCTGTTCACCCTGCAAGCCGAAGATGGCCGGCTGATGCTGTTCACCCCCACCGCCACCCCAGCCCTGCGGGGTTTCAGCGATGCCGAGAACCTCAACCGTGCCGTCGCCGCGCAGTTGTCTTCCGCGGGGGGCGAAGCCTGGTTCAACGAGCTGTTTCGCGCCGATGCCACCAGCACCCCGGAAAGCCAACGAGCGGCACTGGCCGCGCTGCTCGATCAAATCGGCACCCCCGACGCGCCCCTCTGGCCGTTTGGCGACGGCACCCCACTCAGCCAACACCTGCTCGCCGACCTGCTGCAGCAGGCCCAGAGCGACTTGCAAGCCAGCCATCACGATCTGGTCAGCAACGGGGAATTGCACAAAGAATTGTGGCGCGGCTACCTGGGGGCGTTTCTGCATGTGTTCGGCGGCTTTGCCCTCGCCGGCTGGCCCCTGAGCCTGATCGTCGCCGGCGCCGGCATCGCCCGGCTGGGGCTGGACATCGACGCGGCGAACCGCGCGCGCTCGCCAGCGATATTCAAGAACGCCTTGGTCAGCGCCATCGCCGACTCGGTGCTGGTGGCGTTTTCACTGATCGACGTGGGCCTGGGCGTGCGGGCACTGCGCTTTCAGGCGCCGCCTCACGAAACCAGCGCCAGCCTGGGCACGTGGCAGCCTGAGCAATGGCCGGCGGGGTTTCTCGGCGACATCGAGATGCAGCCGCTGCCGGCCGCGCCCGCCGGTACCGAGGGCCGGCTGCAGGGGGTGCGCCTCACCGACAACGGCATCGCCTGGATCGAGCTGGGCGGGGCACCGTACCGGGTGCGCTACAGCGCCGAGTTGCACACCTGGCTGGTGGTACGCCCGCGTGCGCCGTTCAGCCTGGCGCCACTGCGCCCGGTACGCCTGAATGAAAACCAGCAATGGGAATGGCTGGTGCCGCCGCGCCTGTTGGGCGGCGACGGCGCCGAGCAAGACTCGCTCACCGAGGCGTTCTGGGACCCTTACATCAAAGGCGATGCCGCAGCCAACCGGGCGATGTACAGCGCCGCCCTGGAGCGCCAGACCGCCCTCTATGATCGGCAGCGCCTGCCGCAGTTGGCCGACGGCGCTGCCGCGACGGCCGACGAGCACGGTTACCTGTACGCCGCCGACGGCGACACCCGCCACTACACCTTTCGCCAGCAGAATTTCTACCGCAACGACCTGGTTGCGATCTACACCAACCCCATGCACTTCCCCAACCACCTGTTCCGCCTGGGCCGCAGCCAGGATTTCGAAGCCGCCGACGGCGACCTCTACGCTTACCTGAACACCCTTTTCGACAGCCTGGCGCCGCTACCGCGCAACAGCCGGGTGCCGCTGTGGCGGGGCGGCAGCGCCGGGCGCAACACCTCCGGGGAGTACCTGCGCCAGGGCAACGTGGTGGTCGGCGACATCCTGGTGAACACCGACATCACCTCGTTCAGCGAAAACCCCTTCGCCTTGAAACCCTTCATCGCCCCGCGCGTGCAGGGCAGCGACGGCACGTTCAGCAATGTGTTCGACCCGGGCTCGGTGGTGTACGAGCTGCCCGCCGGCGGCTACAGCAGCGCCACCCCGATCAGCCCGTTGTCGTTGATCGAGAGCGAAGCGGAGTCGGTGTTCACCCCTGGGCACTGTTTCAGGCTGGAGGCGATCAAGCCGATCGAAACCAGCACCTACAAGTTCGTCCTGGCGCGCCTGCGCGAGGTGCCCAAGCCGGCGAGCGGGCGCTTCTTCGACCTGCGCACCGGCGAGCCCTTCGACCGCGCGGCGTTCGCCGCGAAGGTCAACAACGATGCCCTGACCGAACGTTTGTTCCCCATTGCGCAGTGGGGTGAGCAAGGCCTTTGACAGATGCGGCAACACACGGGTTAGAATCGGTTGGCACGATCCATGCTGTCTAACCCAGGAGTATTGCCCTTTGACCGCCACCGCCATCAACAGCCTGTTTCTGATCGGTGCGTTGCTGGTGGGTGCGAGCATCCTGGTCAGCTCGCTCTCCTCACGCCTGGGCATTCCGATCCTGGTCATCATCCTCGCCGTCGGCATGGCCGCCGGCGTGGACGGCGGCGGGATCGTTTTCGATAACTTCCCCCAGGCCTACCTGGTCGGCAACCTCGCGCTGGCGGTCATCCTGCTCGACGGCGGCCTGCGCACCCGGGTGGCGAGCTTCCGCGTGGCGCTGTGGCCGGCGCTGTCGCTGGCCACGGTGGGGGTGATGATCACCACCGGCCTGACCGGCCTGCTGGCCGCCTGGCTGTTCGACCTGAACATCATCCAGGGCCTGCTGATCGGCGCCATCGTCGGTTCCACCGACGCCGCCGCGGTGTTTTCGCTGCTCGGCGGCAAGGGCCTGAACGAACGGGTCACCGCCACCCTGGAGATCGAGTCGGGCAGCAACGACCCCATGGCGGTGTTTCTCACCGTGACCCTGATCGACATGCTCGCCACGCACCAGACCGGCCTGCACTGGAGCCTGCTCGGGCACCTGCTGAGTGAATTCGGCATTGGCGCGGTGCTCGGCCTGGGCGGCGGCTGGGTGCTGTTGCAACTGGTGAACCGCATCAACCTGGCCCACGGGCTGTACCCGATCCTGGTGATCGCCGGCGGGCTGGTGGTGTTCGCCCTGACCAACGCCCTGCACGGCAGCGGCTTCCTGGCGGTGTACCTGGCCGGGCTGGTGCTGGGCAACCGGCCGATCCGCAGCCGCCACAGCATCCTGCACATGCTCGACGGCATGGCCTGGCTGGCACAGATCGGCATGTTCCTGGTGCTGGGCCTGCTGGTCACCCCCCACGACCTGCTGCCGATCGCGCTGCCGGCGCTGGGCCTGGCACTGTGGATGATCCTCATCGCCCGGCCGCTGTCGGTGTTCGCCGGGCTGTTGCCGTTCAAGGCCTTCCATGGCCGGGAAAAGGCGTTCATCTCCTGGGTGGGCCTGCGTGGGGCGGTACCGATCATTCTCGCGGTGTTCCCGCTGATGGCCGGGCTGCCCCATGCGCAGCTGTACTTCAACCTGGCGTTCTTCATCGTGCTGGTATCGCTGCTGGTGCAGGGCACCAGCCTGCCATGGATGGCCAAATGGCTGAAGGTCACCGTACCGCCAGACCCGGCGCCGATCTCCCGTTCGGCGCTGGAGGTGCACCACACCAGCGAGTGGGAGCTGTTCGTGTACCGCCTGGGCGCTGAAAAATGGTGCATCGGCGCCGCCCTGCGTGAATTGAAAATGCCCCAGGGCACCCGCATCGCCGCGCTGTTTCGCAACGAGCAACTGTTGCACCCGTCGGGCAGTACCGTGCTGGAAGTGGGCGACCTGCTCTGCGTGATCGGCCACGAGCATGACCTCTCCGCGCTGGGCAAGCTGTTCAGCCAGGCGCCGCAGCGCGGCCTCGATTTGCGCTTCTTTGGTGACTTCGTGCTCGAAGGCGACGCCGAACTGGGCGCGGTATCGGCGCTGTACGGGCTTCAGCTCGACGGTGTCGACCCGCAAACGCCGCTGGCGCGGTTCATTGCGCAGAAGGTCGGCGGCGCGCCGGTGGTGGGCGACCAGATCGAGTGGAACAACACCGTTTGGACGGTCGCGGTCATGGACGGGAACAAGATCGCCAAGGTCGGCGTCAGATTCCCGGAAGGAACCCGCCCGGGCCCGGGCTTGTTCCTCTAATATCCACTGCTTCGAAGCTCTCTGCCGTTCATATCATGCCGACCTTGCGCCATTTGCTCGGCACAGCCCTGTTGGGGCTGTGCCTGATTTCCTACACCGCCCAGGCGGCCGACCCACCCAGCGCCGAGGCGGTTCAGCAGAGCCTCGACCACATTGCCGACCGCAAGCTCTCCGACCCCGATCAAAAGGCCCTGGAGCAGGTACTGGAGCAAACCCTCTCGTACCTGGGCAGCGCCGATGACTACGCCAAGCAGCTGCAAGCCACCAAGCAGCAGATCGCCGACGCGCCGCGCCAAACCAACGACAACCAGCGCGAGCTGGAACGCCTCAAGGCCAGCAAGGTGGTGCCGATCACCCAACGCTACGCCAACCAGAGCGTGCCGCAGCTCGAACAACTGCTGGCCGAACGCGGCGCCCAGCAGGGCGACCTGCAAAAGCAGCTGGCCGACGCCAACAGCCTGATCATCACCTCGCAAACCCGCCCTGAACGGGCGCAAACCGAGATCAGCAACGCGCAAAGCCGCATCGGCCAGATCAACGGCATCCTCAAAAGCGGCAAGGACGGCGCCAAAACCCTTTCGGCGGACCAACGCAACCAGTACCTGGCCGAGCAGGCCTCGATCAACGCCCAGGTGGCCCTGCGCCGCCAGGAACTGTCGGGCAACAGCCTGTTGCAGGATTTAGGCAACAGCCAGCACGACCTGCTGATCGAAAAGGTCGGGCGGGTGGCGCAAGAGCTGCAAGACCTCCAATCGCTGATCAACCAGAAACGCCTGGCGCAATCCCAGCAAACCGTCAACGAGCAGTCCGCCGAGGCGCAAAAGGCGGGCACCAGCAGCCTGCTGGCCACCGAGAGCGCGACCAACGTGCGCCTGAGTGACTACCTGCTGCGCAGCACCGACCGCCTCAACGAGCTGACCCAGCAGAACCTCAAGGTCAAGCAACAGCTCGACGCGCTGAACCAGACCGACCAGGCGCTGGACGAACAGATCAACGTGCTGCGCGGCAGTTTGCTGCTGTCGAAGATCCTCTACACCCAGAAGCAGGCCCTGCCGCACTTGAAGGTCGACCGCACGCTGGCCGACCAGATCGCCGACATCCGCCTGTACCAGTTCGACGTCAACCAGCAGCGCGAGGCGCTGAGCAGCCCCGGTGGCTACGTAGACAGCCTGATTACCAACCACCCGGACGAACAGCTCACGCCGAACCTGCGCAAAAGCCTGCTCGACCTCGCGGTGACCCGCGCTGACCTGCTTGAACGGCTGAACCGCGAGCTGGCGGCGCTGCTCAACGAGTCGATCAACCTGCAGCTGAACCAGAAGCAGCTGCTCGACACCGCACAAAGCCTGCGCACCACCCTCGATGAGCAGATGTTCTGGATCCCCAGCAACAAGCCGCTGGACTTCGAATGGCTGGGCGGCGTGCCCAAGCGCCTGGCGGCCCAGGTGGCCACCCTGCCGTGGCGCTCCAGCGTGGCCCAACTGGGCGATGGCCTGGCGCAACGGCCGTTGTTCTTCCTGCCGCTGTTGCTGCTGATCGGCGGCCTGCTGTGGCGGCGCAAGTACCTCTACGGCAAGCTCAACCAGGTGCACAAGGACGTCGGCCACTTCAAGCGCGACAGCCAGTGGCACACGCCGCTGGCGATCCTGGTGAACATCCTGCTGGCGATGCCGGTGGCATTGGCCCTGGCGCTGTGCGGCCTGGCGCTGCAGATCGACGCCCGCGGGCAAAACGCCAGCCTGGGCTCGGCCTTGCTGCAGATCGCCCAGGCCTGGATGGTGTTCTACACCGCCTACCGGATTCTGGCGCCGGGCGGTGTGGCCGAGTTGCACTTTCGCTGGGACCGCACCCAGGTGGCCTTCCTCCAGGGCTGGGTGCGGCGCCTGGGTTTCGTGGTGCTGGCGCTGGTGTCGGTGGTGGCGGTGGCCGAGCTGCAGCCCTCGGCGCTGGCCGATGACGTGATCGGCATCGGCGTGGTGCTGACCTGCTTCGCGCTGATGACCCTGCTGCTCAGCCGCCTGCTGTTGAGCAGCCCGGCCCACGGCAACACCTCGCTGTTCCGCCGGCTGGTGGGGCTGGCCTTTACCCTGTTGCCAGTGGCGCTGTTCCTCGGCGTGTGCTTTGGCTACTACTACACCGCCCTCAAGCTCACCGACCGGCTGATCGCCACGCTTTACCTGTTGATGATCTGGCTGGTGATCGAGGCGATGTTCGTGCGCGGCCTGAGCGTGGCGGCGCGCCGGCTGGCCTACCAGCGCGCGCTGAGCAAACGCCAGGCGGCGAAGGACAACGGCGACGGCGACCCGATCCCCGAAGAGCCACAACTCGACATCGAGCAGGTCAACCAGCAGTCGCTGCGGTTGATCCGCCTGGTGCTGATCGGCGCCTTCATCGGCGTGCTGTACTGGGTGTGGGCCGACCTGATCACGGTGTTCGCCTATCTCGACAACATCACCCTCTACGAATACAGCAGCGGTACCGGCACCAGCATGAGCATGGTGCCGATCAGCCTCGGCGACCTGCTCGGGGCGATGGTGGTGGTGGCCATCACCTTCGTGCTGGCCGGCAACCTGCCCGGGCTGCTCGAGGTGTTCGTGCTGTCCAAGCTCAACCTCAAGCAGGGCAGCGCCTACGCCACCACCACGTTGCTCTCGTACGTGATCGCCGGGGTGGGCTTTGTTTCCACCCTGTCGACCCTGGGGGTGAGCTGGGACAAACTGCAATGGCTGGTGGCGGCGCTGTCGGTGGGGCTGGGCTTCGGCATGCAGGAAATCTTCGCCAACTTCATCTCCGGGATCATGATCCTGTTCGAGCGCCCGGTGCGCATCGGCGACACCATCACCATCGGCAACCTGTCCGGTACGGTGAGCAAAATCCGCATTCGCGCCACCACCATCACCGACTTCGACCGCAAAGACATCGTGGTGCCGAACAAAACCTTCATCACCGGCCAGTTGATCAACTGGTCGCTGACCGACACCGTGACCCGGGTCATCCTTAAAGTGGGCGTAGACTACGGCTCTGACCTCGACCTGGTGCGCAAGCTGCTGCTACAGGCCGCCCAGGAAAACCCACGGGTACTGAAAGACCCAGAGCCCCATGTGTATTTCCTCGCCTTCGGCGAAAGCAGCCTGGACCACGAGCTGCGCATGCACGTGCGCGACCTGGGCGACCGCAACCCGGCGCTGGATGAGATCAACCGCTTCATCAACAAGGAGTTCAAGGCCCAGGGCGTACGGATTTCCTTCCGCCAGGTCGAGGTCTACCTGAAGAACGCCCAGGGCGACGAGCTCGACCTGGGCCAACCGGAGCGCCCGGCACTGCCCGGCACGCCGCCACCGAACGCCACCCCAGGGCAGCCATGAAACCGCTCGACGAACTGACCTTCGACAACCGCTTCGCCCGCCTAGGCGACGCGTTCTCCACCGAGGTGCTGCCCGACCCGCTCGAGGCGCCGCGCCTGGTGGTGGCGAGCGAGGCCGCGCTGGCGCTGCTCGACCTCGCCCCCGCCGAGGCGAACACGCCGCTGTTCGCCGAGGTGTTCAGCGGCCACAAGCTGTGGGACCACGCCGAGCCGCGGGCAATGGTGTACGCCGGCCACCAGTTTGGCGGCTATACCCCGCGCCTGGGCGACGGCCGCGGCCTGCTGCTGGCCGAGGTGGTGAACAGCGCCGGCGAGCACTGGGACCTGCACCTGAAGGGCGCCGGGCAAACCCCTTACTCGCGCATGGGCGATGGCCGCGCGGTGCTGCGCTCGTCGGTCCGCGAGTTTCTCGCCAGCGAAGCGCTGCCGCTGCTGGGCATCCCTTCCAGCCGGGCGCTGTGCGTGGTCGCTTCCGACACCCCGGTGTGGCGGGAGCAACAGGAACGCGCCGCCACCCTGCTGCGGCTGGCGCCCAGCCACGTGCGCTTTGGCCACTTCGAGTACTTCTACTACACCCGCCAGCACGATGAACTCAAGCAACTGGCCGACCATGTGCTGGCCGCCCACTACCCGGCCTGCCGCGAGGCGCCCAACCCGTACCTGGCGATGTTCAGCGAAGTGGTCGAGCGCACCGCCGAGATGATCGCCGGCTGGCAGGCCTACGGCTTCAACCACGGGGTGATGAACACCGACAACATGTCGATCCTGGGGCTGACCTTCGATTTTGGCCCCTACGCGTTTCTCGACGACTTCGACGCGCGGTTCATCTGCAACCACTCCGACGACCGCGGCCGTTACAGCTTCAGCAACCAGGTGCCGATCGGCCACTGGAACCTCAGTGCGCTGGGCCAGGCGCTGGTGCCGCTGGTGGAAGTCGAAGCACTGCAAGGCGCGCTGGCCCTGTACTTGCCGATCTACCAAGCCAAATACCAAGACCTGATGCGCCGGCGCCTGGGCCTGACCACTGCCGAAGAGGCCGACCAGGCGCTGTTCGAGCGCTTGCTGCAACTGATGCAGAACAGCGCCGTGGACTACACGCTGTTCTTCCGCCGGCTCGGCGACACACCGCTGGAACAGGCACTGGAGGTGCTGCGCGATGACTTTATCGACCGTGACGGCTTCGACGCCTGGGGCGATGCCCTGCTCGCGCGGGTGCTGCGCCAGCCCCAGGAAACGCAAGCCGAGCGCCAGGCGCGCATGCATGGGGTGAACCCGCTTTACGTGCTGCGCAACTACCTGGCACAACAGGCCATCGAAGCCGCCGAACAGGGCGACTACAGCGTGGTGCGGCAGTTGCACGCGGTGCTGGCCAAGCCCTTCGAGGCGCAACCGGGCATGGAGCGCTTTGCCCAACGGCCACCAGATTGGGGCAAGCACCTGGAGATCAGTTGTTCGTCGTGAAGGCTGGCTTCACAGCGTTGCCCGTTCGGTACGCTGCTGGGCTATGATCGCCCCATCGACAACCCCGGGTTCCTTCGCTAGATGGCCAAGAAGTCTTTTCGGCAAACCCTGCGCCGGCTGTGGGCGCTGGACAAGTTCAGCTACAGCATCCGGGTGTTCATTGCCCTGACCGGCAGCATGGCGTTGTGCTGGTACCAGAACGAGATGCGCCTGCTGATCCCGTTGTTCCTGGGCATCATCGCCAGCGCCCTGGCCGAAACCGACGACAACTGGCAGGGCCGCCTCACCGCCCTGCTGGTGACCCTGGGCTGCTTCAGCGTGGCGGCGCTGGCGGTGGAGTTGTTGTTCCCCTACCCCTGGCTGTTCGTGGCCGCCCTGGCGCTGTCGGCGTTCTGCCTGACGATGCTCGGGGCGCTCGGCGAGCGTTACAACGCCATCGCCTACGCCACGCTGATCCTCTCGGTGTACACCATGATCGGCGTGGACCAACGCGGCGGCGAGGTGGCCAACTTCTGGCACGAGCCGATGCTGCTGGTGGCCGGCGCGGCGTGGTATGGCGCGCTGTCGGTGCTGTGGCAGGCGTTGTTCGCCAACCAGCCGGTGCAGCAGGGCCTGGCCCGGGTGTTCCGCGAGCTGGGGCTGTACCTGAAGATCAAATCCTCGCTGTTCGAGCCGATCCGCGGGCTCGACGTGGAGGGCCGGCGGCTGGAGCTGGCCAAGCAGAACGGCCGGGTGGTGGCGGCGCTGAACGCCTCGAAAGAGATCATCCTCAACCGCGTGGGCAGCAGCCGCGCCGGGGCCAAGACCAGCCGCTACCTGAAGCTGTACTTCCTCGCCCAAGACGTGCACGAGCGCGCCAGCTCATCCCACTACCCCTACAACGCGCTGGCCGAGGCGTTTTTCCACAGCGACGTGCTGTTCCGCTGCCAGCGCCTGCTGCGCCAGCAGGGCAGCGCCTGCCAGCGGCTATCGGAAAGCCTGCAACTGCGCCAGCCGTTCGTGTATGACGGCACCTTCGCCGAGGCGTTGGGCGACCTGCACGCCTCGCTGGAGCACCTGCGCATCCAGAGCAACCCGGCCTGGCGCGGCCTGCTGCGCTCGCTGCGGGCGCTGGCGAGCAACCTGGCCACCCTCGACCGGCTGCTGGGCGATGCCAGCAACCCCGACGCTCTGGCCGAGGCCAGCGACAGCAGCCTGCTCAACCGCGCGCCGCAGAACCTCAAAGACATGCGCGCGCGCATCCGCCAGAACCTTACGCCCACCTCGCTGCTGTTCCGCCACGCGTTGCGCCTGCCGCTGGCGTTGGTCACCTGTTACGCCATGGTGCATGCCATCCACCCGTCCCAGGGCTACTGGATCATGCTCACCACCTTATTTGTGTGCCAACCCAGCTACGGCGCTACCCGGCGCAAGCTGGGCCAGCGGATCGTCGGCACCGCCGCCGGGCTCACGGTGGGCTGGGCGCTGTTCGACCTGTTCCCCAGCCCGCTGGTGCAGTCGATGTTCGCGGTGGCCGCGGGGATGGTCTTCTTCGTGAACCGCACCACCCGCTACACCGTCTCTACCGCGGGCATCACCCTGATGGTGCTGTTCTGCTTCAACCAGACCGGCGACGGTTACGGGCTGTTCCTGCCGCGGCTGTTCGATACGTTGATCGGCAGCCTGATCGCCGGGCTGGCGGTGTTCCTGTTCCTGCCCGACTGGCAAGGCCGCCGGCTGAACAAAGTGCTGGCCGGCACCCTGGCCTGCAACGCCCAGTACCTGCGGCAGATCCTCGAGCAATACAGCCACGGCAAGCGCGACGACCTGGCCTACCGCCTGGCCCGGCGCAACGCCCACAACGCCGACGCAGCGCTGTCGACCACACTGGCGAACATGCAGCTGGAACCGGGGCACTTTCGCAAGGAAGCCGACATGGGCTTTCGCTTTCTGGTGCTGTCGCACACCCTGCTCAACTACCTCTCCGGCCTGGGCGCGCACCGCGGCAGCGACTTGCCCGATAGCGTGCGCGCCGAGCTGAACCAGGCCGGCGAGCAACTGGTGGGCAGCCTGCAGAGCATCTCCCAGAGCCTCGCCGAGCGCAGCCCAGTGGCCCTGGAGGACGACAGCGAAAAAGCCCTGGCCGAGCAACTGGAGCAAATGCCCGACGAGGTAGACGAAACCCAGCGGCTGGTGCAAACCCAGTTGGCGATGATCTGCCGGCAGCTGGCGCCGCTGCGCAATTTGGCGGCGCATTTGGTGAAGGATAAAGCCGAGCGGGCGGTGGCGAGGGTGGCGTAGGGGCTGGCGCAAACCCGCCGCTTCACGCACACATTTCAGGGTGAGTTCCCACCGGTGCCTGTTTATAATCAAGCCATGCTCAATCCCGATGAAATCCGCCCCCTGCTCAAACACTGGATTACCCACGCGATGCCCCATGAGGCCTGCGATGTGTTTATCGAAGAGCTGTGCTTCATTGATAAGGCCAGGCGCGCAGACTTGGTTCACGCCAACGGCAAACTTACGGCGTTCGAAATCAAATCTCACGCCGATACGCTGGCCCGATGGCAAGGCCAGCAAGAGGCTTACCTCGCATGCTTCGATGAAGTGTGGCTATGTTGCCATTCCAAGCATCTGGTCAAGGCGCTTGAGTCATCCCAAGCGCACATAGGGTTACTGGTGGTAGACGACTACTCAGGTTTGGCAATGATTCGCCGGGCCAGAGCTAACCGGGCTCAGAGCAAATTTCACCTGACAGGCTTCTTGTGGCGAGAAGAGCTCGATACGTTAGCCCTTGCGCATGGCGTACCCGTCAAGCGCCGCGAACTGATCAAGGAAGTCCGCCACAAGATCAGTGGCGCCCTCCAGTTATCAGACATCCGAGCGCATGTACTCCACTGCCTCAAACGCCGGTATGGTTAGAGCAAGTCGTCTGGGTCCAGTTCTTCAGCACCGTCGTTGAGAGCTTGTATCGACTGCAACATCGCGCAAATGTGCTGATTAATACGGTAACCGTTCCACACTCCGTTGTTTCCATAGTTGGCAGAAGTCGCGACAATCCGCGCGTACTCGCGAGTTGCCCAGCAGAAGTCGTCGCCATGATAACCAGGCAGGTTTCTGATCTCTTGAGCGATCTCGATATACTTTACAAACTCCTTATCCTCACCCTTGCGCCGCTGCCACCACTCCGTGGGCGTGTAATAACACGCAAAGGGCAGAACGGGCATGCCACGAATGTATTCCATCGGCGCGGTGGGGTTAGTCGCAGCATAGTCACCGTAGACCACGTTAGAGTTGATGTTACGGCGATCCACGCGGGATTGCCATGCCACATCATAGCAGGCTGAAGACCTCGAACTATTGGACGCAGGTTTGTCGATAGGAAAGGAAGTACTCAGCAATACTACACTTCCCACCTCATAACTATTCAACTGCCTCAGCGACACATCGAAATCAGCCCCGGAGGCGGTGCTACTTGGGCTGGTCGCGCCAAAATCCAGAATCACAGTTACTCTCTCTGGGCGCTCGAGCGCATCGAGAATTGCCAGCAGCCTGCTCCAAGAAGTGGTGGTGGGGCGGATCGGGCATGCCACCCTGATCGCGATGCGGGCAAAGTCTCGCTGCAGTAACAGGGCGCTTTGGATAACCTGCCGTTGGGGGTCGTCATCAAGCCATGACACCACTGGGATCAGGTTTTCATTGATGGCCGAAACCTCCCCGTAGAACTGGCGTTTACGTTCAAAGGCGTTGGCCGAGCTGTGTAAATCTCTCGAAAAGATAAACTCCTCGGCCATGTCTTTCGTGGCCCTGGACACATCCAGGAAATAGGGATGTTCAACCCACGCTTGCAAAAAAGCCTGCAGGTGCCTGTCGTCATTCCCTCGCATATCCAGCAGCGGAGCAACATCATCCCTCCGCGAATTTTCTAAATGGGTAAGGGCTTTGATGTCGTTCAAACCGACCCGTAAACACGCTACATACTGCATACACTATTCCTCGCCATCAAAAGGAAGCGACGACCGATCAAAGCCAATGAACGATACGATGGGCCGTGCGCTATGCATTTTCTGAGCAGGTGACGCACTCTTGGCTGTCCTGGAGTACGGCAACTCAAGCGATAGGAAACTAGACCAACTGTTGAACAGCAGTCAATGGCACCTCGGCACAACAGGCTTTCACCGAGGATCGCTTTTTAGGAATAAAAAAGTTTCAAAAAAAACACCAAAACTCCAGCCAACGCAGTGATGCTTATACCAAAACCGCTCTGGTATCGAATTTTAAAGCTGCGCCACCCTAAGAACTGACTCAGGGACAGCAGATTATTTATATTTCAAAAAATCTTATTGCATTGACCTGGATCATTGCATCGCCTTATGCAACACGCTGATTTTCGATATTTAATCAGCTACCAAAATATAACGATATATGTCTGCAGCAGGCTCAAAGCCCATACGCCCGCACCATCCGCTCAATCGTCCCATCGGCCTTCATCTGCGCGATCGCCTGGTCAAACCCCGCCACGATCCGCGGGTAGTCCGGCGCCCGGTGGCTGACCAGAATGTGCAGTGGGTTCTCGCTCAGCGGTGGGGCCACCCACTTGACCCTTTCCTGCAGCGCCTCGGGCTCCTGGTGCAGGTAGAAGCGCGCCACGTATTCGTCTTCGAGGGTCAGGTCTACCCGGCCGGCCATCAGCATGCGCAGGCCTTGGGAGAAATTGCGCACCGGCACCTTGTGCAGGCTGGCGTCGGCGTCGAAGCCGGCGGAGTAGGCGTAGTCGCGCACCACGGCGATGGAATAGTCGTGCAGCTCATCCAGCCGGCCTTTGAACACCACCGGCGTGGTGGCAGCTTGCAGCAAGCGGATGCGGTTGATCAGGTAAGGCGCGGAAAAGTCGCCAATGCGCGCGCGGGCTTCGTTGTACCAGGCGTTGACCAGCACGTCGTAGCGGCCTGCCTCGATGCCCTGCAGAGCGCGCGCCCAGGGCACTTGTTCGTAGGTGGTGGCGTAGCCGGCACGGGCCAGCGCCTGGCTGACGATGGCGGTGGCCAGGCCGTTGGTGGGCAGGGTTTCATCCGTGAACGGTGGCCAAGGGTCTGCGACCAAGCGCAACGTTGGCGCCTCGGCGCTCAGTGCGCACGCTGGCACCCAGGCGAACAACCACGCAAGCAAACATCCGCTTCGAAGCAACCGCCGCATGCCATCATTCCCTTTCCGGGCAGCCGATGCTCACAAGATGACATAAAAAAGCTGGCCAGATAATGGCCTTTATGCGGGCTGTCGTGCTCAGTGTTCTGCTTGCGACACCGGGTAGCCGAGCACCTGGCAGATCCGCCCAAGGTTGCCGGCCACCCACTGCGGGCTGATCGCGCCCCAGTCTAGAATGCGGTATTGGCCAATGTGGTTACGGCTGCCGGCGGCCTGCTCGAACGCACAGACGATGTCGAGCTCAGCCAGGGCGGCGATGGTGTCCTGGGCGGTGCGCCGGGGCATGCCGGTGGCTTCCATCAACGCCGGCACGCTGCTGGCCTGGCCACTGGCGATCAGGTGCGCCACGTACAGGCGGCGGTAGAAGCTGGTGCGGGTTTTGCTGATGTCCATGGGCGGGTTCGCTTCAGGTGGAGGTGCCGGCAAGGTCGCGGGCAGTCAGGTACAGGCGCAGGTCGAACTCCAGCTGCGCGTAGCCGGGCTGCATGTGCTCGCACAGTTGGTAGAACGCTTTGTTGTGGTCCGCCTCGCGCAGGTGCGCCAGCTCGTGCACCACGATCATCCGCAAGAACGGCGGCGGTGCCTGGCGAAACAACGCGGCGATGCGGATTTCCTTTTTCGCCTTCAGCCGCCCACCCTGTACCCGCGACACCGCCGTGTGCAGGCCAAGGGCGCGGTGGGTGAGGTCGAGGCGGTTGTCGAACAGTACTTTATCGATGGCGGGGGCCGAGCGCAGGAAGCGCTGCTTGAGTTCGGTCACGTAGCCATACAGGGCCTTGTCGCTTTGAATGGCATGCTGGCCGTCGTAGCGCTCGGCCAGGTAGGCCGCCAGCCGGCCTTGCTCGATCAGCTGGCTGACCTGATGCTGCAGGTGCGCGGGGTAAGCCTGGAGGTATTTGAGCGGTAGCATGGCCGGTTGCCCTGGAACGGGCGCCCAGTTTACCCCTCGATCTCCGGCTCGGCGAGTTGCCAGTCGAACACCGGCGGAAACTGCCCGGCCTCCTCGGCGGTCATCGGCCGCGCTACCAAAAAGCCTTGTACGTACTCGCAGCCGTGCTCCACCAACCAGTCGCGCTGCTCCAGGGTTTCCACCCCCTCGGCGATCACGCTGATGCCATAGCTCTGCGCCAGGCCGATGAGCATTTTCGCCAGGTCCGCGTCGCGGCGCGAGCCGGGCAGGCGGGCGATCAGTTTGCGGTCGAGCTTGAGGGTGTCGATCGGCAGGTCGCGCAGCAGCACAAGCGAACATTGCTCGGCGCCAAAGTCATCCAGTGCGATGCGCACGCCCAGCCCGCGCAGCAACAGCAGTTGCTGGCGCGCTTCATGGGCGTTGTGCAGCAGCGACGGTTCGGTGATCTCCACCTCGACCTGGCGCGGCACCAGGCCGTTCATGGCGATGGCGCGCTGCAGCTCCGAGACCAGGTTGGGCATGCTGAACTGGGCGTTGCTCAGGCTGATGCTGAGCACTACGTCCTGGGCGAAGGCCTGGGCCCAGGTGCGGCGCTGGGCGGCGCCTTCGTGGTAGATCCAGGTCGCCAGGCGGCTGATCAGCCGGGCTTCCTCGAGCAGCGGGATGAACAACCCCGGCGGCACGTCGCCAACGCTCGGGTGGCACCAGCGCAGCAACGCCTCGAAGCCCCTTACGCGGCCGTCTACCAACGACACCTGGGGCTGGAACGCCAGGGAAAAGTCCTTGTTCTCGATGGCCTCGGACACGCTTTCCTCAAGCAACAGCCGCGAGCGCGCGCGCACGTTGAGGTCTTGGTCGTAATAGCGGTACTGGCGTTTGCCGGCCTGCTTGGCGGCGTACATGGCGATGTCTGCCGCGCGCAGCAGGTGGTCGAGGTTGGCCCCGGACTCGGGGTAGGTGGCGATGCCGATGCTTAAGCCGAGCGATACTTCGATGCCGTCGACTTCCTGGCAGATGCGCACCCGTTCGAGGATTTTTTCCGCCACTTTGGCAGCTTGCTCGGGGTAGTCCAGGGTGTCGAGCAGGGCGGTGAACTCATCGCCGCCCATGCGCCCGATGATGTCGTAGGGGCGCAGGCACTCTTTCAACTGCCCGGCGACCCAGCGCAGCACCCGGTCGCCAGCATCATGGCCGTGGCTGTCGTTGATGCGCTTGAAGCCGTCCATGTCCATGTACAGCAGCGCCTGGCTTTTTTCCGGGCGCTCGTTGCGCAGCAGCGCGCTTTCGACGGTTTGGTGAAAGCCGCGGCGGTTGAGCAGGCCGGTCAGCGGGTCGGTCACGGCCTGGAATTCCAGCTGTTGGTGCAGGTTGCGCACTACAGACATGTCTTGCAGGGTGATCACCATCGCCTTGTCGCCGGCCAGCGGCGCGCACGACAGCGACACCGGCAACGATTGCCCGGCGTAGGTGCGCAGCACGGCATCGTGCACGCGGTGGATGTCTTGCAGGGTGTAGGCGCGGAAAAACTCCGACTCGTGCCAGCTGGCCACGGCGGGTTTTTCAATGAAATCGAGCAAGCGCGCGCTTTCGAGCTCGTCGACCGTGGCCCCGAGCAGGCGCGAAATCGCCGGGTTGGCGAAGCGGATATTGCCCACCTCATCGACTACCAGAATACCTTCAGCGGCGTGCTCGAGCACCGAGGCGTTGAAGGCCCGGGCCGATTCGAGGTCACGCGTGAGCCGCTGCAGCTCCTTGCGGTTGCGCTGCTGCTCGAGCAACGCCTGTACCTTGGGCTTGAGGATTTGCGGGTCGAACGGCTTGAACAGGTAATCCACCGCGCCGTTGGCATAGCCCTTGAGCACGGCGGCCTGGGACTGCTCGTTGGCGGTCAGGAAGATGATCGGCGTGAGCCGCGTGCGCTGGCTGCCGCGCATCAGCCGCGCGACCTCGAAGCCGTCCATGCCCGGCATCTGCACGTCGAGCAATACCAGGTCGACATCGTGCTGGAGCAGCATCCCCAGCGCTTCGACACCCGATGCCGCGGTGACCACTTCCCAATCTTGCCGCTCAAGCAAGGCACGCATGCTGAGCAGGTTTTCAGGGTAGTCATCGACGACTAATAGCACCGACCGGTTTTCGGCCTGACTCGACTGCGCGCATTCCATGCTGCTACTCAACGTAATAATGGCCTGATGCCAGAAACTACCCACGGGCTACAGACAGCCTAGACGGGCTTTTGCTCCGCCGCAGATAAAAAAACCCGTTGGATCCTATCACCACCGACTAACGGTCGGCTGCTGAAACATCTGTAATCAATAGCTTACATATAGCCGACAAACGGATGGCGTCAATCCCTGGTCGCGGCCGATAACTCGTGTATCTTCCGCGGCACATGCAGGGCAGCGCCCCTCACCCGCGCCGGGAAGTGCGACCGTTTTCAAACACTTAGTGACCCCCTCTTACGAAGGTGAACCTCATGATCGATTTGAATACCTGGAACCTCAGCGTACCCGTTGGCACACCAGCGACCACCATTGACACCCCTGCCCTGGCTGCGGGCTTCACCGATAGCTACTTCCACGCCGACTCCGGCACGCTGTTTTTCTGGGCGCCGGTAACCGGCACCGTCACCGCGAGTGCCAAGTACCCCCGCTCCGAACTGCGCGAAACCTATTCCAACGGCACCGTGCACAACTGGAAGTACCCCGACGCCAACAACACCCTGACCGCCAACCTGAGCGTGAACCAGGTACCGTCGTCCGGCAAGGTGGTGATCGGGCAAATTCACCAGTACGGCAGCAACGAGCCGCTGATCAAGGTTGAGTATCAGTACAAAGAGAAAACCAAGCTGGGCAACATCGTGGTCAAGTTGCGCAAGTCGCCGGACCAGGACGAGCCGACGGTGATCACCGTGGCGCAGAGCGTGCCGATGAGCAAGCGCTTCGACTATGTGATCGGCCTGACCCAGGCGGGCGTTTTGTCGGTGACCGCGGCCAATGTGGCGTGGAGCTACACCATCAGCAGCGCCTGGAAAACCAAGGACCTGTACTTCAAGGCGGGGGTGTATGTGCAAGACAACACCGGCTACGCCACCGAGGGCGGCCAGGTGACGTTCTACAAACTTGCCATCAAGCATGCCAAGCCGGCCACGGTCGCGGGCTTGTAAGTTTCGCGCTCATAAAAAAGGCGGCCATCGGGCCGCCTTTTTTTGCCGGGCTCGCTGCGCAAGCGCTTGCGGGCCCTTCGCCCCTCCAGAGGTACAGGAGGGGCTGCCAGGTCAGTTGACCTTGGCGTCCAACTCACCCTTGGCATAACGCTCGAACATCACATCCAGCGAAACCGGGCGGATTTTCGAGGCGTTGCCGGCGGTGCCAAAGGCTTCGTAACGGGCGATGCACACATCCCGCATGGCATCGACGGTTTTGGCGAAGTATTTGCGCGGGTCGAACTCGCTCGGGTTCTGCGCCATGAAGCGGCGGATGGCACCGGTCGAGGCCAGGCGCAGGTCGGTGTCGATGTTGACCTTGCGCACGCCGTACTTGATGCCTTCGACGATCTCTTCGACCGGCACCCCGTAGGTTTCCTTGATGTCGCCACCGTACTCGTTGATGATCGCCAGCCAGTCTTGTGGCACCGACGACGAGCCGTGCATCACCAAGTGGGTGTTGGGGATGCGCTTGTGGATTTCCTTGATGCGTTCGATCGACAGCACGTCACCGGTCGGCGGCTTGGTGAACTTGTAGGCGCCGTGGCTGGTGCCGATGGCGATGGCCAGGGCGTCGACCTGGGTTTTCTTGACGAAGTCGGCGGCTTCTTCCGGGTCGGTCAGCAGTTGGCTGTGGTCGAGGGTGCCTTCGGCGCCCACGCCGTCTTCTTCGCCGGCCTGGCCGGTTTCCAGCGAGCCCAGGCAGCCCAACTCACCCTCAACCGACACGCCGCAGGCGTGGGCGAAGGCAACGGTTTGCTGGGTTACGCGGACGTTGTACTCGTAGTCGGACGGGGTTTTACCGTCGGCCTTCAGCGAGCCGTCCATCATCACCGAGCTGAAGCCCAGTTGGATGGAGCGTTGGCACACGTCCGGGCTGGTGCCGTGGTCCTGGTGCATGACCACCGGGATGTGCGGGAATTCTTCGATGGCGGCCAGGATCAGGTGGCGCAGGAACGGCGCGCCGGCATATTTGCGGGCACCGGCCGAGGCCTGGACGATCACCGGGGAATCCGTTTTGTGGGCGGCTTCCATGATCGCGCGCATTTGCTCGAGGTTGTTCACGTTGAACGCCGGCACGCCGTAACCGAATTCGGCGGCGTGGTCCAGCAACTGGCGCATGCTAATCAGTGCCATGGTTTGTTTCTCTCCCGCTCCAGGGTCGTTTATCGTGCAGTTCCACCCCGCAGGGGGCGGCTGCCATTCATGCCTTTCAATTCGTGGCCAGCCAAACGCTGGCCATTGCCTCAGCGAGCCTTGCAGCCCCGACCGATCAGGTCGTTGGTCGCGACCCAGTACAGCAGCCCTTCGTCACCGCGCTTATTGAACGCCAACACGCCGTCGGTGAACAGCACGCCATCGGCGGCACCCGGCGCGGCGGCCAGTTGGTAATCCTGCTGGCTGCCACCCAGGCGTACCTGCACGGCACTCTGCGCGGCATTCAGGTAGCGCCATTGGAAGCTGACCTGGCTGTCGCACACCCACTGGGTGGGCGCCGCCGGTGCGGCCTCCTTTGGCTCGAGCCAGGCACAACCGCCCAGTACGGCACAACACATCAGGCCGGCAATGCCCTTCATAGCCTCTCCTACTGCACTCTAGAGGCGCCGAAACCCGCATGGCAGCCGGCTCGGCACGTTACTGCGACTCGCAATTCTGCATTTTGTTGCCGCCTCCGGTCGGGTCGCCGGTGGCATTGGTTTGCACCCGTTGGTTGTCTTGGCTGGACGGCGTGGCCACCGAAGCGGGGCTGAACACCTCGCAGGTTTTCTCGCCGTCGCCGCCAAACACCGAACACCCGGCCAAGGCCATGGCCCCCGCCAATACCGCCGCTGCTGCTGTATACGCCTTCATGGTGAGCTCCTTTCACGAAACGTGAGTGACACTCACCTGAAGACCACATCGCAGCGGCAGGGTTGCTACGGGCAATCGCCCGCGGCGGCCGGGTTGTCTGCGTCGTACCGCTCCAGGGCCTCCTGGCCCTGGCGCTTGTTGATCACCGGCGCGGTTTCAGCCTGCCAGTTCGCCTGCTTGCAACCGCTGGCCGGGGCCTGGGCGTGTGCCGCCGGGGCTGGCTGGGGCGCTTGTGGCGCAGGGCTGGAACACGCGGCCAGGCAACTGGCCAGGGCAATCATTGCCCACTGCTTGGCCATGGGGCTTAACCCTTGGCCCGCAGCTCGAGCACTTCCACCGCCGGCAATACCTTGCCTTCGACGAACTCGAGGAACGCGCCACCGCCGGTGGAGATGTATGAAATATCCTTGCTCACGCCGTATTTGTCGATGGCCGCGAGGGTGTCACCGCCACCGGCGATGGAAAACGCCGGGCTTTCGGCAATCGCCTTGGCCAGGGTTTTGGTGCCTTCGCCGAACTGGTCGAATTCGAACACGCCGACTGGGCCGTTCCACAGGATGGTTTTCGATGCCTTGAGCAGCTCGGCGAACTGCGCGGCGGTTTTCGGGCCGATGTCGAGGATCATGTCGTCATCGGCGACTTCGTCGATGCCCTTCACGGTGGCTGCGGCGTTTTCGGCGAAGGCCTTGGCCACTACCACGTCAACCGGCAGCGGCACGCTGACCTTGGCGGCGATGGCGCGGGCGGTGTCGAGCAGGTCGGGTTCGTACAGCGACTTGCCTACCTTGTGCCCGGCCGCGGCCAGGAAGGTGTTGGCGATGCCGCCGCCGACGATCAATTGGTCGCACACGGTGCTCAGGCTGTTCAGCACGTCGAGCTTGGTGCTGACCTTCGAGCCGGCGACGATGGCTGCCATCGGCTTGGCCGGGGCCTTCAACGCCTTGCCCAGGGCGTCGAGCTCAGCCGCCAGCAGCGGGCCGGCAGCGGCGACCTTGGCAAACTTGGCCACGCCGTGGGTCGAGCCCTCGGCGCGGTGGGCGGTGCCGAAGGCGTCCATCACGAACACGTCGCACAGGGCGGCGTATTGCTGGGCCAGCGCATCGGCGTTCTTTTTCTCGCCGGGGTTGAAGCGTACGTTTTCGAACAGCACCAGGCTGCCGGGGGCAACCTCGACGCCGCCCAGGTAATCCTTGACCAGCGGCACGTCACGGCCCAGGGCCTTGGCCAGGTATTCGGCCACCGGCTTCAGGCTGTTTTCTTCGGAAGGCTCGCCTTCGGTCGGGCGGCCCAGGTGCGAGCAGACCATCACCGCCGCGCCTTTTTCCAGCGCCAGCTTGATCGTGGGCAGCGAGGCGAGAATGCGCGCGTCGCTGGTCACCTTGCCATCCTTGACCGGAACGTTGAGGTCTTCGCGGATCAGCACCCGCTTGCCGGCCAGATCCAGGTCGCTCATTTTCAACACAGTCATGTGTCAGTCCTTAGGCATTCTTTGAGTTGGGTTTGACGATGCCCAGCAAGTGCGCCGCGACATCGAGCATGCGATTGGCAAAGCCCCATTCGTTGTCGAACCAGGCCAGCAGGTTGACCAGCCGCGGGCCGGACACCCGGGTTTGGCTGGCATCGACGATCGCCGAATGCGGGTCATGGTTGAAATCACAACTGGCGTGCGGCAGTTCAGTGTAGGCCAGCAGGCCCTTGAGCGAGCCGTTGCTGGCGGCCTCGCGCAGCACCTGGTTGACTTCGCGCGCGTCGGTGTCGCGGCCGACCTGCAGGGTGATGTCCAGGCACGACACGTTCACCGTGGGAACGCGTACCGCTTTGGCCTGGATTCGCCCGGCAAGTTCCGGAAGCAAGCGTTCGATACCGCGCGCCAGCCCGGTAGACACCGGAATCACCGACTGGAACGCCGAACGGGTGCGGCGCAGGTCTTCGTGGTGGTAGGCGTCGATCACCGGTTGGTCGTTCATCGCCGAGTGGATGGTGGTGATCGAGGCGTACTCGATGCCAAACGCCTGGTCGAGCAAACGCAGCAGCGGCACCGCGCAGTTGGTGGTGCACGAGGCATTCGAGACCAGGCGCTCGGCGCCGGTCAGTTGTTGCTGGTTGATGCCGTACACCACCGTGGCGTCGACATCCGCCTCGCTGGCCATCGGCTGGGAAAACAGCACCCGCGGGGCGCCGGCGGCGATAAAGCGCTCGCCGTCGGCACGGGTGTGCCAGGCACCGGAGCACTCCAGCACCAGGTCGAGGCCCAGGGCCTGCCAGTCGATGCCTTCGGGCTCGGCGCTGCGCAGCACGCGCAGGCGATCGCCCTGGATGCGCAGGTGGTCGCCATCGACGCTGACCTCGCCGGGAAAACGCCCGTGGGTGGAGTCGAAGCGAGTGAGGTATTCAAGGCTGGGCAGGTCGGCGAGGTCGTTGAGCGCGACCACTTCGATGCCGTCCCGCTCGCCACGTTCATACAACGCGCGAAGCACGCAGCGGCCGATACGGCCATAGCCGTTGAGGGCAACTTTATAGGGGCGCTTAGAGGGCATTGAACAGACTCGGCGTAAAAATCGGCCCGCTGGCGGGGTGAGCCGCCAGCGGGGAAGTGCGTCAGTCTTCGAGCAGTTCGTTCGCGGTGGACAGGACGTTGTCCAGGGTGAAGCCGAACTCTTCGAACAGCGCGGCGGCCGGCGCCGACTCACCGAAGGTGGTCATGCCGATCACGCGGCCTTCGAGGCCCACGTACTTGTACCAGAAGTCTGCGTGGGCAGCTTCGATGGCGATACGGGCGCTGACTTCCAGCGGCAGCACGGCCTGCTTGTAGGCGGCGTCCTGGCGGTCGAACACGCTGGTGCTCGGCATCGACACCACACGCACCTGGCGGCCCTCGGCGGTGAGGGCATCGTATGCCTGCACGGCCAGGCCCACTTCGGAACCGGTGGCGATGAGGATCAGCTCCGGCTCGCCGGCGCAGTCCTTGAGCACGTAGCCGCCCTTGGCGACGTCGGCCAGTTGCTGGGCATCGCGCGCCTGGTGGTTGAGGTTCTGCCGCGAGAAGATCATCGCCGACGGGCCATCGTTGCGCTCGAGCGCGAACTTCCAGGCGACCGCCGATTCCACGGCATCGGCCGGGCGCCAGGTGTCGAGGCTCGGCGTGCAGCGCAGGCTGGCCAGTTGCTCGATCGGCTGGTGGGTCGGGCCGTCTTCGCCGAGGCCGATGGAGTCGTGGGTGAACACGTACAGCACGCGTTTTTTCATCAGCGCCGACATGCGCACGGCGTTGCGGGCGTATTCCATGAAGATCAGGAAGGTCGCGCCGTACGGCACGAAGCCGCCGTGCAGGGCGATGCCGTTCATGATCGCGCTCATGCCGAACTCGCGCACGCCGTAGTACAGGTAGTTACCGGCGGCGTCTTCGGCGCTCACGCCCTTGCAACCCTTCCACAGGGTAAGGTTGGAACCGGCGAGGTCCGCCGAGCCACCGAGCAGCTCGGGCAGCAGCGGGCCGAAGGCGTTGAGGGAGTTCTGGCTGGCCTTGCGGCTGGCGATGGTGTCGCCCTTGGCGGCCACTTCGGCGATGTAGGCGGCGGCTTTTTCCGAGAAGTCGGCCGGCAGTTCACCGCTGATACGGCGGATCAGCTCGTTGGCCAGCGCCGGGTAGGCGGCGGAGTAGGCGGCGAAGCGCTGGTCCCACTCGGCTTCGGCGGCGGCGCCTTTTTCGCGGGCGCTCCACTCTTTGTAAATGTCTGCCGGGATCTCGAACGGGCCGTGCTTCCAACCGAGTTTTTCGCGGGTCAGGGCGATTTCATCGGCGCCCAGCGGCGCGCCGTGGCACTCCTCTTTACCCTGCTTGTTCGGCGAGCCGAAGCCGATCACGGTTTTGCAGCAGATCAGCGTAGGCTGCTCGCTTTTGCGCGCGGTTTCGATGGCGGTCTTGATCTCGTCGGCGTCGTGGCCGTCGACGTTGCGGATCACCTGCCAGCCATAGGCTTCGAAGCGCTTGGGGGTGTCGTCGCTGAACCAGCCTTCGACTTCGCCGTCGATGGAGATGCCGTTGTCATCGTAGAAGGCGATCAGTTTGCCCAGGCCCAGGGTGCCGGCCAGCGAGCACACTTCGTGGGAGATGCCTTCCATCATGCAGCCGTCACCCAGGAACGCATAGGTGTGGTGGTTGACGATGTTGTGGCCAGGGCGGTTGAACTGCGCGGCGAGGATTTTTTCCGCCAGGGCGAAGCCCACGGCGTTGGCGATGCCCTGGCCGAGCGGGCCGGTGGTGGTCTCGACGCCCGGGGTATAGCCGTATTCCGGGTGGCCCGGGGTGCGGCTGTGCAGCTGGCGGAAGTTTTTCAGGTCGTCGATGGCCAGGTCGTAGCCGGTCAGGTGCAGCAGGGAGTAGACCAGCATCGAGCCATGCCCGTTGGACATGACGAACCGGTCGCGGTCAACGAACGCGGGGTTGGCCGGGTTGTGCTTGAGAAAGTCACGCCACAGGACTTCGGCGATATCCGCCATGCCCATGGGAGCGCCAGGGTGGCCGCTGTTGGCTTTCTGGACGGCATCCATGCTCAGGGCACGAATGGCGTTGGCACGCTCACGACGGCTAGGCATCGTTTGTCTCCACTAAATAGATGAAACGGCAAAGGCCGGCATTTTCCCTCACCGGCGCGGTTGGGGGCAATCGAAGATGACCCCGTAGCGGCAAGTGTATCGTTTCAGCGCCTATCCCGTTACCGCCATGCGCCAATGCCCGCACAGGCCCAAGGGCTATATCAAAACTTTTTGATATAGCCCTTGCGGTCGTCGGGTAGCGACCTTAGACTGCTAACGCATGAACCTGCCCCTCCCCGCGCTGCCCCCGGCGCCGTTCGACGAACTGGCAACCCTGGCCAAGGCCGCGGGCGACCCGCTGCGCCTGCATGTGTTGCGGGCCCTGGCCAATGCCTCGTTCGGCGTGCTGGAACTGGCGCAGATCTTCGCCATCGGCCAGTCGGGTATGAGCCACCACCTCAAGGTGCTGGCCCAGGCCGGGCTGGTGACCACCCGCCGCGAAGGCAACGCGATCTTCTACCGCCGCTCGCTGCCTGAAGCCGGCCAGCTCGGTGGGCGCCTGCACCAGGCCTTGCTCGACGAAGCCGACGCCCTGGCGCTGCCCGCCGAGCCGCTGGCGCGGATGGCCGCGGTGGAGCGCCAGCGCGCCGCGGCGCGCAAGGATTTCTACTCGCGCATGGAAGACAAATTCCGTGCCCAGCAAGATTTGATCGCCGGCCTGCCGCAGTACCGCGACAGCCTGCTGGCGCTGCTCGACAAACGTGCCTTCGGCCCCGCCGCCACGGCGCTGGAAGTGGGCCCGGGCGACGGCGGGTTCCTGCCGGACCTGGCCGGGCGCTTTGCCCAGGTCAGCGCCCTGGACAACGACGCCGCCATGCTCGACATGGCCCGCGCGCTGTGCAGCCGCCACGCGCTGGGCAATGTTGACCTACAGTTGGCCGACGCCCTCGGCGACGGCCCGGCCAGCGCCGACTGCGTGGTGCTGAACATGGTTCTGCACCACTTCAGCGACCCAGCCGCCGCCCTGCGGCGCCTGGCCCGCCGGGTCAACCCCGGGGGCAGCCTGCTGGTCACGGAGTTGTGCACCCACCACCAGGATTGGGCCCGCGACGCCTGCGGCGATCTCTGGCTGGGGTTCGAACAGCAAGACCTGGCCCGCTGGGCCACCGCCGCGGGCCTCGTGCCCGGGGAAAGCCTCTATGTAGGCTTGCGTAATGGTTTCCAGATCCAGGTCCGCGATTTCCAGCGGCCGGCTGGCGACACTCACCATCGGTATCATCAGGAAGCCTCGAGATGAGCGAATATTCCATTTTCACCTCCGAGTCCGTGTCTGAAGGGCACCCGGACAAGATCGCCGACCAGATCTCCGACGCGGTGCTGGATGCGATCATCACCCAGGACAAACACGCGCGCGTGGCCGTCGAGACCCTGGTCAAAACCGGTGTGGCCATCGTTGCCGGTGAAGTCACCACCAGCGCCTGGGTCGACCTCGAGCAGATCGTCCGCGACGTGATCTGCGACATCGGCTACACCAGCTCCGACGTCGGCTTCGACGGCGCCACCTGCGGCGTGATGAACATCATCGGCAAGCAGTCTCCAGACATCAACCAGGGCGTAGACCGCGCCAAGCCGGAAGACCAGGGCGCGGGCGATCAGGGCCTGATGTTCGGCTATGCCAGCAACGAAACCGACGTGCTGATGCCGGCGCCGATCCGCTTCTCCCACGCTCTGGTCGAGCGCCAGGCCGACGCGCGTAAATCCGGCCTGCTGCCGTGGCTGCGCCCAGACGCCAAGTCTCAGGTCACCTGCCGTTACGAAGGCGGCAAGGTGGTGGGCATCGACGCCGTGGTGTTGTCGACCCAGCACAACCCGGAAGTGAAATACAGCGACCTGCGCGAAGGCGTGATGGAACTGATCGTCAAGCACTGCCTGCCGGCCGAGCTGCTGCACAAAGACACCCAGTTCCACATCAACCCGACCGGGCAGTTCATCATCGGCGGCCCGGTGGGCGACTGCGGCTTGACCGGCCGCAAGATCATCGTCGACAGCTACGGCGGCATGGCCCGCCACGGCGGTGGCGCGTTCTCCGGTAAAGACCCGTCCAAGGTCGACCGTTCCGCCGCCTACGCCGGCCGCTACGTGGCCAAGAACATCGTCGCCGCCGGCCTGGCCGACCGCTGCGAAATCCAGGTGTCGTACGCCATCGGCGTGGCCCAGCCCACCTCGATCTCGCTGAACACCTTCGGCACCGGCAAGCTCAGCGATGACAAGATCATCCAACTGGTCCGCGAGCATTTCGACCTGCGCCCGTACGCCATCACCCGCATGCTCGACCTGCTGCACCCGATGTACCGCGCCACCGCGGCGTACGGCCACTTCGGCCGCAACCCGCAACAGCTGACGGTCGGTGATGACACCTTCACCACCTTCACCTGGGAACAGACCGACCGCGCCGAAGCGCTGCGGGCCGCCGCCGGGCTGTAACGCCCACGCCGGAAACACCCTGTGAAAAACCTCCCCTCGGGGAGGTTTTTTTCGTTCTAGGCTTTCGCACCCCCCCATACGAGCAAGGATGCTCAACATGTACCGATTGTGTGTTGCGGCACTGGCGCTGCTGCTGGCCCTACCGGCCTGGGCCTGCCCCGCGTGGGGCCCGGCCACCGCCGAGCAGCGCTTGCAGGCGCTGGATGCGCAGCTGCGCCAGTGGCAGCAGGGTTACCACCGCGACGGCCAAGCGCAGGTGGCCGATGAACTGTACGACCAGGCGCTGGCGCGCTTCGAGGCCTGGCAGCGCTGCTTCCCGGCGGTAAGCCTGGCGCCCCAGGCGCCGCTGGCCAGCGCGCGCGGCCCGCTTGTTCACCCCACGCCCCATACCGGGGTGCACAAGCTCGCCGATGAAGCGGCGGCCCGCGCCTGGCTAAAGGGCCGCGAAGGCGTTTGGGTGCAGCCGAAGGTCGATGGCGTGGCGGTCACGGTGGTGTATGAACACGGCCAACTGGCCCGGGTGATCAGCCGCGGCAACGGCACCCACGGCCATGACTGGACGGCCAACGCCCGGGCCATCCCCGCGCTGCCGGCGCGCCTGCCGGGGGCACCCTCACTGGTGCTGCAGGGTGAGTTGTTTTTGCTGCGCGAGGGCCACGTGCAAGCCCGCGATGGCGGCGCCAATGCCCGCGGCCAGGTGGCCGGCTGGATGGCCCGGCACCAGCCGGCCGCCGAGCTGGCGCAGGTAGGGTTCTTCCCCTGGGGCTGGCCCGCGGGCCCGGCTGAATTGCCCGCGCGCCTGGCCGAGCTGGCGCGGCTGGGCTTCGACCTGCCACAGCGCTACAGCCACCCCGTCACGGGCCTGGCCAGCGCCCAGCACTGGCGCGAGCAGTGGTACCGCGGCCCGCTGCCGTTCGCCAGCGACGGGGTGATCCTGCGCGACAGCCGCCGGCCGGCCCCACAGCACTGGAAGGCCCAGCCACCGTACTGGATCGCTGCCTGGAAATACCCGCCGCGCCAGGCCCTGGCCACGGTGCGCGGGGTGACCTTCGAAACCGGCCGCACCGGCAAGGTTACGCCCATGCTGGAGCTGGAGCCGGTGCGGCTCGATGACCGCAGCGTGCGCCGGGTCAGCCTGGGCTCGGTGCAACGCTGGCAGGCCCTGAACGTTCAACCGGGCGACCAGGTGGCCATCCAGTTAGCCGGGCAAACCATCCCGGCGCTGCACAGTGTGGTGTGGCGGCTGCCCGAGCGCGTGGCCCAGCAGGCACCCGCTGCCGCCCAGGGCCCGCTGGCCTGCCTGCGGCCCAGCCCCGGCTGCCGCGCGCAGTTTCTGGCGCGCCTGCGCTGGCTGGCCAAGCCCGCGCAGTTGGGTTTGCGCGGGGTTGGCCCGCGCACCTGGGAGCGGCTGCTCGACGGCGGCGCCCTGCCCCATCTGTTCGCTTGGCTGAACCTGCAGCCCAGCGAACTGGCGGCCATGCCTGGTATCGGCCCGGCCACCGCGCACACGCTCGCCGGGCAATTTGCCCAGGCCCGCGGGGCCAGCACCTTGCAGTGGCTGCGCGCGATGGGCCTGCCGCCCATCGGGCAAGCTGCCTTGCCCAGCGCCTGGCGAACATTGGCCAGCCGCAGCGCTGCCGACTGGCAAACAGAACCCGGCGTCGGGCCGCTGCGCGCGCAGGCGCTGGAAGCCTTCTTCAACGCCGCCGAAACTCAGGCGCTGGCGGCCTACTTGGCGGAAAACGGCCTTTCAGAATTCGCCCTGTAGGCATTCATGCCCCATATTGATCCAATGCGCAGAATTTTTTCGTTACATACGGGGTGTACTCATGAAATCCATCGTTTGCGCGATGCTACTGGCCGGCCTGGCCTCGTCCTCTGTTTATGGCGCCCAGCCCACGGGCTGCGCGGCCCAGGAACAGGAGATCCGCAACAAGCTGGCCACCGCCAGCCCTTGGGCCAAGCCTGGGCTGGAAAAGGCCCTGGGTGAGCAGCAAGAGCACTGCAGCGACAGCAACCTGCGGGCCGAGCGCGAAGCCAAGGTCAACGCCGCCCAGGCCAAAGTGCAAACCCGCCAGCAAAAGCTAGCCGAGGAGCGCGACCCCAAGGACATCCCCAAACGCCAGGCTGAACTCAAAGACGCCCAAGGCAAACTCGAGGCCGCCCAGCGTGAGCTGAACCGCTAGTGCATGGAATTTATTTCGCCGATCCGGTCCAATAGGGCCTCTGCCGTTAGCGCCTTTGGAGCCTGCATGCGCCTTACCGTTCTCCTGCCATGGCTGGCCAGCCTGTGCCTGGCCGCCCCGGCGCTGGCCGAAGACGCCGATGAACCGCCCAAGGGCTGCGCGGCCCTGCCGGCCGAGCAACAGGCCGGCTGCAACGATGGCGCCTTGCATTCCACCCGGGAAACCACCGTGCTCAACGCCAAGCGGCAGGTCAGCCAGCGCCAGGCCGACCTCGACAAAGCCATGAAAAAGGGCGACCCGGAGAAGATCGACCAGCGCAAGGAAGACCTCGCCGGCGCGCGCAAGGCGCTGCAAGAGGCGGTCGACGACCTCGACCGCTGACTCAGGCCGCGACCACGAACAGCGCGACGATCAACGCCAGCCCAACGAACCACACCAGCGAGCGCAGCCGCGCCCAGTCCCCCAGGTAGCAGGCGATGTATGCCAGGCGGGTGAGGATGAACGCCAGCGCCAGGCCATCGAGCGTGCCCTGCGCCGCGCCGCCCTCCAGATGGGCGATGACCACCGCGCCGATAAACGCCGGCAAAATTTCAAAGCTGTTCAACTGCGCCGCATGGGCCCGCCGCGGCAGGCCCTCGAGGGTTTCCTGAAAGGCCCGCGGGTCGTGGTTGGCGCGGCGGTTGAAGCGCTTGCTGGTGACTTTGGCGATGGTCGTGCACACGTACGGCAAGATGATCGCGACCAGTACGCATCCATAGGCGAGGGTCATCGGCGGGCTCCATGCAGTCAAAGGGCCTTCACCCTAGCGCGTTCTCTGCGCGGCGAACACTCCCCTGGGAAACCTGCCGGGCAAAACGCTGTCAATGTGCCCCCAGGTGGCTCGAAACCATCCCACCCCTATAGCCACCTTATTTTTCGGACTATTGAACGGGACGCCGAATGCTGGAAATCGTTGCTACGTTTATCTGCCTCACCACCCTGCTCACCTATGTGAACTACCGCTTCATCGGCCTGCCCCCGACCATCGGGGTAATGGTCACCGCGCTGCTGTTCTCGCTGATGCTGCAAGGCCTGAGCCTGGTCGGTTACCCCGGCCTGGAAGAGCGCGTGCGCGAGCTGGTCAGCCAGATCGACTTCAACGATTTGCTGATGAACTGGATGCTGGCCTTCCTGCTGTTCGCCGGCGCCTTGCACGTGAACCTGGCCGACCTGAAAAGCTACCGCTGGCCCATCGGCCTGCTGGCGACCTTCGGCGTGCTGATCGCCACCTTCATCATCGGCAGCCTGGCGTTCTACATCTTCGCCATGTTTGGCTGGCACGTGAGCTTCCTCTACTGCCTGCTGTTCGGCGCGCTGATCTCACCCACCGACCCGATCGCCGTACTGGGCGCGCTGCGTACGGCCAATGCCTCCAAGCCGCTGAAGATGACCATCGTCGGCGAAAGCCTGTTCAACGACGGCACGGCGGTGGTGGTGTTCACCGTGCTGCTGGGCATCGCCCAGCTCGGCGAGGCGCCGACCCTCGGGCAGACCGCGCTGCTGTTCGTGCACGAGGCGATTGGCGGCGCGCTGTTCGGCGGCCTGATCGGTTACCTGGTGTACCGCATGATCAAGGGCGTGGAGCAATACCAGGTGGAGGTGATGCTGACCCTCGCGCTGGTGATCGGCGGCTCGGCGATGGCCTATGAGTTGCACGTGTCGGCGCCGATCGCGATGGTGGTGGCGGGGCTGATCATCGGCAACCTGGGGCGCAACCTGGCGATGAACGAGATGACCCGCCGCTACATGGACGGTTTCTGGGAACTGCTCGACGACATGCTCAATGCCGTGCTGTTCGCGCTGATCGGCCTTGAGCTGTTGCTGCTGCCGTTCTCCTGGAGCCACCTGGCCGCGGCGGGCATGCTGGCGGTAGCGATCTTGCTGTCGCGGTTCCTCACCGTGGCCCCGGCGATCGCCCTCGCGCGGCGCTGGCGCAGCATCCCCGCCGGGACCATCCGCGTGCTGACCTGGGGCGGCCTGCGTGGCGGGGTGTCGGTGGCGCTGGCGCTGGCCCTGCCCAATGGCCCCGAGCGCGACCTGCTGCTGTCGATCACCTACATCGTGGTGCTGGCGTCGATCCTGCTGCAGGGGCTGACAGTGGGCAAGGTGGTCAAGGCGGTGGCCTGAAGCCTGAAAGAAGAAACATATCCGGCACCACCGAGGTCTACCGAACGAACCCGTTCTGGAGCAAGGCCATGCTGAAGTTTCTCGGTGGTACCGTGGGTATTATCTTCCTGATCGGCCTGGTGGTCGTGATCATGCTGTTCAAGCTGGTGTTCTGACACCCCTCCCCGCCGGCGCACGGCCGTGCGCCGGCCTGGCGGCTCAGTTCTGGGTTTCGCCGCCGAACTGGTCCTTGATGTAGCGGATTTCCGTGCGCCCGTGGGGTGCTGGCAGGCCGTCTTCGCCCAGGTTGACGAACACCAGCTTGTCGACGGTGAGGATGCTCTTGCGGGTGATCTTGTTGCGCACTTCGCAGGTCAGGGTGATCGACGTGCGGCCGAACTCGGTGGCGGTGATGCCCAGTTCGATGATGTCGCCCTGGCGCGAGGCACTGACGAAGTTGATCTCGGAGATGTACTTGGTCACCACCCGCTGGTTGCCCAACTGCACGATCGCGTAGATCGCCGCCTCTTCGTCGATCCAACGCAGCAGGCTGCCGCCGAACAAGGTGCCGTTGGGGTTGAGGTCTTCGGGTTTAACCCACTTGCGCGTATGGAAGTTCATGGCCTGCTCCTGCAGTCGGGGGACGAGGGCACCATCATGGCAGAGGCCGCGGCAGGCCTCTACACGGTTAAGCCAATGGTCGCGATAGCCCCGCCCGGCAATCGACACCCGTGCCGGGCTTCCCCTATAATCTGCGCGTTTACCCCGCGCCCGCCTCCGTTGCGAGCGTTCCCGCCACCTGTCCGAGGGGCGCTGCAGCAGGTTTACCTGTCAGGCTCGGATGGGGCGTGTAGCGGCCCATGCCTGTGGGCCATACGCACAACGGCGCCCATTCGCACCTTACGAATGGAGACTCTTCAATGAGTGCTGTACTGACGCCTGCCGGTTTTTCCGACTTCAAGGTCGCCGACATTTCCCTGGCCGCCTGGGGCCGCCGTGAAATCATCATCGCCGAATCGGAAATGCCCGCGCTGATGGGCCTGCGCCGCAAATACGCCGGCGAGCAACCGCTGAAGGGCGCGAAAATCCTCGGCTGCATCCACATGACCATCCAGACCGCCGTGCTCATCGAGACCCTGGCCGCGCTGGGCGCCGAAGTGCGCTGGTCGAGCTGCAACATTTTCTCCACCCAGGACCAGGCCGCCGCGGCCATCGCCGCCGCCGGCATCCCGGTGTTCGCCTGGAAGGGTGAAACCGAAGCCGAATACGAGTGGTGCATCGAGCAGACCATCCTCAAGGATGGCCAGCCATGGGACGCCAACATGGTGCTCGACGACGGCGGCGACCTGACCGAAATCCTCCACAACAAATACCCGGCGATGCTCGACAAGATCCACGGCATCACCGAAGAAACCACCACCGGCGTGCACCGCCTGCTCGACATGCTCGCCAAAGGCACCCTGAAAGTGCCGGCGATCAACGTCAACGACTCGGTCACCAAGAGCAAGAACGACAACAAGTACGGCTGCCGCCACAGCCTGAACGACGCCATCAAGCGCGGCACCGACCACCTGCTCTCCGGCAAGCAGGCCCTGGTAATCGGCTACGGCGACGTGGGCAAGGGCTCGGCGCAGTCGCTGCGCCAGGAAGGCATGATCGTGAAGGTGTCGGAAATCGACCCAATCTGCGCGATGCAAGCCTGCATGGACGGCTTCGAGGTGGTTTCGCCTTACCTCAACGGCCTGAACGACGGCACCGAAGCGAGCATCGACGCCGCGCTGCTGGGCAAGATCGACCTGATCGTGACCACTACCGGTAACGCCAACGTGTGCGACGCCAACATGCTCAAGGCGCTGAAAAAACGCGCGGTGGTGTGCAACATCGGCCACTTCGACAACGAGATCGACACCGCCTTCATGCGTAAGCACTGGGCCTGGGAAGAGGTCAAGCCGCAGGTGCACAAGGTCCACCGCACCGGCGCTGGCAGCTTCGACGCGCAGAACGACGACTACCTGATCCTGCTGGCCGAAGGCCGCCTGGTGAACCTGGGCAACGCCACCGGCCACCCGAGCCGGATCATGGACGGTTCGTTCGCCAACCAGGTGCTGGCGCAGATCCACCTCTACGGCCAACAGTTCGCTACCCTGGCCGCCGCGGCCAAGGCCGAGCGCCTGACCGTTGAAGTGCTGCCGAAAAAACTCGACGAAGAAGTCGCCCTGGAAATGGTCAGGGGCTTCGGTGGCGTGGTCACCCAGCTCACCGCCAAGCAGGCCGAATACATCGGCGTGACCGTCGAAGGCCCGTTCAAACCCGAGTCGTACCGGTACTAAGCTGCAAGCTACAAGCTACAGGCTACAAGTGGGGGGCGTTGCTGCGCCCCACTTGCGGCGTGTGGCTTGGCGCTTGCCGCTCTCCTTAGAGAGTTGCAATCATGTCTGCCAAACAAAGCTTCAGTTTCGAATTCTTCCCGACCAAGACCGACGCCGGGCATGAAAAACTGATGACCGTGGCCCGCCAACTGGCCGGCTACCACCCGAGTTTCTTCTCCTGCACCTACGGTGCCGGGGGTTCTACCCGTGATCGCACCCTGGGCACCGTGCTGCAGCTGGAACGTGAAGTGAACGTACCCGCCGCGCCGCACCTCTCCTGCGTGGGCGACAGCAAGGCCGAACTGCGCGCCCTGCTGGCCGAATACAAAGCCGCCGGCATCAAGCGCATCGTCGCGCTGCGCGGCGACCTGCCCTCGGGCATGGGCATGGCCGTGGGTGAATTGCGCTACGCCAGCGACCTGGTCGAGTTCATCCGCGAGGAAACCGCGGACCACTTCCACGTAGAAGTGGCCGCCTACCCCGAGATGCACCCGCAGGCGCGCAACTTCGACCACGATGTGGCCAACTTCGTGCGCAAGGCCAAGGCCGGCGCGAACAGCGCGATCACCCAGTACTTCTTCAACGCCGACAGCTACTTCTACTTCGTCGAGCGGGTACGCCAGCAAGGGGTCGAGATCCCGATCGTGCCGGGCATCATGCCGATCACCAACTACAGCAAGCTGGCGCGGTTCTCTGACGCCTGCGGCGCGGAAATCCCGCGCTGGGTGCGCAAGCAGCTCGAAGCCTATGGCGACGACGTGAAAAGCATCCAGGCATTCGGCGAGCAGGTGATCACCGAGATGTGCGAGAAGCTGCTGGCCGGCGGCGCGCCGGGGCTGCACTTCTACACCCTGAACCAGGCCGAGCCGAGCCTGGCGATCTGGAACAACCTCAAGCTCAGCGCCTGAGGCCAGAGGGTTCAGCCAGGCGCCCGCCTGGCCGCGCCGCCGCGCCCGGCGGCGCATTTTTCAGTAGGAATAGCCCGCCTGGCACAGTAACCTGCCGCCATGTTCGCCCTCGCTCGCTGGCTCAGTGCCACCCTCCTTTGCTGCCTTGCCCTATTGGCCCGGGGTGAGCCGCTGCGCCTGGTCACCGAGCCGTGGGCACCCTATGTGTACGAGCACGATGGCCAGCCCACCGGGCTCGACTACCACACCGCCAACGAAGTGTTTCGCCGCCTGGGCATCGAGGTGCGTTGGGAGTTTCTGCCGTGGCGGCGCTGCCTGATGATGCTCGAACAAAACAGCGCCGACGGCGTGCTCGATATTTTTCATACCGCGCAACGCGAAGCCCTGCTGGTCTACCCGGAGCAGCCGTTGTCCACGGTACAGTTCGTGCTGCTGCAGGCCAACCGCCGGCCCCACCCCGCCACCCGCCTCGCCGACCTCGCCGGGCTGACGGTCGGCACCCAGGCCGCCTTCGCCTATGGCGAAGCATTCAACCAGGCCCGCCACTTCAGCCGCGAGCCAGGCCCGACGCTGGAGGCGAACCTGGGCAAGCTGATGCTCGGCCGGGTCGACCTGGTGATCACCGACCGCCAGGCCGGGCGCTTTGCCGTTCAGCAACTGGGCCTGGCCGGGCAGGTCAGCGAGCTGCCGCTGGTGGTGGCGGAACACCCGCAGTACCTGGCCCTGCGCCGCAACGCGGGGCTCGAGCAGGTGATGCAACGCTTTGACGCGGAACTGGCGCGTTACCGCCAAGCGCCGGAATACCAAGCGCTGCTGCAACGTTTTACCGACGTATCGCACTGAATTGCGCTTTTTTTAGCGCCCAAGCCAGTACAATCCTTTGTCAAGGCTCTGTTATACTCGGCCTTCCCGCCAGGCTTACGCCCGGACGCTCGACCTCGCACTCAGGCACACTTGCCCCCCGCTCGCGCTCGCGCAGCCACCCACGCAGGTGTGACCGGCAGATCCAGCAGTACCGGACGCGACCGTGTCTTCACACCCGTCGCGCCAGGCAAGATCATTCCCCGGGCGCTAGCCCCACACTGAACAGGATTGCCCATGTCCTTTGCTTCCCTCGGTCTCTCCGAGGCTCTAGTCCGCGCTATCGAAGCCGCGGGCTACACGCAGCCCACCCCGGTGCAGCAGCGGGCCATTCCCGCCGTGCTGCAAGGTCGCGACCTGATGGTGGCAGCCCAGACGGGTACTGGTAAAACCGGCGGCTTCGCCCTGCCGATCCTCGAGCGCCTGTTTCCCGCCGGCCACCCAGACAAATCCCAGCGCCATGGCCCGCGCCAACCGCGGGTGCTGGTACTCACGCCTACTCGCGAACTGGCGGCCCAGGTGCACGAGAGCTTCCGCGTGTACGCCCGCGACCTGAAGTTCGTCAGCGCCTGCGTATTCGGCGGTGTGGGCATGAACCCACAAGTGCAGGCCCTGGCCAAGGGCGTCGACGTGCTGGTGGCCTGCCCTGGCCGCCTGCTCGACCTCGCCGGCCAAGGCAGCGTCGACCTCTCGCACGTTGAAATCCTCGTGCTCGACGAAGCCGACCGCATGCTCGACATGGGCTTTATCCATGACGTGAAAAAGGTCCTCGCGCGCCTGCCCGAGAAGCGCCAGAACCTGCTGTTCTCGGCGACCTTCTCCAAAGACATCACCGACCTCGCCGGCAAGCTGCTGCACAACCCCGAGCGCATCGAGGTCACCCCGCCGAACACCACCGTCGAGCGTATCGAACAACGCGTGTACCGCCTGGCTGCCTCGCACAAGCGCGCGCTGCTGGCGCACCTGATCACCCAGGGCGCGTGGGAGCAGGTACTGGTGTTCACCCGCACCAAGCACGGCGCCAACCGCCTGGCCGAGTACCTGAACAAGCACGGCCTGACCGCCGCGCCGATTCACGGCAACAAAAGCCAGAACGCCCGCACCAAGGCCCTGGCCGACTTCAAGGCCGGTACCGTACGGGTGATGGTCGCCACCGACATCGCCGCCCGCGGCCTGGACATCGACCAACTGCCCCACGTGGTCAACTTCGAGCTGCCCAACGTCGAGGAAGACTACGTTCACCGCATCGGCCGTACCGGCCGTGCCGGGCGCAGTGGCGAGGCGATCTCGCTGGTCGCCCCGGACGAAGACAAACTGCTCAAGGGCATCGAGCGCATGACCCGCCAGCGCATCCCGGATGGCGACCTGATGGGCTTTGATGCCAGCACGGTCGAAGCCGAGAAGCCAGAAGTGCGCGAGCCGCGCCAGCCGCAAGGCCGCGGGCGTGGCCAGAACGCCAGCAACGCCGGGCGTAAAGACAAACCGCGCAAAGACAAACCCCGCGACAAGGCCCCTGAGCAAGCCGCCAGTGGCGACGCCGCGCCGGCCGGTGACCAGCCCGCCCGCCAAGGCCGCAACCGCAAGCCGCGGCCGAAAAAACCCGCCGGTGCCGCAGCCTCCGCGGCCGCGCCCGCGCAAGGTGGCTTGCCAGCCGTGCCGGCTGGCCGTGACCCAGAAGAATTCCGCGACGACGAAGTGGATAACTTTGGTAACCGCGCCGACTACGTAAGCCCCTACAAGAACGAAAAGGGCGGCAACGGCCGCAACCGTCGTAACGGTAGTGGTGCTGCGGCTGGCGCTGGCGCCGGCGGCGGCCAAGGCCAAGGCCAGCGCCGCCAGGGCGCCAACCCGCGCAATGGCGGTGGCGGCGGTGGTGGTGGCGGTGGCAGCAACGGTGGTGGCGGCGCGGGCAACAACCGCCGTGGCGGCCGTAACGGTGGTGGTGGTGGCCAAGGCCGCCGTGACGCCGGCAGCCGCCGCCTGCTCACCGGCGACGCGCCACGCAGCGCCGATTCGATGATGCCGCCGCGCAAAGACGCGCCCAAGCCGAAAATCATCCACAAAGAGTCGCGGCTTAGCTCGCTGACCCTCGAGCAACTGGATGAGCTGCAACGCAAGCCTAAAACCGAAAAACCAGCCCTGCTGACCCGCAGCGACAGCTGATTCTCCGGCCATAAAAAAACGCCGCGCCCTGCACTTGCAGGCCGCGGCGTTTTTTTTGCTGCCGCCGCTTACTTGGCCTTCACGCCTTCGAAGGTGAAGTACAGGGTCACGGTGTCGGATTGCGGGCCCAGGTCCATCGACTTGGGTGCGAAATCCTTGCGGTTGATGGTGGTGTTGCCTTCGAAGCCGGCGCGGTAACCGCCCCATGGGTCTTTGCCTTCGCCGAGGAAGGTGGCCTTGATCACCACCGGCTTGGTCACGCCGTGCAGGGTCAGGTCGCCGGCGACGTCCGCGGTCAGCTTGCCGTCGGCGCCTTTGCCGGTCGGGGTGACCTTGGTCGACTTGAAGGTGGCTTCCGGGAAGTTGGCCACGTCGAGGAAGTCTTTGCTGCTGATGTGCTTGTCGCGCTCGGCATGGTTGGTGAACACGCTGGCGGTTTTCAGGGTGACTTCGACCGACGAGTTCTCGGGCTTCTCGGCGTCCCATACGAACGAGCCGTCGAAGTCCTTGAAGGTACCGGTGATGAAGCTGTAGCCCAGGTGGCTGATCTTGAAGTCGACGAAGGCGTGCTGGCCTTCCTTGTCGATCTTGTAGTTAACCGGCGCCGCCATGGCCTGGCCAGCGGCCAACAGGGCAGAGCCGACTGCCAGGGCAGCGAGGGTTTTCTTCAGCATAGCGATGTTCCTTTTGCTTGGATCAGTGAGAGAAGTTTCAGGCCTTGCGGCCCAACATACGAATGAGGGTGGCATCACGATCGATAAAATGGTGCTTGAGTGCCGCCAACCCATGCAAAACCGCGAACACCACCAGCACCCAGGCCAGGTACAGGTGCACCGTGCCGGCCACCTCGGCCTGGTTGTCGGAGCCGGTGAACAGCGCTGGCACCTCGAACAGCCCGAACACCGGGATGCCCACACCGTCGGCGGTGGAGATCAAGTAGCCGGTGATCATCACCAGGAACAGGTCAGCGTAGAGGAACAAATGCCCGCCCGCCGCCGCCAGCCGGGTCAGCCGGCCTTGGTTGGGGGTGGGCGGTGGCGGCGCGCTGACAAAGCGCCACACCACCCGCAGCAGCATGAACAGGAACAGCGTCAGGCCGATGCTTTTGTGCAGGTCTGGGCCGGCCTTGCGCCAGGGGTCGTAATACCCCAGGCCGACCATCCAGAGCCCCAGGGCGAACATGCCGAACACCGTGAGCGCGGTGCCCCAGTGCAGGAACAGGCTGACCGCGCCGTAACGCGAAGGTGAATTTTTGAACTGCATCGAAGGCGTCCTCGAACTTTGTAAGCGCAAGACTACCGGCTTACCTATCGAAAAAAAGCTGAAAATTTTGCTTTGATCTATCGGATACAACGATGAAAAGTCTGAAAGCGGGGCGTTAAAGAACTATTAACAGCGGTTGCCCCAAACGCCCACGGCGCATAGGCTTGCGCCTCACTTTCGGCCAGCACGCCATATTGGTGCCAGGAGAAACGCCCATGGGCCTGAACGATCACTGGATGCAACGCGACCTGTCGGTGCTGTGGCATCCCTGTACCCAGATGAAAGACCACGAACAACTGCCGGTGATACCGATCAAGCGCGGCGACGGCGTGTGGCTCGAAGACTTCGACGGGCGCCGCTACCTCGACGCGGTCAGCTCGTGGTGGGTGAACGTGTTCGGCCACGCCAACCCGCGCATCAACCAGCGCATCAAAGACCAGCTCGACCAGCTCGAACACGTGATCCTCGCCGGCTTCAGCCATGCGCCGGTGATCGAGCTGTCCGAGCGGCTGGTCAAGCTCACCCCGGCCGGGCTGAACCGGGTGTTCTATGCCGACAACGGCTCCTCGTGCATCGAGGTGGCGCTGAAGATGAGCTACCACTATTGGCTCAACCGCGGCCAGCCGGGCAAAAAGCGCTTCGTCACCCTGACCAACAGCTACCACGGCGAAACCATCGCGGCGATGTCGGTTGGCGATGTGCCGTTGTTCACCGAAACCTACAAGGCGCTGCTGCTCGACACCCTCAAGGTGCCGAGCCCGGACTGCTACCTGCGCCCTGAAGGGGTGAGCTGGGAGGACCATTCGCGAACGATGTTCGCGGCCATGGAGCAAACCCTCGCCGAGCACCACCAGAGCGTCGCGGCGGTGATCGTCGAGCCGTTGATCCAGGGCGCCGGCGGCATGCGCATGTACCACCCGGTGTACCTCAAGCTGCTGCGCGAAGCCTGCGACCGCTACGGTGTGCACCTGATCCACGACGAAATCGCCGTGGGCTTCGGCCGCACCGGCACGATGTTCGCCTGCGAGCAAGCGGGCATCCGCCCCGACTTCCTCTGCCTGTCGAAGGCGCTGACCGGCGGCTACCTGCCACTGGCGGCGCTGCTGACCACCGACGACGTCTACCAGGCCTTCTACGACGATTACTCCACCCTGCGCGCCTTCCTCCACTCGCACAGTTACACCGGCAACCCGCTGGCTTGCGCGGCGGCCCTGGCCACCCTCGACATCTTCGAGCAGGACGACGTGATCAACCGCAACAAGGCGCTGGCCGCGCGCATGGCCAGCGCCACCGCGCACCTGGCCGACCACCCGCACGTGGCCGAAGTGCGCCAGACCGGCATGGCCCTGGCCATCGAGATGGTCCAGGACAAACCCAGCAAAACCCCCTACCCCTGGCAGGAGCGCCGCGGCCTGAAGGTGTTCGAGCACGGCCTGACCCGCGGCGCGCTGCTGCGCCCGCTGGGCAGCGTGGTGTACTTCCTGCCGCCGTACGTGATCACCCCCGAGCAGATCGACTTCCTCGCCGAGGTGGCCAGCGAAGGGATCGACATCGCCACCCGCGCGCGGGTGAGCGTGGCCGTCAACAACGATGCACACCCCGGCTTTCGTGACCCGGGTTGAGGATGTAAAGCGATGAGAGTGTCCCGTTTTTTCATTGACCTGCCGCTGGCCTTGGGCGAGGTCGAACTGCCCGAGGCCCAGGCCCATTACGTTGGCCGGGTGTTGCGCCTGGCCAGCGGCGATGCCGTGCAGTTGTTCGACGGCAGCGGTTTCGAGTACCGCGGGCAGTTGAGCGAAGTGGGCAAAAAACGCGTGGTCGCGCACTTGGCCGAGCAACTGCCCGGGCAGCCGGACTCACCGCTGGCGGTGCACCTGGGCCAGGGCCTGTCGCGCGGCGAGCGGATGGACTGGGCGATCCAGAAAGCCACTGAAATGGGCGTGAGCGAGATCACCCCGGTTGTCAGTGAACGCTGTGAGGTGCGCCTGAACGACGAGCGCGCCGACAAACGCCTGGCGCATTGGCGCCAGGTGGCGATCAGCGCCTGCGAGCAGTGCGGGCGCTCCAGCGTACCGCTGATCCACCCGCCGCTGGCGCTGGCGCAGTGGCTGCAGCAGGTAGAGGCCGACTTGAAGCTCGTCTTGCACCCGGTTGCCGAGCCCTTGGCCAGCCACCCCAAGCCCGGGCGCCTGGCGTTCCTGATCGGGCCCGAAGGCGGCCTGAGCGACGCCGAGGTGCAGCAGGCCCAGGGCAGCGGCTTTTTACCGGCGCGGCTGGGCCCGCGGGTGCTGCGCACGGAAACCGCGCCGGTGGTGGCGCTGGCGTTGGCGCAGCAGTTGTGGGGGGATTTTTAGGGTTACCCGATCAAAGGCCCTTCGCCCGGCACAGCCGTAATGCTGTTTACTTAAGCCATCTCACGGCTTCATGGAGGGGATCAATCTGTGAGCTCTGCTGATTTTGTGCATGAGCTTCAGGGCCCATCGCCCGGCACAGCCGGCCTCCCACCAGATTTGTGTAAGTGATTGATTTACTGAGCAATACAGAGCCCGTGGGAGGCCGGCTGTGCCGGGCGATAGGCCGCTAGATCACATAAAAGAAAATCGCCACGAAGTGCATCAGGCTCCCGGCGATCACGAACAGGTGCCAGATGCCGTGGGCATGGCGTAGGCGGTTATCCAGCGCGTAGAAGATGATCCCGATGGTGTACAGCAGGCCGCCGCCGACCAGCCAGAGGAACCCGGCCGTGCCCAGCGCGCGCAGCAGCGGGCCGACGGCGACCAGCACCACCCAGCCCATCACCGCGTAGATCACCACCGACAGCACCCGCGCCGGCGAGCGGGGCTTGAGCTCCTGGATCATGCCGATCACCGCCAGCGCCCAAACGATACCAAACAGGCTCCAGCCCCAGGGCCCGCGCAGCGACACCAGGCAAAACGGCGTGTAGCTACCAGCGATCAACAAGTAGATGGCCAGGTGGTCGAGCTTCTGCATCACCCGCTTCGCCTGGCCGCGCACGCTGTGGTACAGGGTTGAGGCGGCGTACAGCGCCAGCAGCGTAACGCCGTACACCGAGGCGCTGACGATCTTCCAGGGGTTGCCCTCGAGGCTGGCGCTGACGGTCAGCCAGGCGGCGCCGGTCACAGCCAGCACGGCCCCGACCAGGTGGGTCCAGGCGTTGAGACGTTCTCCGTGGTACATAGGTAGCGGCCCCTTTCGCGTTGGCGGGGGCCCATGCTACACAAAAAAACCCTTCAACGAGGTGACAGTGGCTCGGCCAGCCGTTGTTGCAACAGCCGCTCCAGGCCGTCGAGGTCGGGCACCTTGGCCACCGCGCCGGCCACCTGTACCGCCGCCAGTTCGAAGCGGTCCAGCGGCACATCTACGTAGCTGAGCTGGCTGTCGACCTTCACCGAGCGGGGGATGCCCTGCACCAGCATGGCGTAGAACGGCAGGGTGCCGCCGCCAATGCCATTGAGCACGATGATGTGGCTGCGCTCGCCCTGGGCTGGCGCGGTGCCGCAGGCGGCCTCGAAGCAGATCAGCGGCAGCTCGCGGCGGCGCCAGGCAATGTTGCCCAGGTGCCACGACGGCGCCGCGGGCTCGGCGATGCCGGGCCGGTAGTCGATCAACTCGGCCACCGCCACGTTAGGCAGCAACAACTGGCGGTCGGTCAGCGGTAGCAACAGCGCGGTCAGGGTGTGGCGCCGCTCGAGGTGGCGGTCAGGCATGGCGGCGGCTCCATTTGCCAATGCTGGCCAGCAGCTGGGTTTCCTGGAACGGCTTGCCCAGGTACTCGTTCACGCCAATGGCCATGGCCCGCTCGCGGTGTTTTTCACCGGTGCGAGAGGTGATCATGATGATCGGCAGGGTTTTCAGGCGGCTGTCCTGACGCACTTTGCTGGCCACCTCGAAGCCGTCCATGCGCGGCATTTCGATGTCGAGCAGCATCACGTCGGGGCGTTGCTCCTGAAGGATCAGCATCGCCTCGACGCCGTCGCGGGCGGTGAGCACGCGCATGCCATGGCGCTCGAGCAGGCGGCTGGTGACCTTGCGCACGGTCACCGAGTCGTCCACCACCAGCACCAGCCGCGGCCGCCCCTGGGCGCCGTCGGCAAAGGCCTCGGCCGGCGCCGCCGGCAGTGCCGGGCGCAGGTGCTGGGCGCGGATCTGCCCGAGCAGGTCGAGAATCAGCACCACCCGGCCATCGCCCAGAATGGTCGCGCCGTTGAGCCCCGGCACCGCGCTGAACTGCGGCCCCAGGCCCTTGACCACGATCTCTCGCGAGCCGCTGATGGCATCGACCTGCACCGCCACCTGGTGGTCGTGGGCGCGCACCAGCAACACCGGCAGCGGTTGTTCTTCACCGAGCAGGGCGGGCCGTTGCGCGCCGCTGAGCAGCTCGCCCAGGTAACGCAGCTCGTGGCTGATGCCGCCGTAGCGGTAGCGCGGCGGCTGTTGCCGGTAGTAGGCGTCGAGGTCTGCCGGCTTGACCCGCACAATGCCCTCGATGCTGTTCAGCGGGATCGCGTAGAGCTCTTCGCCACACGGCACCAGCAGCGCGCGGTTGACCGACACCTCCAGCGGCAGGCGGATCTGAAACCGCGCGCCGATGCCCCGGCGCGAGTCGATGGTCATCGAGCCGCCGAGTTGCTTGACCTCTTCATGGACCACGTCCATGCCCAGGCCGCGCCCGGAAATCTGGGTGATCTTCTGCGCGGTGGAAAACCCTGGCTGCAGAATGAACTGCATCACGTCGCGGTCGCTCATGTCGCTGTCGGCCGCCAGCAGGCCGCGCTTGATCGCCTTGCTGCGCACTGCGTCGAGCGGCACGCCAGCGCCGTCGTCGGCCAGTTCGATCACCACCTCGGCGCCTTCGTGGGTCACTTCCAGGGCGATCAGCCCGACCTCCGGCTTGCCGGCCGCGAGGCGCGCCTCGGCCGGCTCCAGGCCGTGGTCGACGGCGTTGCGCAGCATGTGCTCGAGCGGCGCGATCATCCGCTCGAGCACCGTGCGGTCGATTTCCGCGTCGGCGTGGCCGGTTTCGAACACCACCTGCTTGCCGAGCTCTTCGGCCACCTGCCGGACGATCCGCTGCAAGCGCGGCACCACCCGCTCGAACGGGACCATGCGGGTGCGCATCAGCCCTTCCTGCAACTGCGAGCTGACCCGCGCCTGGTGCGCCAGCAGCGCCTGGGCTTCGTGGGTGCGGTCGTCGAGGGTGTCTTTCAGGTCGAGCAGGTCGGAGACCGACTCGAACAGCGCCCGGGTCAGTTGCTGCAACTGGGAATGGCGGTCCATTTCCAGCGGGTCGAAGTCTTCATAGGTGCTTTCCGCGGCTTGTTCGCGGCGCCCGGCCTGGGTTTCGCTGTCGAGCCGCAGCAGTTGGTCGCGCATGCGCTGCAGGGTGACTTCCACCTCGTGCAAGGTGCTGCGGGTGTCATTCACCTGCTGCTCGACCCGGCCGCGGGCGATGGCCGCCTCACCGGCGAGGTTGCCAAGCTCTTCAAGGGCCAGCGCGGTGACCTTGACCATGTCCACCGAACCACGCTCGAGCAGCGCCGGGGCGGGCTCCGGCGCGGCCGGCCGCGGTTCGGCCAAGCCGGCGGCCGGGCCTTGGGCCTGGCCAAAGCGGTTGATTTGCCCGAGCACGGTTTCATCGGCCTGCACCGCCTGGCCCGAGCGCAACGCGTCGAGCATCTGGCCCAACCGGTCATGGCCCTTTTGCAGCAGTTTGAACAACACCGGGCTGGCCTGCAGGGTGCCGCTGGAAAGCCGCTCGTAGAGGGTTTCCAGCTCGTGGGCAAGGTCGCCGATCGGGGCAATCTCGACCATCCGCGCGCCGCCCTTGAGGGTGTGCAAGTCGCGCAGCAGGTTCTCGACTTCCAGCGTGTTGCCGGGCTCGGCCTGCCAGCGCAGCAGGGCCGCGCCGGTGCTTTCAACGATGTCGAAACCCTCGTCGAGAAACACCTGCAGCAGCTCCTGGTCGGCGCTGGCGGCTTGCTCGGCGGCGTCTTCTTCATCGCCGGCCCACTGCCGTAGCTGGCCGCTGGCGGGGTCGAGCACGCCCATGGCCTCCGGCGCCAGCGCCTGGTCGACCAGGCTGCGCAGGGCCTGCACCCGCTCGGGCGCGGCCTGCACGTCTTGCCCGGCGGCCAGTTGGTCGAACATGTCGATCAAGGCTTCCTGAGCCAGCTCGGCCTCCTCGAAGAACACCGGGCCCACGCCAAGGCTGGCGTCTTCGACGGCGCCGTAGAGGTCCAGCAGGGCTTCGCAGAGGTCGTCCACGGCGGGCTGGTCATTGGCGTGGGCGGCATGCGCCAGGGTGGTCAGTTCATCCAGCAACGGGCCGAGTTCGCCACGCTGTTGGGGTTGCTCGCGCCAGGCGCGCAGGCGCGCCTCGGCGTCGAGCAGGGTGTCCATGCCCTGGTTGAGAAAAGCACTGAGCTGGGCCGGTTCGCGCGGCGCTTCGGCCGCCACCGCGCCGCCGGCCAGGCGCTGTTCGGTGCGGGCGGCAAGCCGGTTGAGCAAACCCTCGGCTTCCGGCGGCACCGGCAGTTGCGCCAGCATCGTGCCGAGCTCGGCCTCGGCACTGGCCAATAGCGCGCAGTCGGCCGGCTCCAGCGGCAGTTGCCGGGTGCGGTATTCGCGGCAGAGGGTGTCGAGTGCCGCCGCCAGCCGCGCGATCGGGTCGGCGCCGGCCATGTAGGCGCTGCCCTTGAGGGTGTGCAGGGCGCGGTGCAAAGCGTCGCTGGGCACCTGCCCGCCCGCCTCGCCGGCCTCGGCCAGGCACTGGCTGAGCACCGCCAGATGGCCCAGCGCTTCTTCGTGGAAAATCGCCAGCAGCGGTTCGGCGGCGCTGCGCTCACCCTCCAACACCGCCTGTAGCTGTTCGCTCACCTGCGGGTTGGCCAGCGGCTGGAGGTCTTCGAGCATCATCGCCTCGGCGGGGCTCAGGGCCTCGCTGAGTTCTGGGATCGGCTCATCATCGGCCAAGCCCAGGCCCAGGCCAGCAAGGGCATCGCGGGCGTGATCAAGGCTGCCGGCATGGGCCAGGCCGCGGTCGAGCAGCAGCCGCTGCAGGTGGTACTCCAGCGCGCACAAGGCCTGGGCGAACAGTGCCAGCGCCTCGGCGCGCGGCGCGTCTTCATGCAATTGGTTGGCGACCCAGCGGTTGGCCAGGCCGAGCAAGGCGCTGGCGCGCGGCAAGGGGATGATCGCCAGGGCACCGCGCAGCGGGTCGAGCAGCTCGAACAACGCCTGCAGGCGCGCCGCCGACCACCCCGCCTGCTGCGCCTCCTCGACGCTTTGCCGGGCCTGCTCCAGGCCCACCAGCACTTCGCGGTACACCAGTTGCTGGATGTGCTGCAGGTCCGTGGTGGGCACGTCGCTGGCGCTGGCCTCGGCCTGCCCGGCGATGCCGGCCAGGGTGTTCTCGACGTACACCAGCGCGCTGGCCACATCCATCAACTGGGCGTCGAGCACTGGCGCCTGGGCCTGGGCGAGGGCCTGGATCACCCCCAGTTGGTCGATGATCACCCGCCGTGGCTGCTCGAAGCCAAGCACCGCGAGGGTGTCGGCGATCTGCCGCAGCGGTGGTAGCAACTCCGCCAGCTCGGCCGAGTCGCGGCGCTCGCCCAGTTGCTCAAGGCGCTGCTTGTGCCGCACCAGCTCATCGCACAGCGCCACCACCACCGTACGCAGGGCGTCGCGGTCGGGGCCGTCGAGGTATTCGCGTTCCTGGTTGACCCAGGCGCTGTCCAGCGGGGCTTCGTCCAGGCCGTGATGGCGGGCGATCGCCTGCAAGCGCGGCGCCGGCCCGCGGGCCTTGGCCAGGTGGCTGCGCAGGCCGGCGAGCAGCTCGGGGTTGGCCGCGCGGTTCAGCCCCGCCACGCCTTCGTCGGCCAGGCGCGCCAGTTCCCGCTCGGTGGCGCGCAGCAGGTCGTACAGCGAGCGGCTGTCGGCCACCACGCCCAGCGCCACGGCTTCGGTGACCGCCGCGGCCAACTGCCACAACGGCAGCATTGGTGCCTGCGCGGCGAGGGTTTCGAGGTGGCCGTATACCTGGCCGAGGTGTTCGAGGTGCGCCGGTTCATCCGGCTCGCGCAGCAGCCCGACCAAGGCGTTCTGCAGGGCCTGGCGCCAGCGCCGCAGTTGCCCGGGCAACTCCGGGCTGTCGCGCTCGGCCAATTGCCGGGCATCCAGTGCCGCCGGGGCGGCCAGGTGCGCCGGCACCAGCTCGGCTTCTTCCAGCGGCGCGGCGCCACGGGCGGCGCGTAGTTCACTGATCAACGGCAGCAACACCAGCGGCAGGTCACGCCGCGCCAGGTGCACCCGCTGCAGGTACACCGGCAGTTGCAGGGTGGCCCGGCGCAGCAGTGCCGGGGCTTGCGCCGCGGTGGCCTGGCCGGCCGCCATGGCCTGGGCCAGGCGTTCCATTTCCCGCGCCAGCACCACCGCGCCGGGCACTTCGAGCACCTGCAGGGCGCCGTGGGCCTGGTGCAGCAGTTCATGGCACAGCTGCGGGCCGTGGTGGGCCATCTCCAGCGCTTGGCGGGCCTGGCCGAGGGTGCCTTGCAGCTCGCCGGTCAGCCATTGCAGGGCGACGAAATCGATCGCGCTGCTCATGTCGGCTCCGTGCCGCTGCCGCGGGCGGTTTTCGCCGGCAAGGTGAAGCCCGACACCGAACGGCGCATTTCACTGGCCATGTGCGCCAGGGTGGCCATGCTGTCGGCGGTGGCGATGGAGTCGGTGGAGGTTTGCGTGGTGATCTGCTGGATCACCGCCATGGTGTGGGAAATCTGCCCGGCCGAGGAGGTTTGCTGTTGCGCGGCGTTGGAAATCCGCTGGATCAACGCCGCCAGGTCTTGAGACACGCCTTCGATTTCTTCCAGCGCCACGCCGGCGTCTTCGGCCAGCCGCGCGCCGCGCACCACCTCGTAGGTGGTCTGCTCCATCGACATCACCGCCTCGTTGGTGTCGGCCTGGATCGCCCGCACCAGCAGTTCGATCTGGCGCAGCGCCGACGACGAACGTTCGGCCAGCCGCTGCACTTCGTCGGCCACCACGGCAAAGCCGCGCCCGGCCTCCCCAGCCATCGACGCCTGGATCGCGGCGTTGAGGGCGAGGATGTTGGTCTGGTCGGCAATGTCGTCGATCAGGCTGACGATGTCGCCAATTTCCTGGGAAGACTCCCCCAGCCGCTTGATCCGCCGGGAAGTGTCCTGGATCTGCTCGCGGATGGTTTCCATGCCGCGGATGGTGTTGTGGACCATCTCGCTGCCCTTGTTGGCAATGTTTACCGAGCGCTCGGCGACCTTGGCCGACTGGTAGGCGTTGCTCGACACATGGTCGATGGACTGCGCCATGTCGCTGATCGCCAGCGAGGCCTCGGTGATCTGCTGGGCCTGGTGTTCAGAGGCCTTCACCAACTGGTAGGCGTTGCCTTCGGTGTGCATCACCGCCGAGGCCACCCGCTCGGCCGCGCCGTTGATGGTCGAGACCAGGTCGCGCAGTTGGTCTACCGCGTTGTTGATCGAATCAGCGATGGTGCCGGTGAATTCTTCGGTGACCGAGGCGGTCACGGTCAGGTCGCCGGAGGCGAGGTCTTCGATTTCATCGAGCAGGCGCATGATCGCTGCCTGGTTGCGGTCGTTCTTCTCGGCGGTTTCGCGCAGCCGGCGGTTGGTTTCGCGCACCATCACCTGGCCGATCAGGATGATCGAGGCCAGCGCCAACAGGCCCAGCACATAGCCGCCGAGGGTGTCGACCGAACGCCCGCCGGCCAGTTGCTCAAACCCGGTGGCCAAGCGCGAGGCTTCATCGAGCAGGGTTTGCGAGAGGTTGAAGATGCTCGTGGCGGCTTCGCGCACTTTGAACAGTGCCGGCGAGGTTTCGAGGATTTCATCCACCGAGCCGGACACGAACGCGAACAGCTCGGCGATTTCCTGCAGGCGGGCGCGGGCCTCGGGGTCTTGCACCTGGCTGATCTGCTGGCCGGCGTTGCCCGCGAGCATGCCATTGAGCACCACGCCGAAGCGGTTGGCGTCACGGCCAAAGGCTTCGGCGGCCTGGCTGGCGTTCTCGTCGCCGGCCAGCACGGTGTTCACCGAGCCGAGAATGCGTTCGGCCAGCAGTGACTGGCGCTGGGCCATCGCCACCTGGTTGGCCGGCGCGCCGCGGCGCAGCAGGATGTCTACGACCTTTTCCGACTCTAACTGCAGTTGCGGCACGGTTTCGCTGAGGGTGGCCGCCACCTGGTGCAGCGACAGCACGGTTTGCTCGCTGGCCAGGATGGTGTCGGCGTTGCGCCGCAGGCGGTCCCAGTCGGCCTGCACGGCACGCATTTCCTCGGCCACCTCGTGGGGGGCCGGCGGCAGGCCGGTGTGGCGGTCGCCTTCCTGGAGGATGCGCCAGCGCCGCTCGAAATCATTGCGCGCCTCGCTCAACTGGCGAAACGCCTCGGCCTTGCCGGTGGCGGCCTCGGTGGCGTTCTTGGCGATGCGCTGCGACACCACGCGCAGCTCGCCGGCGTGGCCGATGTACTGTTTGTCGTAGTTGGCGCGGGTGTTGAGGTACGCGAAATTGGCGAACAACAACATGATGAAGATGATCAGCGCAACGAACAGCCCGGCGATCTGCGCCGTGCTGCGCGAGCCCTGGGCACCGGGGGCGAGTTTGATCATGCCGGCCACCGCCGCGCACTGCCTGGCTCAGAGGGCCACATTCATGAACTCCGCAACGTCGGTGAGCGCCAGCGGGCTGAATACCGCCCAGTTGCGCTCACGCTGAAAATGCCCCTGCACAAAGGGCTGCATGTTGCCCGGCAGCCCCTCGGGCAGGGTGGGGTCCAGGCGCAGCAGGGGGAAGTGCTGCAAGCCCGGGACTTCATCGACCAGCAGCCCGGTGAACAACTCGTCGTGGTCGATCACCAGCACCCGCCGCTGCTTGCGCACCGAACTGCGCTCGATACCGAAAAACCCGCAGAGGTCGAGCACCGGCAGCAGCCGCCCGCGCAGGTTGGCCACCCCCCGCACCCAGGGGTGCACCCCAGGTACGCGGGTCAGGCGCGGCTCGGGCAGCACTTCGACCACCTCGGCCATGGGCGCGACGAACCAGCTCGAGGCCAGGCGAAAACCAATGCCGCTCCAGCTTTGCAGGCGCGCGTCTTGCGACGGCAGCGCCGCGGCATGGGCGCGGCAGCGGCGGTCGATCTCCAGCAGCAGTTCGAAGGCGGTGCGGGCCTGGTTCATCGGCGGCGCTTCAACCGGCCAGCACCGCGTTCAGCTCGCTGATCAGCGAGGTTTCTTCCAGCGGTTTGACGATAAAGCCCCGCGCGCCCTGGCGCTGGCTCCACACCCGGTCGGTTTCCTGGTCCTTGGTGGTTACCACGATCACCGGGATGGCGCTGGTTTCTGGGTCTTTGGCCAGTTGGCGGGTGGCCTGGAAGCCATTGAGGCCGGGCATGACGATGTCCATCAGCACAGCGTCGGGTTTTTCCTGGCGGGCCAGGGCCACGCCGTCGGCGCCATTCTCGGCCTTGAGCACCTCGTGGCCGTGTTTTTCCAGGATGCCGGTGAGTTTGTACATTTCAGTCGGCGAGTCGTCGACGATCAGGATACGCGCCATGTTGTGCCTCGTACGGTGTGCGGCCAGGCCGCTGATTATGGCTGCCCCTGCCGAAGTTGCCCCTCTGGCAGGGGGCCTTGCGGCACGGCGAACCCCGGAACCAACGCCCGGATCGCGCCCAGCAGCTCTTCTTTGTTGAAGGGTTTGGTGAGGAACTGGTCGGCACCGACCACCCGCCCCCTGGCTTTGTCGAACAAGCCATCGCGCGACGACAGCATTACCACCGGCGTGGCGCGGAACTGGCTGTTGTGCTTGATCAACGCGCAGGTTTGGTAGCCGTCCAGGCGCGGCATCATCACATCGAGAAAGATGATGCGCGGGTGCTGGTCGACGATACGGGCCAGGGCATCGAAGCCATCGACCGCGGTGATGACCTCGCAACCGGCGTCCTGCAAAAGCGCTTGGGCCGTGCGGCGGATGGTTTTCGAGTCATCGACGACCATCACCTTGAGGGCCTTGGAATGCTGCTCCATGATTGCTCTGACAGGCTAGGTGCGAACGGGAGGCGCTAGCCGCAAGGGCTGCCCACGTGATCCTTCCGGCTTTTTAGCACACTTACCGGGCGCATTCCATGACCGGCACCTTGACCGGCGGCGCGCCTGGGATCACCCTGATCGCCCTTTTTCAACGCCACGGCACAACAGAGGATTCCCCCCATGAGCGTACGCCTCGGGATCGTCATGGACCCTATCGCGGACATTTCCTACAAAAAGGACAGTTCCCTGGCCATGCTGCTCGCCGCCCAGCAACGCGGCTGGGAGCTGGTGTACATGGAACAGCCGGGCCTCTACCAAAGCCTGGGCGAACCCCGCGCCCGCGCCCGCGCCTTGAAGGTGTTCGCCGACCCGGCCCACTGGTTCGAGCTGGGCGAAGAGCAAGACATCGCCCTGGCCGAACTCGACGTGGTGCTGATGCGCAAAGACCCACCCTTCGACATCGAGTTCATCTATAGCACCTACCTGCTCGAAGCCGCCGAGCGCCTGGGCGTGCTGATCGTCAACAAGCCGCAAAGCCTGCGCGACTGCAACGAAAAGCTGTTCGCCACCCAGTTCCCGCAGTGCAACCCGGCCACGCTGGTCAGCCGCCGGCAAGACATCCTGCGCGATTTCGCCCGCCAGCATGGCGATGTGATCCTCAAGCCGCTGGATGAAATGGGCGGCGCGTCGATCTTCCGCCACCGCGATGGCGACCCGAACCTGTCGGTGATCCTCGAAACCCTGACCCACCACGGCAAGCACCAGATCATGGCGCAGGCTTACGTGCCGGCGATCGTCGATGGCGACAAGCGCATCCTGATGATCGACGGCGAGCCGGTGGATTACTGCCTGGCGCGCATCCCGGCCCAGGGCGAAACCCGTGGCAACCTGGCCGCCGGCGGCCGTGGCGAAGCCCGCCCACTCACCGACCGCGACCGCTGGATCGCCGCCCAGGTAGGCCCGGCCCTGCGCGAGAAGGGCCTGCTGTTCGTTGGCCTTGACGTGATCGGTGACTACCTCACCGAAATCAACGTGACCAGCCCGACCTGCATCCGCGAGATCGACGCGGCCTATGGCACCGACATCGGCGGCAAGCTGATGGATGCGATTGCGCGCAAGCTAGGCGCGGCCGGGGCCGCGTAGGGGCAAGCGAGCAGCTGCAAGCCGCAAGTGGGGTGGGCTTGCGCCTTGCAGCTTGAAGCTTGCCGCTCCTCCCCCTTGCAGCTTATCGCTTGTTGCCTCCCCCCAGCCTCTTGCCCCCCCTCCTATCTGCTATCATCCCGCCCGTTCGTTCACGGGGCCGCCATGACCAGCTTTACCCAGTTTCCTTCCCAACTGTCTCGCGTTGCCCAGCGCCCGGCCGATCGCCTGGGCCTGGCCTTGGTGATCACGGCATTGCTGCACCTGGCGGTGATCCTCGGCGTAAGCTTCAGCCCCACGCCGCCCCCGGCGATCAGCCAGACGCTCGAGATCACCCTGGCCAACTTCCAGAGCGCCAAGCCACCGGAGCAGGCCGACTTCCTTGCCCAGGCCAACCAGCAGGGCAGCGGCACCCTGGAGAAAAAGGCCATCCCGAAAACCACCGAGGTGGCGCCTTTCGACGATGCCGAGATCAACCAGGTGACCCCGCCCCCCGCGCGCAAGGTGCAACCGGTGGAAGCGCCCAAGGCGCAGAAGGCCGTGGCCACCCGCGCCACCCAGCCGCGCAAGACCGAAGCCGACCCAGACCTGAGCAAGCCCCAGGAGCAGGCCCAGGAGGCCACCCCGGACCTCGACAGCCCGCAGTTGTCCAACCAGATCGCCAGCCTCGAGGCCGAGCTCGCCCGCGAGCAGCAGGCCTACGCCAAGCGCCCGCGCATCTACCGGCTGACCGCCGCCTCGACCCAGCGCGACAAGGGCGCCTGGTACAAAGAAGAGTGGCGCAAGAAGATCGAGCGCATCGGCAACCTCAACTACCCTGAACAGGCGCGCCGCGAGAAAACCTACGGCAGCCTGCGCATGCTGGTATCGCTCAACCGCGACGGCTCGCTGTATGAAGTGCAGTTGCTCGAAAGCTCCGGCAAACCGGTGCTCGACGAAGCCGCCATGCGCATCGTGCGCCTGGCCGCGCCGTTCGCCCCGTTCACCGGCGATTTATCCGACATCGACCGCCTGGAAATCATCCGTACCTGGCGCTTCGAGAAGGGCGACAAGCTGTCGAGCAACTGAACCGTGTGACAAAATCGTCAACATCGCTGGCTTGTATGTCCGGCGGGCCAGCGCCACACTAAGTGCCATGAAGAACCTCGAAACCACCTACCTCAAGCACCAGTTCCTGATCGCCATGCCGCACATGGCCGACCCGAACTTCGCCCATACCTTGACGTACATCGTCGAGCACTCGGCCAATGGCGCCATGGGCCTGGTGATCAACCGGCCACAAGACCTCAACCTGGCCGAAATCCTCGAGCAGCTTCAACCCGACATCGAGCCGCCGCCCAGTTCGGCGCTCATCCCCATTTACGGCGGCGGCCCGGTGCAAACCGACCGCGGCTTCGTGCTGCATACCAGCGGCCCGGTGTACCAGGCCACGGTCGAGCTGGGCGGCGTGTCGTTGTCTACCTCGCAAGATGTGCTCTTCGCCATCGCCGACGGCGTGGGCCCGGCGCGCAGCCTGATCGCCCTCGGCTATGCCGGCTGGGAGGCCGGCCAGCTCGAGGCGGAAATGGCCGACAACGCCTGGCTGACCTGCCCGTTCGACGCCGAGATCCTCTTCAACCTCGACAGCGACCTGCGCCTGAACGCCGCGGCCCGGCAGCTGGGCATCGACCTCAGCCTGCTCACCAGCCAGGCAGGCCACGCCTGATGGCCGTTCGCTTGTTACTGGGTTTCGATTACGGCAGCAAACAGATCGGCGTGGCGGTCGGCCAGGCCATCACCGGCCAGGCCCGTGAGCTGTGCACGCTGAAGGCGCAGAACGGCGTGCCCGACTGGGCCAAGCTCGAAGCCCTGCTCAATGAATGGAAGCCCGACGCGCTGGTGGTGGGCCTGCCGCTGAACATGGACGGCACCCCCAGCGAAATGAGCGACCGCGCCGAAAAATTCGCGCGGCGCCTGGCCGGGCGCTTCAACCTGCAGGTTTACACCCACGACGAACGCCTGACCACCTTCGAGGCCAAGGGCGAACGCCTGGCCCGCGGCGGCCAGAAGGGCAGCTACCGCGACAACCCGGTAGACGCCATTGCCGCGCGCCTGCTGTTGCAAGGCTGGCTCGAGGCCAACCCCGGGCAGTTGGCCCATTGATACCGTTCGGCCCGCGACGGCGGGCTTGCCAGGAGCACGCATGAGCTTACCCAACCCCGATCAACTGATCCGCGAGATGGCCGCGGCGCTGAACCAGCACCTGGCCCAGCGCGGCATCGCTACCCCGCGCTTCATCGGCATCCGCACCGGTGGCGTGTGGGTCACCGAGGCCCTGCTTGCCGCCCTCGGGCGCGAAGAAGAGTTCGGCACGCTGGACGTGTCGTTCTACCGCGACGACTTCAGCCAGAACGGCCTGCACCCACAGGTACGCCCCTCGGCACTGCCGTTCGAGATCGAAGGCCAGCACCTGGTGCTGATCGACGACGTACTGATGAGCGGGCGCACCGTGCGCGCCGCCCTCAATGAACTGTTCGATTACGGCCGCCCGGCCAGCGTCACCCTGGTGTGCCTGCTCGACCTCGACGCCGCCGAACTGCCGATCCGCCCAGACATCGTCGGCGCTACCCTAGCGCTGGGGCCAGACGAACGGATCAAACTGCTCGGGCCCAGCCCGCTTTCCCTGGAACGCCAGGCCCTCGCCACCAGCCTATAAGAGTCCCGCGATGACGCCACTCGACGCCAAGCGCCCGCTGCAGCTCAATGACCAGGGCCAGCTGCGCCATTTTCTCTCGCTCGACGGGTTGCCCCGCGAACTGCTCACCGAAATCCTCGACACCGCCGACTCGTTCCTTGAAGTCGGCGCCCGGGCGGTGAAGAAGGTCCCGCTGCTGCGCGGCAAAACCGTATGCAACGTGTTCTTCGAGAACTCCACCCGCACCCGCACCACCTTCGAGCTGGCCGCCCAGCGGCTGTCCGCAGACGTGATCAGCCTGAACGTGTCGACCTCTTCCACCAGCAAGGGCGAGACGCTGTTCGACACCCTGCGCAACCTCGAGGCGATGGCCGCCGACATGTTCGTGGTGCGCCATGCCGACTCCGGCGCGGCGCACTTCATCGCCGAGCACGTGTGCCCGCAGGTGGCGGTGATCAACGGCGGCGACGGCCGCCACGCGCACCCGACCCAGGGCATGCTCGACATGCTGACCATCCGCCGCCACAAGGGCAGCTTCGAGAACCTCTCGGTGGCCATCGTCGGTGACATCCTGCACTCGCGGGTGGCGCGCTCGAACATGATCGCCCTGCGCGCCCTGGGCTGCCCCGACATCCGCGTGATCGGGCCGAAAACCCTGCTGCCGGTGGGCGTTGAGCAATACGGGGTGAAGGTCTACACCGACCTTGCCCAAGGCCTCAAGGATGTAGACGTGGTGATCATGCTGCGCCTGCAGCGCGAGCGCATGGCCGGCGGCCTGCTACCGAGCGAGGGCGAGTTCTACCGCCTGTTCGGCCTGACCACCCAGCGCCTGGCGCTGGCCAAGCCTGATTGCATCGTGATGCACCCAGGCCCGATCAACCGCGGGGTGGAGATCGAATCGGCGGTGGCCGACGGTGCCCATTCGGTGATTCTCAATCAGGTCACCTACGGCATTGCCGTACGCATGGCCGTATTGTCCATGGCCATGAGCGGCCAGGCCGCGCAGCGGCAGTTCGAGCAGGAGAGCGCCCAGTGACCCTCAGTATCCTTGGCGCCCGCCTGGTCAGCCCGGGCAACACCCTCGACCAGATCGCCGACCTGCACATCAGCGGCGGCAAGATCGCCGGCATCGGCGCCGCTCCGGAAGGCTTCCAGGCCAGCCACACCCTCGACGCCAGCGGCTTGGTCGCGGCGCCCGGGCTGGTCGACCTGTCCGTGGCCCTGCGTGAACCCGGCTACAGCCGCAAGGGCTCGATCGCCAGCGAAACCCTGGCGGCGGCCGCCGGTGGCGTGACCAGCCTGTGCTGCCCCCCCTTGACCCGGCCGATTCTCGACACCCCCGCGGTGGCCGAGCTGATCCTCGACCGCGCCAAGGAGGCTGGCCACTGCAAGGTGTACCCGGTCGGCGCCTTGACCAAAGGCCTGGAAGGCGAGCAGTTGGCCGAACTGGTCGCCCTGCGCGATGTCGGCTGCGTAGCCTTCGGCAACGGCCTGCAGCCCTTCCCGAACAACCGCACGCTGTGCCGCGCGCTGGAATACGCCGCCACTTTCGGCCTAACGGTGGTGTTCCACTCCCAGGACCGCGACCTGGCCCACGGCGGCCTCGCCCACGAAGGCCCGACGGCGAGCTTCCTCGGCCTGCCGGGCATCCCGGAAACCGCCGAAACGGTCGCGCTGGCGCGCAACCTGCTGCTGGTCGAGCAAAGTGGCGTGCGCGCGCACTTCAGCCAGATCACCAGCGCCCGCGGCGTTGAGCTGATCGCCCAGGCCCAGGCCCGTGGCTTGCCGGTCACCGCAGACGTAGCGCTGTATCAGCTGATTCTCACCGACGAAGCGCTGGTGGGCTTCTCCAGCCTTTATCACGTGCAGCCACCGCTGCGTACCCGCAAAGACCGCGACGCCCTGCGTGACGCGGTGCGCGCGGGGGTGATCAGCGCCATCTCGAGCCACCACCAGCCCCACGAGCGCGACGCCAAGAACGCCCCGTTCGGCCAGACCGAACCGGGCATCAGCAGCGTCGAACTGCTGCTGCCCCTGGCGCTGACGCTGCTCGAAGACGGCCTGCTCGACCTGCCCACCCTGCTCGCCCGCCTCAGCGCAGGCCCGGCCCACGCCATGGGCCTGCCCGGTGGCCAACTGGCCGTGGGCGAAGCCGCCGACCTGGTGCTGTTCGACCTCAACGCCTCGACCATCGCCGGTGAGCGCTGGCTGTCGAAGGGGCAGAACAGCCCGTTCATCGGCCACTGCCTGCCGGGGGCGGTGCGGTATACGTTGGTGGATGGGCGGATGACGTTCGGAAAAGAGGGTTGAAAGTGCCGTAAAGGGCGCAGCGGTTAGCCGCGAGGCGGAAGCGGCAAGCTGCAAGGCAGGCCGCACCTACTTGCAGCTTGCCACTTGCCACTTGCTCTGGGGGCGCTCAGCGCCCCCTGGCGTTCTCCACGGACAGTTGGTCATTCAGCGTCCAGAAGTCATACAGCACCCCCATAAAGCACAGCCCGCCCGTGACCAGGTAAAGGATCCCCGTAATCCACTTGCCCTGGTACATCCGGTGCACGCCGAACACCCCCAGAAAGGTCAGCAGCACCCACGCCAGGTTGTAGTTCAGCCCGCCCGCGTGAAAGCGCAGGTCGGCCTCGCGGTCCATGGCCGGGATCAGGAACAGGTCGATGAACCAACCGATGCCCAGCAGCCCCAGGGTCAATAACCAGATCGTGCCGGTGACCGGCTTGCCATAGTAGAAGCGGTGCGCCCCGGTGAAGCCGAAAATCCACAACAGGTACCCCAGCACCCTGCTGTGGGAGCCCTGCGGGGTGGCAGTTTGATAGCCGTTCATGGGGCTGCTGTGCTCCGCTGATAATTAAATTTTCTATTCAGGTATGTGACTTTTTACCGCGCACCCGACAAGTGGTCGGCCACCGGGCAGCCAAGCGTAACGCCCGAGAATAGGGGGTTCGAGCGGTTTTTTTCGACACTTTTTGCTGGCGCTGGTTCGCCGGCGCCTGAATTTGGATCGACAAGCGGGGGGAAAACGACAAAAAAAGCTGTTATAAGATTTCGCGTCAACCCACCGAGCCCTAGCCTAATGCGTCCATTTATCAAGACATGGCTGACTCTTTGCCTTTTGTTACCCCTGGCCGCCCACGCCACCACCCGTGAGCAACGTCTTCCCAGCGGTTTCTCGGGCCAAACCGCCCGCAGCACCGAGAGCACCCAAGCCAACCCGAGCAATGCGCCGGCCACGCCGCGCCAGCAAACGGTCGCCGCGGTTGTCGAGCCCCGCAACAAGCGCTCCTCGCGCGTGGCCGACAACAGCAAGCGCAGCAAAAGCAGCAAAGGCCAGCCCGTAGCCGTGCAGGCCAGCAGCAAAACCACCAAGGTGAGCAAGGCCACCAGCAAAACCAGCACCAAGGTGAGCACCAAGCTGGCCAAGGCGCCGGCCGCGACCAAGCAGAGCACCCTGGTCGTCGAGCGTGCCGTGAACGCCCTGGGCACCCCGTATCGCTGGGGCGGCACCAGCCCCACCAAAGGCTTCGATTGCAGCGGCCTAGTCAAATACGCCTTCAACGACGTCAAGGCGGTGAACCTGCCGCGCACCTCCAGCGAAATGGCCGCCGGCCATGGCGCCAAGGTCGAGCGCAAGGATTTGAAGCCCGGCGACCTGCTGTTCTTCAAAACCCGCGGCCGCCAGGTGAACCACGTGGCAATCTACCTGGGTGATGACCGCTTTATCCACGCCCCCAGCCGTGGCAAGGCGGTGACCATCGACACCCTCGACAAACCGTACTGGAACGACCATTACGTGGTGGCCAAGCGCGTGCTCAAAACGCAACAGCCACTGCGCCTGGCCAGTGCTGGCAACGAGCAGCACACCCGCACCCGCTAAGGCCGGTGCCCACAAAAAACCCGCCATCTGGCGGGTGTTTTGTTGGGTGCGTGGGCTAGAGGCCTAGAAGTTCTCCGGGATCTTCGCCTTCTCCCGCGCGCTCTCGCGGGCGATCAGGCCCTTGTCGAGCAGGCCCTTGAGGCACATGTCGAGGGTTTGCATGCCAATCTGCCCGCCGGTTTGGATGGCCGAGTACATCTGCGCGACCTTGTCTTCGCGGATCAGGTTACGGATGGCCGGGGTGCCGATCATGATCTCGTGGGCCGCCACCCGGCCACCGCCGATCTTGCGCAGCAGCGTTTGCGAAATCACCGCCTGCAGCGACTCCGACAGCATCGAGCGGACCATGGATTTCTCTTCGGCGGGGAACACGTCGACCACCCGGTCGATGGTTTTGGCTGCCGAGGTGGTGTGCAGGGTGCCGAACACCAGGTGGCCGGTTTCCGCCGCGGTCAGGGCCAGGCGGATGGTTTCGAGGTCACGCATTTCACCGACCAGGATCACGTCTGGGTCTTCCCGCAGGGCCGAGCGCAGCGCCGGGGCGAACCCCAGGGTGTCGCGGTGGACTTCACGCTGGTTGACCAGGCATTTTTTCGACTCGTGCACGAACTCGATCGGGTCTTCCACGGTGAGGATGTGGTGGTGCTTGTTGGTGTTGAGGTAGTCGATGATCGCCGCCAGCGTGGTCGACTTGCCCGAACCGGTCGGCCCGGTGACCAGCACCAGCCCACGCGGCACCTCGGCAATACGCCGAAACACATCTCCCATGCCGAGGTCTTCCATGCTCAGCACCTTCGACGGAATGGTACGGAACACCGCGCCGGCACCGCGGTTCTGATTGAACGCGTTGACCCGGAACCGCGCCACGCCCGGCACTTCGAAGGAGAAGTCGGTTTCGAGGAATTCCTCGAAGTCCTGGCGCTGCTTGTCGTTCATGATGTCGTAGATCAGTTCCTGCACCTGTTTGTCTTCCAGCGGTGGCAGGTTGATACGGCGCACATCGCCGTCGACGCGGATCATCGGCGGCAGGCCGGCCGAAAGGTGGAGGTCCGAGGCCCCTTGTTTGGCGCTGAAGGCAAGCAGTTCGGTAATGTCCATGAGGCTCCCCAAATACGGACAAGCAGGTAGAATGCCGCAGACCCAAAAGCCGCTGGCGCAAGTTATGTCCACGATAGCAGACAACGTTTCCGCGGTAAGCGCCCGAATCGAGGCTGCCGCCCTCGCCGCCGGCCGCGGCGCCGCCCAGGTGGGCCTGCTGGCGGTGAGCAAAACCAAGCCCGCCGCCGCGATCCGCGAGGTATTCGCCGCCGGCGTGCGTGAAATCGGTGAAAACTACCTGCAAGAGGCCTTGGCCAAACAGGCCGAACTGGCCGACCTGCCCTTGAGTTGGCACTTCATCGGCCCCATTCAATCGAACAAGACCAAAGCCATTGCCGAGCATTTCGATTGGGTGCACTCCGTAGACCGCCTGAAAATCGCCCAGCGCCTGGCCGAGCAGCGCCCGGCCGGGTTGGCGCCGCTGAACGTGTGCCTGCAGGTGAACATCAGCGGCGAGGCCAGCAAGGCCGGCTGCACGCCCGAACAACTGCCGGCCCTGGCCGCGGCCGTGGCGGCGCTGCCCAACCTGCGCCTGCGCGGGCTGATGGCCATCCCCGAGCCGACCGAGGACCGCGCCGCACAAGACGCGGCCTTTGCCCTCGTACAAGCCTTGCAACAACAGCTGCAACTGCCCCTGGACACCCTCTCGATGGGCATGAGCCATGACCTGGAGGCCGCCATCGCCCATGGCGCCACCTGGGTACGCATCGGCACGGCCCTGTTCGGCGCACGCGACTACGGCAGCGCCGGCGCCCCCAACCCCGCATAAGGACCCTCCATGAGCGACACCCGCATTGCTTTCATCGGCGCCGGCAACATGGCCACCAGCCTGATCGGCGGCCTGCGCGCCAAGGGCGTGAGCGCCTCGCGCATCAGCGCCAGCGACCCCGGCGCCGACAAACGTGAGCAATTGGCCGCCGAATACGGCATCGCCATGTTCGCCGACAACGCCGAGGCCGCGGCCAACGCCGACGTGATCGTGCTGGCGATCAAGCCGCAAATGATGAAAACCGTTTGCCAGGCCCTGCAACCAGCCCTGCGGCCCGGCCAACTGATCGTCTCGGTGGCCGCGGGCATCACCTGCCAAAGCCTGGCCAGTTGGCTGGGCGAGCGCCCGATCGTGCGCTGCATGCCAAACACCCCGGCGCTGGTCGGCGAAGGCGCCAGCGGCCTGTACGCCACCGCCCAGGTGAGCGCCGCGCAGCGCCAGCAGGCCGAGCAGTTGCTCGAAGCCGTGGGCATGGCGCTGTGGGTCGACAGCGAAGCGCAGATCGACGCGGTGACCGCCGTTTCCGGCAGCGGCCCGGCGTACTTCTTCCTGTTGATGGAAGCCATGACCGCCGCGGGCGAACAGCTCGGCCTGCCGCGCGACAGCGCCGCCCGCCTGACCCTGCAAACCGCCTTGGGCGCCGCGCGCATGGCGCTGGGCAGCGATGCCGATGCCGCCGAACTGCGCCGCCGCGTCACCTCCCCCGCCGGCACCACCGAGGCGGCGATCAAAACCTTCCAGGCCGGGGGCTTCGAAGCCCTGGTGAACAACGCCCTGGGCGCCGCCGCGGCGCGCTCGGTGGAACTGGCCGAACAGCTGGGCAAATAAGGAGCGTTACATGAGTGGATTGAACGGGGCTGCCGTATTCGTGATCCAGGTGTTTGGCGGCCTGTACCTGCTGCTGGTGCTGTTGCGGTTCATCCTGCAACTGGTGCGCGCCGACTTCTACAACCCGCTCAGCCAGGTGGCGGTGCGCGCCACCCAGCCGCTGCTGCGGCCGCTGCGCAAAATCATCCCCAGCGTGGGCGGGCTCGACACCGCCTCGCTGCTGCTGGCGATCATCGTGCAACTGGTGGTGATGGCCCTGACCCTGCTGCTGGCCTACGGGGTGACCGGCAACCCGCTGCAAATGCTGATCTGGGCCGCCATCGGCGTGGCCGCGCTGTTCCTCAAGGTGTTCTTCTTCGCGATGATCCTCATGGTGATCGTCAGCTGGGTGGCGCCGAACAGCCATAACCCGGCGGCGGAGCTGGCCAACCAGATCTGCGAACCGATGCTCGCCCCGATCCGCCGGATCATGCCGACCATGGGCGGGCTCGACCTCTCGCCGATCGTGGCGTTCGTGCTGATCCAACTGCTCAGCACCTACGTGATCGGCTACCTGGCGAGCATCACGCTGATGCCGGATATCATCGGCAAGCTGATTTAAGTGGCCAACAGGCTGCAAGGGGCAAGCTTCAAGAAGATTCGCGGGGTGCCCCCCTTGCAGCTTACCCAGCCGTAGCCTCCGGCGTGCCGCTGCCGTAAACTTGCGCCTCATTTATGCGAGAGCAGGCCAGATGTCCAAGGTCTTCGCCGAAGATTCCGTCGGTTTAGTCACGCCCCAAACTGCCCACTTCACTGAGCCGCTGCCGCTGGCCTGCGGGCGCAGCCTGGCCCAGTACAGCCTGGTCTACGAGACCTACGGCACCCTGAACGCCACGGCCAGCAACGGCATCCTGATCTGCCACGCGCTGTCGGGCCACCACCATGCCGCCGGGTACCACAGCGAAGCCGACCGCAAGCCGGGCTGGTGGGACAGCTGCATCGGCCCCGGCAAGCCGATCGACACCAACCGTTTCTTCGTGGTGGCGCTGAACAACCTGGGTGGCTGCAACGGTTCTACCGGCCCCAGCAGCATCGACCCGGACACCGGCAAGCCGTATGGCGCGCAGTTCCCGGTGCTGACCGTGGAAGACTGGGTGCACAGCCAGGCGCGCCTGGCCGAGCGGCTGGGCATCCACACCTGGGCGGCGGTGGTCGGCGGCAGCCTGGGCGGCATGCAGGCGCTGCAATGGGCGCTGACCTACCCAGACCGCCTGCGCCACTGCGTGGCGATCGCCTCGGCGCCGAAGCTGTCGGCGCAGAACATCGCCTTCAACGAGGTGGCGCGGCAGGCGATCTTGTCCGACCCGGAATTCCACGGCGGCGACTTCCAGGCCGAAGGGGTGATCCCCAAGCGCGGGTTGATGCTGGCGCGCATGGTTGGGCACATCACGTATTTGTCTGATGACTCGATGGGCGAGAAATTCGGCCGCGGCCTGAAAAGCGAAAAACTCAACTACGACTTCCACAGCGTGGAATTCCAGGTCGAGAGCTACCTGCGCTACCAAGGCGAGGAATTCTCCGGGCGCTTCGACGCCAACACCTACCTGTTGATGACCAAAGCCCTGGATTACTTCGACCCGGCCGCCGCCCACAACGACGACCTGGCCAAGACGTTCGAACAGGTGAAGGCCGACTTCTGCATCATGTCGTTCACCACCGACTGGCGCTTTTCGCCGGCCCGCTCGCGGGAGCTGGTCGATGCCCTGATGGCCGCGCGCAAGAACGTGTGCTACCTGGAAATCGACGCCCCCCAGGGCCATGACGCCTTCCTGATCCCGGTACCCCGCTACCTTCAGGGTTTTACCAGCTACATGAACCGTATCGTTACCTGAGGGCCGCATGAGAGCCGATTTGGACATCATCCAGGAGTGGATCCCCGCCGGTAGCCGCGTGCTCGACCTGGGCTGCGGCAACGGCGAGCTGCTCGCCTGGCTGCGCGACCACAAGCAGGTCAGCGGCTACGGCCTGGAAATCGACCCCGACAACCTCAACGAGTGCGTGCGCAAGGGCATCAACGTGGTCGAGCAAGACCTCGACCAGGGCCTGGGCAACTTCGCCAGCAACAGCTTCGACGTGGTGGTCATGACCCAGGCCCTGCAGGCGGTCACCTACCCTGATCGCATCCTCGACGAAATGCTCCGCGTGGGCCGCCAGTGCATCATCACCTTCCCCAACTTCGGCCACTGGCGCTGCCGTTGGTACCTGGCCAGCAAGGGGCGGATGCCGGTGTCGGAATTTTTACCGTATACCTGGTACAACACGCCGAACATCCACTTCTGCACCTTCAAGGATTTCGAAGCGCTGTGCCATGAGCGCCGCGCCCTGGTACTCGACCGCCTGGCGGTCGATCACGAGCACCGGCACACCTGGGCGAGTAAGCTATGGCCCAACCTGCTCGGCGAAATCGGCATTTACCGGGTCAGCAGCCCTGAGCTGGCCCAACACAAGGTGGCGGTGTAACCGCCCCGCACACACAGGTATTTTTTGATGAACCTCCACGAACTGGTGCTGGCCAGCCACAACGCCGGCAAGCTCAAGGAACTGCAGGCCATGCTTGGCGGCAGCGTCACGCTGCGCTCGGTGGGCGAGTTCAGCCAGGTCGAGCCGGAAGAAACCGGCCTGTCGTTCGTCGAGAACGCCATCCTCAAGGCGCGCAACGCCGCGCGGTTGTCTGGCCTGCCGGCGCTGGCCGACGACTCGGGCCTGGCGGTCGACGTACTCGGCGGTGCCCCGGGCATCTATTCGGCGCGCTACGCCGATGGCCAGGGCGACCGCGCCAACAACGCCAAGCTGCTCGAAGCCCTGCGCGGCATCCCCGAGGCCGAGCGTGGTGCGCAGTTCGTCTGCGTGCTGGCGCTGGTGCGGCATGCCGACGACCCGCTGCCGATCCTCTGCGAAGGCCTGTGGCACGGGCGCATTCTCGATGCCCCGCGCGGCGAGCACGGCTTTGGCTACGACCCGCTGTTCTGGGTGCCGGAGCGCAACTGCTCGAGCGCCGAACTGAGCCCGGCCGACAAGAACCAGCTGAGCCACCGCGCCCGCGCCATGGCCCTGCTGCGCGAGCGCCTGGGCCAGGCATGAGCGCCATCACCCTGGGCAGCGCCTTGGCGCTGCCCCCGCTGGCGCTGTACGTGCACATTCCCTGGTGCGTACGCAAATGCCCTTACTGCGACTTCAACTCCCACACCGCCTCCCCCGAGCTGCCTGAAGACGCCTACGTCAGCGCCCTGCTCAGCGACCTTGACCAAGACCTGCACCACGCCCACGGCCGTGAGCTCACGTCGATCTTCTTCGGCGGCGGCACCCCGAGCCTGTTCAGCGCCGCCGCCCTGGGCCGGCTGCTCGACGGCGTGCAGGCGCGTATTCCGTTCGCGGCGGATATTGAAATCACCCTGGAGGCCAACCCCGGCACCTTCGAGCAGGCCAAGTTCGTGGCCTACCGCAAGCTGGGCATCAACCGCTTGTCGATCGGCGTGCAGAGCTTCGCGGCGGCCAAGCTGGAACGGCTGGGGCGCATCCATAGTGGCGATGAAGCCTTGCGCGCGGCAGACATGGCGCGCCGCGCCGGCTTTGATAACTTCAACCTCGACCTGATGCACGGCCTGCCCGAGCAAACCCTGGAGCAGGCCCTGGACGACCTGCGCCAGGCCATCGCCCTGGCCCCCACGCACCTGTCGTGGTACCAGCTCACCCTCGAGCCCAACACGGTGTTCTGGAACCAGCCCCCGCAGCTGCCCGAAGACGACGCCCTGTGGGACATCCAGGAGGCCGGCCAAGCGCTGCTGGCCGAGCACGGTTACCGCCAGTACGAAGTCTCTGCCTATGCCCGTGAGGGCCGCCAGGCGCGGCATAATCTGAATTACTGGGCGTTTGGCGACTTCATCGGCATCGGCGCTGGGGCCCATGGCAAACTCAGCGCCCCCGACGGCACCCTGCGCCGCACCTGGAAAACCCGCCTGCCCAAGGACTACCTGAACCTCGCCAAACCGTTCAAGGCGGGCGACAAGGTATTGCCGGCCGATGAGTTACCGTTCGAATTCCTGATGAACGCCCTGCGCCTGACCGACGGCGTGCCGGCGGCGTTGTTCAGCGAGCGCACCGGGTTGCCGCTGGCCAGCCTCGACGCAGCGCGGCGCCAGGCCGAACAAAAGGGCCTGCTGGCGGTCGAACCGGCGCGGCTGGTGGCCACACCGAAGGGGCAGCTGTTTCTTAATGACTTGTTGCAGTACTTTTTGACCTAAGGGGATTCGATGGACCTGATACTCGACCTGCTCGCCACCGTTTCCCGCTGGAGCCGCAGCAACCTGTCGGAAATCTCCCTGGCCCTGGTCGGCTGCGTGCTGGTGCTGTTCGGTGCCCAGCTCAAGGGCTGGATCGAGGCGCGCCTGGGCAGCCTGGCCGGTGCCCTGCGGGTGCCGGCGCTGGCGCTGGTGTGCCTGGTGGGCAGCGGCGCGGCGTTGATCTACGCCACGCCGTGGGTGGTGCGGGGGCTGGCGCAGTTCAACAACTACAGCCTGGCGCCGGTATTGCTGGTGGTGCTGGTGTTGCTTGGGGTGGTGGCGGACCGCAAATAGCCCGCCGGCCCCTCAGGCCTGTTTCTCGAACTTCAAGTCCCACACCCCATGCCCCAGCCGCTCGCCGCGGCGCTCGAACTTGGTGATCGGGCGCTCGGCCGGGCGCGCCACGCAGCGGCCATCTTCGGCCAGGTTGCGGTAGCCGGGCGCGGCGTTCATCACTTCGAGCATGTGCTCGGCGTACTGCTCCCAGTCCGTGGCCATGTGCAGCACCCCGCCAACCTTCAGCTTGCTGCGCACCAGCTCGGCGAAGGCCGGCTGCACGATGCGGCGCTTGTGGTGGCGGCTTTTGTGCCACGGGTCGGGGAAGAACAGCAGCAGGCGGTCAAGGCTGTTGTCGGCCACGCAGCGCTTGAGCACTTCGATCGCGTCGCAGTCGTACACCCGCACGTTGCTCAGGCGCTGGGTGAGCAGGCCGTTGAGCAGCGCGCCCACACCCGGGCGGTGCACTTCAACGCCGATGAAGTCCAGCTCGGGCGAAGCGGCGGCCATTTCCAGCAGGGAGTGGCCCATGCCGAAGCCAATCTCGAGCGTGCGCGGGGCCTGGCGGCCGAACGCGGCGTCAAAGTCGACCGGGGCATCGGCCAGCGGCAGGATGAATTGCGGGCCGCCGATTTCCAGGCCGCGTTGCTGGCCCTCGGTCATGCGCCCGGCGCGCATCACGAAGCTTTTGATTTCCCGGCGGTGCGGGGCTTCGCCGGCCGGCGGCGTGTGTGGCGTGTCGCTCATTGAGTGCTCTTACTTGATCAGGCCATCCAGCGGCGAAGAGGCGCTGGCATAGAGTTTTTTCGGCATGCGCCCGGCCAACCAGGCCAGGCGCCCGGCCACGATGGCGTGCTTCATGGCTTCGGCCATCAGCACCGGGTTCTGCGCGTGGGCGATGGCCGAGTTCATCAGCACCGCTTCACAGCCCAGCTCCATGGCGATGGCGGCGTCGGAGGCGGTACCCACGCCGGCATCGACCAGCACCGGGACTTTCGCTTCCTCGAGGATGATCTGCAGGTTGTACGGGTTGCAGATGCCCAGCCCGGTGCCGATCAGGCCCGCCAGGGGCATGACCGCGCAGCAGCCGATTTCCGCCAGTTGCCGGGCGATGATCGGGTCGTCGCTGGTGTACACCATCACGTCGAAGCCATCCTTGACCAGCACTTCGGCGGCCTTGAGGGTTTCGATCACGTTGGGGAACAGGGTTTTCTGGTCGGCCAGCACCTCGAGCTTCACCAGGTTATGGCCATCGAGCAGCTCGCGGGCCAGGCGGCAGGTGCGCACGGCTTCCACGGCGTCGTAGCAGCCGGCGGTGTTGGGCAGGATGGTATACCGGCTGGGCGGCAGCACATCGAGCAAGTTGGGCTCGCCGGGGTTCTGGCCGATGTTGGTGCGGCGCACCGCCACGGTGACGATCTCGGCACCGGAGGCCTCGATGGCCAGGCGGGTTTCTTCCAGGTCACGGTATTTGCCGGTACCGACCAGCAGGCGCGACTGGAAGGTGCGGCCGGCTACGGTGAACGGCTTGTCGCTACGCTCGATGCTCATGGGGCAGTCCTCGAAAAGGGTTCGCGAAGAATAGGGCAAAGGCAGCGGCGAACTAGCCGCCGCCGATCGCGTGCACGACTTCGACCTGGTCGCCTTCGCTCAGCGCCGCGCTGGCGTGCTGGCTGCGCGGCACGATGTCCAGGTTGAGCTCGACCGCGACCCGCCGCCCGGCCAGCTCGAGCCTGGCCAGCAGCGCCTCGACGGTGGCGCCGTCGGGCAGTTCGAAGGGTTCGCCATTGAGTTGGATGCGCATGCGCGGGCCGCCTCGGATGTTTTTGGGGTAGGTATTCTAACAGATCACTGTGGGTTTATTTCCAGGCGCGCTGAAGGGCCCGCTACCCCAACGCCAGCGCGGCGATGAACAAGCATGCCCAACCGGCGAGGAACAACGCGCCACCCAGCGGGGTGACGATGCCCAGCTTGCCCACGCCGGTGAGGGTGAGCAGGTACAGGCTGCCGGAGAACAGCAGGATGCCCACCGCGAACAGGCCACCCGCCCAGGCCAGCAGCCGGCCCTGCAGGGTGCTGCTCAGCGCCGCCAGGGCCAGCAAGGCCAGGGCGTGAATCAACTGGTACTGCACGCCGGTCTGGAAGATCGCCAGGTACTCGGCGCTGAGGCGGTTCTTCAACCCGTGCGCGGCGAAGGCCCCCAGGGCGACGCCGGTAAAGCCAAAAAACGCGGCCAGCATCAGGAAGGTTCTTAACATGGGTACGGCTCCGCTCGCAGGGGGTAGGGACCTGTATAATGGCCCGCTCATCCGGCCGGGCCAAGCTCACATATGCTGCGCATCATGTTGCAACGGGTATTCAAAGTCCTGAAATGGTTCGCCATTGGCAGCTTCCTGCTGGTGCTGGCAATGCGCTGGGTGCCGCCGGTGGGCTCGGCATTGATGGTCGAGCGCAAGGTCCAGTCGTGGTTCAACGGCCAGCCGATCGACCTGCAACGCAGCTGGCGCAGTTGGGATGACATCTCCGACGAGCTCAAGATCGCCGTGATCGCCGGCGAGGACCAAAAATTTTCTTCGCACTGGGGCTTTGACCTCGGCGCCATGCGCGCGGCCTTTTTGCACAACGAACGCGGCGGCTCGCTGCGCGGCGCCAGCACGCTGAGCCAACAGGTGGCGAAGAACCTGTTCCTGTGGTCGGGGCGCAGTTACTTCCGCAAGGCCCTGGAAGCCTGGTTCACCGCGTTGATCGAAGTGTTGTGGCCCAAGCAGCGCATCCTCGAGGTGTACCTGAACAGCGTGGAGTGGGACAACGGCATATTCGGCGCCCAGGCCGCGGCGCAGCACCACTTTGGGGTGAACGCCGCCAGCCTGTCACGCCAGCAGGCCAGCCTGCTGGCCGCGGTGCTGCCCAACCCGCGCAACTGGAAGGCCAGCCGCCCCAGCCCCTACGTGATGCGCCGCGCGGCGTGGATCCGCCAGCAGATGGGCCAGCTTGGGGGAGACGAGTACTTGCGTACGCTGAACCATGCCCGGGCGCTGCCTTGGAAATAACGGCTCAGGGCTAATAAAAAACCCCGCACAAGGCGGGGTTTCATTCAACGAGGGCTGGGTCAGGCGACGATTGAGCCCTTGAGCTTGTTCATCGCGTTCTTCTCCAACTGGCGAATACGCTCCGCCGACACGTTGTACTTCTCGGCCAGCTCATGCAGCGTGGCCTTTTCTTCGGCCAACCAGCGCTGGTAGAGGATGTCTCGGCTACGCGGGTCGAGCACCTGCAGCGCTTCGTGCAGGCTGCTGTTGGCGCTGTCGCTCCAGTCGGCGTCTTCCAGCTGGCGGGCGGGGTCGTAGCGGTGGTCTTCGAGGTAATGCGCCGGCGACTGGAACGCGCTGTCGTCGTCGGCCTCGGCGGCCGGGTCGAAGGCCATGTCCTGGCCAGTGAGGCGGCTTTCCATCTCGCGCACTTCACGGGGCTCGACGCCGAGGCTTTCGGCCACGCGATGCACTTCGTCGTTGTTCAGCCAGGCCAGGCGTTTTTTCTGGCTGCGCAGGTTGAAGAACAGCTTGCGCTGCGCCTTGGTGGTGGCCACCTTGACGATGCGCCAGTTGCGCAGGATGAACTCGTGGATCTCGGCTTTGATCCAGTGCACGGCAAACGACACCAGGCGCACGTTCATTTCCGGATTGAAGCGTTTGACCGCTTTCATCAGGCCGACGTTACCTTCTTGGACCAGGTCAGCCTGGGCCAGGCCATAGCCGGAATAGCTACGCGCAATGTGCACCACGAAACGCAAGTGGGCCATTACCAATTCCCGGGCAGCGCTCAGGTCCTGCTCGTAGAAGAGACTATCGGCCAGCTCGCGCTCCCGCTCCGGCGTCAGCAATGGAATGCTGTTGACCGTGTGCACGTAGGCCTCGAGGTTTGCCCCGGGCACCAATGCATAAGCAGGTTGCAAGGATTGGGTCATACGAATGAACCTCCGATATACAGACTCACGCCTTACAGGCGCTGACGATAAGACCGGGAACAGGGTGTGTAGTTCCGATGAAGACGGTCTTTGACGCCAAGAAAACGGCTGATCAACGTGGCGCCAGCTCCCGAAGGTGCCTCGCCACGGCAATCCAAGCCCCGATATACCCTAACAATATGGCACCAAGCAAGAGGGAAAACCCATCTGAGGCCGGTACACCGCCCAGGCCGAAGTCACTCCCGTAGAGCTGCGACAGGTTGATGACCGACTCATTCAGCCAGTTCAGGCCATAAGCCAGTATCGCCCACGCCAGCAACCCCGCGCCCAGGCCGTAGATCGCGCCCATGTATAAAAAGGGACGGCGTACGTAGGCGTCGGTTCCGCCGACCAGCTTGATGACTTCGATCTCGACCCGGCGGTTCTCGATGTGCAGGCGAATAGTGTTACCAATTACGAGCAACAGCGCGGAAATCAACAACACCGCCAGGCCGAAGATGAACCGGTCGCCCAGCTTGAGGATCGCCGCCAGGCGCTCGACCCAGACCAGGTCAAGCTGCGCCTGTTGCACGTTCGGCAGGCCCGCGAGCTGCTCGCGCAGCGCCTCCAGGGCGGCCTTGTCGACCTCCAGCGGGGTCACCACCACGGTGCCCGGCAGCGGGTTGTCTGGCAGCTCCTTGAGCGCCTCGCCCAGCCCCGACTGCTGCTGGAACTCCTGCAGGGCCTTGGCCCGGCTGATGAACTCGGCGTCGGCCACGCCCGCCAGCCCCTTGGCCTTGGCCACCAGGGCCTGGCCGTCGGCGTCGTTGGCATCGATGTTCATGTACAGCGAAATCTGCGCCGCGCGCTGCCACGAGCCACCCAGGCGCTCGACGTTCTTCAGCAGCAACGACAGGCCCATCGGCATGCTCAGCGCCACCGCCATCACCAGGCAGGTGAACAGGCTGCCGAACGGCTGCCGGCCCAAGCGCTTGAGGCTGTCGGCGAGGCTGGCGCGGTGGCTTTCGAGCCAGGCCCGCAGCAACGTGGAGAAGTCCGGGCCGTCGTCGTCATCGGCGCCGCGGCGGGGTTTCTTTTTCGGCGCGTCCGGCTCGGCCGGGCGCGGGGCGACGCGGTCTTGCACCTTGGGGCTACGGGTGGCGCTCATTGCGCAGCCTCCCCGTCGCCGATCAGGCGGCCACGTTGCAGGGTGAGCATGCGGTGGCGCATGCGCGCGATCAGCGCCAGGTCGTGGCTGGCGATCAGCACGCTGGTGCCGAGCCGGTTGATGTCTTCGAACACGCCCATGATCTCCGCGGCCAGCCGTGGGTCGAGGTTACCGGTGGGTTCATCGGCCAGCAGCAGCGCCGGGCGGTGAACGATGGCGCGGGCGATCCCCACCCGCTGCTGTTGCCCGGTACTCAGGTCGCCGGGGTACAGGTCGCCTTTTTCCGCCAGGGCCACGCGGTCGAGGGCCGAATCGACGCGCTTGGCGATCTCGGCCTTGGACAACCCGAGGATTTGCAGCGGCAAGGCGATGTTGTTGAACACCGTGCGGTCGAACAGCAACTGGTGGTTCTGAAACACCACGCCGATCTGCCGGCGCAGGAAGGGGATCTGCGCGTTGCTGATCTGCCCGAGGTCTTGCCCGGCCAGCAGCAACTTGCCACTGGTGGGGCGTTCCATCGCCAGCAACAGGCGCAGCAAGGTGCTTTTGCCCGCGCCGGAGTGTCCGGTCACGAACAGGAATTCACCGCGGCGCACGCGAAAGCTCAGCTCGTGCAGGCCGACGTGGCCATTGGGGTAGCGCTTGCCGACCTGCTCGAAACGGATCATGCACGCTCCCGTTCAGCGAAAAGGGCCTGCACGAACGGCTTCGCCTCGAAGCTGCGCAGGTCTTCGATGCCCTCGCCCACACCGATGTAGCGGATGGGCAGGTTGAATTGCTTGGCCAGGGCGAAGATCACCCCACCCTTGGCGGTGCCGTCGAGCTTGGTCAGGGCCAGGCCGGTGAGCTCCACCGACTGGTTGAAGTGCTTGGCCTGGTTAATGGCGTTCTGCCCGGTGCCGGCGTCGAGCACCAGCAGCACCTCATGGGGGGCGCTCGGGTCGAGCTTGCCCATCACCCGGCGGACCTTTTTCAGCTCTTCCATGAGGTTGTCTTTGGTGTGCAGGCGCCCGGCGGTGTCGGCGATCAGCACGTCGATGCCACGGGCCTTGGCCGCTTGCAGGGCGTCGAAAATCACCGAGGCGGAGTCCGCGCCGGTGTGCTGGGCGATCACCGGGATGCGGTTGCGCTCGCCCCACACCTGCAGTTGCTCGACCGCCGCGGCGCGGAAGGTGTCGCCGGCGGCGAGCATGACCTTCTTGCCTTCGAGCTGGAAGCGCCGCGCCAGCTTGCCGATGGTGGTGGTTTTGCCGGCGCCGTTCACGCCGACGACCAGGATCACGAAAGGCTCGCTGCGTTTTTCGATGACCAGCGGTTTTTCCACCGGCTCGAGCATCGCTGCCAGCTCGCCCTGCAACGACTGGTACAGCGCCTGGGCGTCGGTCAGTTGCTTGCGCGCGACCTTCTGGGTGAGGTTGCGCACGATCACCGACGTGGCCTCGACGCCGACGTCGGCGGTCAGCAGGCGGGTTTCGATCTCGTCGAGCAGGTCATCGTCGATGGCCTTTTTGCCGAGGAACAGGCTGGCCATGCCCTCGCCAATGCTGGCGCTGGTTTTGCTCAGGCCTTGCTTGAGGCGGGCGAAGAAGCCGGCTTTTTCCTTTTCAGGCTCCGCTGGCGCGCGCGCTGGGGCCAGGGGCTCAGGCTCAGGCTCGGGGGCCAGGGCCACGGGTTCTTCGGCCACCGGCAGTGGCAGTACGGGCGCGGCGGGTTCGGGAGCCGGCTTGGGTTCGGGCGCGGGCGCCAATTGAACGGGCGCCGGGGCAGGCTGCGGGGCAACCGGCGCGGGCTCGGCGGCGGGTTCAGGTTCGGGCTCGGGCTCGGGCGCAAGCACAGGCTCCGGCGCCAGGGCCACTGCGCGCTCGGCCGGCACTTCCGCCGGGCCAGGCTCGGGCGCCTCGCGTTCGGCGCTTTCGGCGGCGTGTGCAGCGGCGTGCGCCGCGGCGGGCTCAGCCGCAGGCGCCGCCTCTGGCGCGGGCTCGGCCTGTGGCGCTTCGGGTTGGGCGGCGGGCTCTTCGGCTTTTTTACGCCACCAGCCGAACAGGCCTTTCTTTTCAGGGGCCGCGGCCGGGGCCTTTTTGTCGTCGTTGGAACCAAACATGGAAGACGGCTATCTCACGGTAGCGAAACGCCAGTTGGGCGCTTCGTGGAATTCTCGATATCGCAGAACAGACTGCAATTCATCCCGCTTGTTCACGCGCAATATTTTGTGCAAGTGCCTTGGGGATATTCGCTGACGCAGACGCGGCGGATCAGTATCCTAGCACCTCCTCGCACTGCCGCGCTAAGGCCGGCAGGTTTCCCAACTGGTTTGGATCGACAATGACTGCTTTAGCACGCCGCCTCGCAGGCCTGCTGGCCGGCACGGTTTGCCTGCCCTTGGCCGTATTCGCCGCAGAGCCCCAGCCCACCACCGAATTCACCTTGGCCAACGGCCTGAAGGTCGTGGTGCGCGAAGACCACCGCGCCCCGATTGCCGTCTCGCAGGTCTGGTACAAAGTGGGCTCCAGCTACGAAACGCCCGGCCAGACCGGCCTCTCCCACGCCCTGGAACACATGATGTTCAAGGGCAGCAGCAAACTCGGCCCGGGCGAAGCCTCGCGCGTGCTGCGTGACCTCGGCGCGGAAGAAAACGCCTTCACCAGCGATGACTACACCGCGTTCTACCAGGTGCTGGCCAAAGACCGCCTGCCAGTGGCCTTCGAGCTGGAGGCCGACCGCATGGCCACCCTCGCCCTGCCGGCCGACGAGTTCACCCGTGAAATCGAAGTCATCAAGGAAGAGCGGCGCCTGCGCACCGACGACAAACCGTCGCAAAAGGCTTTCGAGATCTTCAAGGCGGCGGCCTACCCGGCCAGCGGTTACCACACCCCGACCATCGGCTGGATGGCCGACCTCGAGCGCATGAAGATCGACGAACTGCGCCACTGGTACCAGGCCTGGTATACCCCCAACAACGCTACCTTGGTGGTGGTCGGCGATGTTCAACCCGAGGCGGTGAAGGCCCTGGCCGAACAGTGGTTCGGCGGCATCCCGCGGCGCGACACGCCACCGGCCAAGTTGCCGCTGGAACTGGCCGCGCCCGGCGAACGGCTGCTGACCCTGCATGTGCGCACGCAACTGCCGACCCTGATGATGGGCTTCAACGTGCCGAGCCTGGCCACCGCCCAGGAACCACGCACCGCCCAGGCCCTGCGCCTGATCGTCGCCCTGCTCGACGGCGGCTACAGCGCGCGGATGTCGACCCAACTGGAACGCGGCCAGGAGCTGGTCGCCGGCGCCTCCGCCAGCTACGACGCGTTCAACCGCGGCGACAGCCTGTTTACCTTGAGCGCCACGCCCAACGGGCAGAAGCACAAAACCCTGGCCGACGTCGAAAAGGGCATCTGGCAGTTGCTCGATGAACTCAAGGCCAAGCCGCCGACCCCGCAAGAGCTGGAACGGGTGCGTGCTCAACTGATCGCCAGCCTGGTGTACCAGCGCGACTCGATCAGCAGCCAGGCCATCAGCATTGGCCGGCTTGAAACCGTGGGCCTGTCGTGGAAGCTGATCGACAGCGAGGTCGATGACCTGCAAAAGGTCACCCCGCAAGACATCCAGCAAGCCGCCAGCACCTACTTCACCCGCGACCGCCTGACCACTGCCCACGTACTGCCCCTGGAGGCTGCCCATGACTAAGCCCACCCTGCGCGCGGCCCTGGGCCTGCTGGCACTGGCGGTCGGCGGCCAGGCCGTTGCCGCCGAGGGCAACAGCGCACCTTCCAAGCTCGAAACCCTCGCCCAGGTGAGCCAGGCCGCGCCGGCGCACCGCGAGCTGAACATCCAGCGCTGGAACACCGCCAACGGCTCGCGGGTACTGTTCGTCGAGGCCCACGAGCTGCCGATGTTCGACCTGCGCCTGACCTTCGCCGCCGGCAGCAGCCAAGACGGCAAAACCCCCGGCCTGGGCCTGATGACCAACGCCATGCTCAACGAGGGCGTGGCCGGCAAGGATGTACAAGCCATCGCCCAGGGCTTCGAAGGCCTGGGCGCGGACTTCGGCAATGGCTCGTACAAAGACATGGCCACTGCCACCCTGCGCAGCCTGTCGGCCGCCGACAAACGCGAGCCGGCGGTGCAGTTGTTCAGCGAAGTGGTCGGCCACCCGACCTTCCCCGCCGCCTCGCTGGCGCGGATCAAGAACCAACTGCTCGCCAGCTTCGAGTTCCGCAAGCAAAACCCAGGGTTTCTCGCCAGCCAGGCGTTCGCGCAAAAGCTCTACGGCGACCACCCCTACGCCCACAGCAGCGACGGCGACGCCAAGAGCATCCAGGGCCTGACCCTCGAGCAACTGCGGGCCTTCCATAAGCGCGCCTATGCCGCCGGCAACGCGGTGATCGCCCTGGTCGGCGACCTGAGCCCCGAGCAGGCCCACGCCATCGCCGAGCAGGTCTCCAACGCGCTGCCCAAGGGCCCGGCGCTGCCAGCCATGGCCGAGCCGAAGGCGCCGGTGGCCGGTGTCACGCACATCGAGTTCCCGTCGAAGCAAACCCACTTGCTGCTCGGCGAACTGGGCATCCAGCGCAACGACCCAGACTTCGCCGCCCTGACCATGGGCGCGCAAATCCTCGGCGGCGGCAGCTTCGGCACCCGCCTGATGAGCGAAGTGCGGGAAAAACGCGGCCTCACCTACGGCGTGTACGCCGGCTTCACCGCGATGCAGGCCAAGGGGCCGTTCACCATCAGCCTGCAAACCCGCGCCGAGCTGAGCGAGGGCACTTTAGGGCTGGTGAAGCAGATCGTTGCCGACTTCCTCGCCAGCGGCCCGACCCAGCAGGAACTCGATAACGCCAAGCGGGAACTGGCGGGCAGCTTCCCGTTGTCCAATGCCAGTAACGCGGCCATCGCCGGGCAACTGGGGGCGATGGGCTTCTATAACCTGCCGCCGAGCTTCCTCGAAGACTTCATGCAGCAATCGCAGGCCCTGACGGTCGAGCAAGTGCGCGAGGCCATGAGCAAGCACCTGGCCGCCGACCAACTGGTGGTGGTCACAGTCGGGCCCAGCGTGCCGCAACTGCCGCTGCCAGCACCTTCAGCCACGCCTACCGAGCAACCACTCGGCGTACCGGAGCACTGACACATGCCAGCAGCCAAACCCCGGCCCGGCACGGGCACCGGGCAATTGCGCATCATCGGCGGCGAGTGGCGCAGCCGCCGCCTGAGCTTCCCCGAAGCCCCTGGCCTGCGGCCTACCCCTGACCGGGTGCGCGAAACCCTGTTCAACTGGCTCGCGCCTTACGTAGAAGGCGCGCGGGTGCTCGACCCGTTCGCCGGCAGCGGCGCGTTGTACCTCGAAGCGCTGTCGCGCGGCGCGGCCATGGGCCTGGCGCTGGATGCCAACGCCGCGGCCATCGCCAGCCTGCGGCAGAACCTCGACCTGCTCAAATGCGCCACCGGCCAGTTGATGCAAAGCGACGCGCTGCGCTACCTCGAGCACCAGACCCCGCACCTGTTCGACCTGGTGTTCCTCGACCCGCCCTTCCACCAGAACCTGCTGCAAGGCACCTGCGAGTTGCTCGAGCGCAACGGCTGGCTGGCCGAAGGCGCGTGGATCTACACCGAGAGCGAAAGCGTGCCTTCGAGCCTGGGCCTGCCGCCAGGCTGGCGCCTGCACCGAGAAAAGCAAGCCGGGCAGGTGCACTACGCACTGTGGCAGCGCGGGCACTGACCCTCAGCATGGCCGCCCCGCCGTTTCGCCCGGCCCTGGGGCTGGGCAACGCCCACCTGCAAACCCTGTGGGGGCCGTTGTGGCGGCGCATGCCGCCGATGGCGCGGCAGCGTGAGCGGGTGTGGCTGGCCGACGGCGACTTCATCGACCTCGACTGGTGCGGCCCGCACAGCGCCAGCGGCCCACTGGTGCTGGTGCTGCACGGCCTGACCGGCTCATCGAACTCCCCCTACGTGGCCGGCCTGCAGGCCGCCCTCACCGCCCAGGGCTGGGCCAGCGTGGCGGTGAACTGGCGCGGCTGCTCGGGCGAGCCCAACCTGCTGGCGCGCAGCTACCACTCCGGCGCCAGCGAAGACCTCGCCGAAATCATCGCCTTGCTCGCAGCCAAACGCCCAATGGCGCCGCTGTACGCGGTGGGCTACTCGCTGGGTGGCAATATCCTGCTCAAGTACCTGGGCGAAACTGCCGCGGCCTGCCCGTTGCAAGGCGCGGTGGCGGTGTCGGTGCCGTTTCGCCTCGACCAGTGCGCCGACCGCATCGGCCTGGGGTTTTCACGGGTATACCAACGGCACTTCATGCGCGAGATGCTCGGCTACCTGGCCCACAAGCAGCAGCGCCTGAAGCAGGAGGGCCGCAGCGAGCACCTGGCCACCTTGCAGGCGCTTGGCCCGCTGCGGGGCATTCGCAACTTCTGGCAGTTCGACGGCAAGGTCACCGCGCCCCTGCATGGCTTCACCAGCGCGGCGGACTACTACCGCCGCGCCTCCAGCCGCTACTACCTGGGCAGCATTGCCCGGCCAACGCTGTTGATCCAGGCCGAAGACGACCCTTTCGTATTCCGCCACAGCCTGCCAACGGCCGACGAGCTACCGGCCTGCGTGCACTTCGAGCGGCATGCCGGCGGCGGCCACGTGGGTTTTATCGAGGGCAGCCTGCGCCACCCGGCCTATTACCTTGAGCGGCGCATTCCGCAATGGCTGCTGGCTCAGCTGCCGGTGGCCACGGCCCGCTGAGGGTCGGTGATCCACTCGCTCCAGGAGCCGGCGTACAGCCGCGCTAGCGGCAGGCCAGCCAGGCACAGGGCGAACAGGTTGTGGCATGCGGTCACGCCCGACCCGCAATAGGCCACCAGTTGTTCCGCAGGGCGGCCGGCCAGCACACGGTCAAAGCGCTCGCGCAACTGGCCAGCGGGCAAGAAGTGCCCATCGGCGCCCAGGTTTTCAGTGAACGCCGCGCACTGCGCCCCGGGAATATGCCCGGCCACCGGGTCGATGGGCTCCTGCTCGCCGCGAAAGCGGGCCTCGCTGCGGGCATCGATCAACGTCATGCCCGGCTCGGCCAGGCCGGCCTGCAATTGTTGGGCGGTGACCACCAGCGTGTTGTCGGGCTTGCCAGAGAAGTGCCCCTGGGCACTGCGCGGCGCATCCAGGCTCAGCGGCAGCCCGGCCTGGTGCCAGGCCTTCAGGCCGCCGTCGAGCAGGTACACGCCGTTGCGCTTGCCCAACCATGCCAACAGCCACCAGGCGCGGGCCGCGAACGCCCCCGGGCCGTCGTCGTACAGCACCACGTCGCTGTCGGCATTCAGGCCGCAGGCCTGCAGGCGCTCGAGCAGGTGGCCCGGGGTGGGCAATGGGTGCCGCCCGGTCACGCCCTTGACCACCTTGCTCGACAGGTCGCGCTCGAGGTCGGCGAAATGCGCGCCCTCGATGTGCCCCAGGTTATAGCTGCGGCGGCCGTAGTCTGGGTCTTCAAGGGCGAAGCGGCAGTCGAGCACCACCAGTTTGGGTTGGCCTAGGCGGGCGAACAGTTCGGCCGGCGTGATCAGTTGTGCGATGGGCATGGCAGGTACGGTTCCATGAAATGCTGGGTTGATCGGCGGCCGAAGCGGAAGTTCCGGCTCAGCCTGCTCCTTGATCGTTATGCATCATAAGCGGTGCGCTGAATTCGCCCAGTAGACTTTCGACACCCGGGCGCCAGGCCGGCTGCACAAAGCCACTGACCAGGCTCAATACTTGGAAGCAGCCCTGCCGCACCACATCGGCCGCCGGCAGCGGCACTGCCTGGCCGGTCGAGCAATAGCGCACCCAGCCGGTGAGCACGATCCACAGGTTCAGCGCCAGGGCTTCGCCTTGCCGGGGGCTGAGCGCCAGCACCCCGTCACGGCTGAACCCTTCGATCAGCTTGCGGCCGTGAATCAGGCATTGATGGGAGAACACCCGGTAGCGGCTGGCCAACGAGGCGTCGGCGTCGAGCAGGTGTTCGAGGTCTCGGTAAAAGAAGCGAAACTCCCACATGCGTTCGAGCAGGGCCGCCACGTATGCCTGCAACGCTTCTGGGGAATAGCCGCCCGGGGCTTGCCAGGCCAGGCTTTCGCGCACCGCGGCCTGGTAGCGGTCGAACAGCACCGCGACGATCTGTTGTTTATTGGCAAAGTGGTAGTACAGGTTACCGGGGGAAATTTCGAGGTGCGCGGCGATGTGATTGGTGCTCACCGCCCGTTCGCCCTGGTCATTGAACAGCCGCAGGCTGGCCTGGACGATACGCTCTGGGGTTTTCATGCCGTGCGGCACCTGTGTCATGCTTTTGTAACGGCTAGTTTAGCCATGCCGGTGCTGGGGCGGAAGCCACCGGGCCCACGCCCTTGGCCGGTGCCAACTGCTACGCTACCATGCGACTCCCCAAACGGCTCACAGCAGGACGACGCGATGAACCGAGTGTTGTACCCCGGCACCTTCGACCCGATCACCAAAGGCCACGGCGATCTGGTCGAACGCGCTTCGCGGCTGTTCGACACGGTGGTGATCGCCGTCGCCGCCAGCCCGAAGAAGAACCCGCTGTTCCCGCTCGAGCAACGGGTGGCCTTGGCCAAAGAGGTGACCAAACACCTGCCCAACGTCGAAGTGGTGGGGTTTTCTACGCTGTTGGCGCAATTCGCCCAGGAGCAAGGCGCGAACGTGCTGCTGCGCGGCCTGCGCGCGGTGTCGGACTTCGAATATGAATTCCAGTTGGCGAACATGAACAAGCAACTGGCGCCAGACATCGAAAGCCTGTTCCTCACCCCGTCGGAGCGTTACTCGTTCATCTCGTCCACCCTGGTGCGTGAAATCGCCAACCTGGGCGGAGACATCACCAAATTCGTGCACCCCGCGGTGGCCGACGCCCTCAAGGCCCGCTTCCAGGGCTGAGCAACGGGCGTGCAAGGCACGCCACAATGGGGCAAAATGGCCGGCATCTGTTTGTTGATGCCCGGGCCATACGCCCCGGGCTGGAGCCCGCATGTCCCTGATCATCACCGACGACTGCATCAACTGCGACGTCTGCGAACCCGAGTGCCCGAACGCCGCGATTTCCCAGGGTGAAGAAATCTACGTGATCGACCCTAACCTCTGCACCCAATGCGTAGGGCACTACGACGAGCCCCAATGCCAGCAGGTATGCCCGGTAGACTGCATCCCGCTGGATGAAGCCCACCCGGAAACCGAAGAGCAACTGATGGAGAAGTACCGGCGCATTACCGGCAAGGCTTAACGGCCCTTGTTGTAACCGCTATCGGTACAGCCCAGGCAGCGCACGAACGCAGCCTTGCCCGGGTCGACCACCAACGCCTTGCCCGCCGCGCCCATGTTGCCGCCCGCGGCCGTGAACGGTAACGACACCACGAACAGGCCGGCACCGACTACCGTCGCGGCAATCAGCAACGGCCTGGCCACCAGCAGGTCGCCAATCATCGCGAACGCCGGTGGGTTCTGCACCTGGAAGTTCGGGTCGCCACTGGCGCCCCCGGTGGGGCGGCTTTCACTGTCAAAATCGGCCCAAGCGGGCATGGCCTGGGCACCCACGCCCAGGGCGAGCGCCAGGGATAACGCGCGAAACGGCTTCATGGCACGGTCCTTCTGCTGTGCAGATACTTCAAAGGGTGCTTTCAACTATACCAGCGGCACGCGCGTTGTCAGTGTCGTGCCGGTGGCCGAGATGTATTCATTTTTGACACGCGCCGCAGTAAACACTGGCCCGCTGGCCCAGGCGCACCTCGCGCAGGGCTTTACCACAGAGTTTGCAGGGCTCCCCGCCGCGGCCATAGGCGAACAACTCCTGCTGAAAATAACCGGGCTGGCCATCGCCGCCGATGAAGTCACGCAGGGTGGTGCCGCCCCGCTCGATGGCGTTGGCCAGGATGCGCTTGATCTCCACCGCCAGGCGCAGGTAGCGCGCGCGGGAGATACCACCCGCCTCGCGGCGCGGGTCGATACCGGCGGCGAACAGGGCCTCGGTCGCATAGATGTTACCCACGCCCACCACCACGGCGTTGTCCATGATGAACGGCTTGACCGCCATCACCCGCCCGCGCGACAGCTGGAACAGCCGCTCGCCGTCGAACAGGTCGGTCAGTGGCTCTGGCCCCAGGCTGGCGAGCAGCTCATGGGCATGAGGGTCGGTGCTCCAGAGCATCGCGCCGAAACGGCGGGGGTCGGTGTAGCGCAGCGTGAGGCCGGTCTCCAGCTCGATGTCGACGTGTTCGTGCTTGAGCGCCTCCTGCCCGGCCGGCACCAGCCGCAGGTTGCCAGACATCCCCAAATGGCAGATCAGCGTGCCCACCTCGGCGTTGATCAGCAGGTACTTGGCCCGCCGCTGCACGCTGACGATGCGCTGGCCCGACAAGCGCACGTCGAGGTCTTCGGGGATGGGCCAGCGCAACCGGCGGTTGCGCACGATCACCCGGCTAACGCGCTGCCCTTCGAGGTGGGGCGCGATGCCCCGGCGCGTGGTTTCGACTTCTGGTAGTTCAGGCATGCTAGGTAAAGCCTTCAGCGGGTGCCGAGTTCGCGGATGGTTTCGGCCAGGTTATCGAAGTCATACTCGCTCAGGCCCACGTAATCGAGCACCAGCGGGCCCACCACGTTCCATTCGTGGTCCGCGCGTTGGTTGCCGATCACCCGATAGGCGGCGCAGATGTGCTCGGCCATCTTCAGGATCGACAGCAGGTTTTTCAAGGGCGCCTGGCTGCTGGAGCCGTCGCTGAAGATCGCCAACGCATTGTGGTGGTTGGCAATGGCGTTGCACAGGTGCTCGGGCAGGCGCCACGAGCGGGCCGTGTAATAGCCCACCACGGCGTGGTTGGTGTTGAACTGCTGGTTTTCGGTGTCGACGATGCGGGTATCGGGGCCGGCCTGGCCATAGGCGCGTTCGAGCACGCCCATGTACTCAGGGAAGCGTTTGAGCATCAATGGCACGCCGCAATCATGGAACAGGCCGAGGGCGTAGGCTTCATCGACCGCTTGCGAACCGACCCGCTTGGCCAGGGTGGCGCAGGTATTGGCCACGTCTTGGGCGGTGTCCCAGAAACGGTTGAGGATGACGATAGTTTCATCGCTCATCTCGCCCTTGATCGACTGCGCGTTGATCAGGTTGATCACCGAGCGCACGCCGAGGAGGTCTACAGCGCGCTGGATCGAGGCGATGCGGTTGCTGAGCCCGTAGTGCGGCGAGTTGATGATCTTGAGCAGGGCGCCGGACAAACCTGGGTCTTGGGCGATCAGCCTGGCGATGGTGGCCAGGTCTGGATCGGGCATGTACTGCTCCATCTGCAGGTCGACCATGATTTGCGGCTGCGGCGGCACACTGATGCCTTGCAGGGCGTGTTCGATCTGCTCAGCGGTTAACTCGAGGGACATGACTACGGGCTCCAAATGCTCGGCACAGTGTACCCCGTTGCCAGCCGCTTGGTGAGCACCGGTGGGAGGCTACAGGGGTTGCGTAGCGGTTCGAGGGCCCTTCGCCCGGCTGTGCCGGGCGATTTACGCTATCATGGCCGTTTTGCCCGGAAGCCCCCCATGCCCTTGCCCAGCCTTCGCCTCAAAGCCAACGCCGACCGCCGCCTGCGCGCCGGCCACCTGTGGGTATACAGCAACGAGGTCGATGTGGCGGTCACCCCGCTGCAGGGGTTCGCGGCGGGCGCCCAGGCGGTGCTCGAAGCCGCCGGCGGCAAGCCGCTGGGCATCGTGGCGATGAGCCCGAACAACCTGATCTGCGCCCGGGTGGTGTCACGCGACCCCAAGCTGGCGCTGGACAAATCCCTGCTGGTGCACCGTATCAACGTGGCCTTGTCACTGCGCGAGCGGTTGTTCGACAAACCCTTCTACCGCCTGGTGTATGGCGACTCCGACCTGCTGCCGGGCCTGGTCGTCGACCGCTTCGGCGACCACCTGGTGGTGCAACTGGCCTCCGCCACCATGGAAGCGCTGAAGGATGACGTGCAGGCCGCCCTGGTGCAGGTGCTGCAGCCCCGCGGCATTCTGTTCAAGAACGACTCCGCCGCCCGCGACGCCGAAGGCTTGCAGCGCTATGTCGAAACCGGCTTCGGCGTGGTGCCGGAGTGGGTGCCGCTGGAAGAAAACGGCGTGAAGTTCGAAGCGCCCGTGCTCGAAGGGCAGAAAACCGGCTGGTTCTACGACCACCGCATGAACCGTGCGCGCCTGGCGCCCTACGTGAAGGGCAAGCGGGTACTCGACCTGTTCAGCTACATCGGCGGCTGGGGCGTGCAGGCCGGCGCCTTTGGCGCCAGCGAAGTGTTCTGCGTCGACGCCTCGGCCTTTGCCCTCGATGGCGTTGAGCGCAACGCCACCCTCAATGGCATCGCCGAGAAGGTCACCTGCGTGGAAGGCGACGCCTTCGAAGCCCTGCGCGAGCTGAAGGCCGCCGAAGAACGCTTCGACGTGATCATCGCCGACCCACCCGCGTTCATCAAACGCAAGAAAGACCTGAAAAACGGCGAGGCCGCCTACCGCCGCCTGAACGAGCAAGCCATGCGCCTGCTCGCCCGCGACGGCATTCTGGTCAGCGCGTCGTGCTCGATGCACCTGCCAGAAGACGACCTGCAGAACATCCTGCTGACCAGCGCCCGCCACCTGGACCGCAACATCCAGCTGCTCGAGCGCGGCGGCCAGGGCCCGGACCACCCGGTGCACCCGGCCATCGCCGAAACCCGCTACATCAAGAGCCTGACGGTGCGCCTGCTGCCCAACAGCTAAGCACCCGGTTAAAGCTCGAGCACCTGGCTGGCGATCCCGAAGTACACCAGCACCCCCGCGGCATCGGCGATCGACGTGATCAACGGGCCGCTGGCGGTGGCTGGGTCCAGCTTCAGGCGGCTGAAGGCGAACGGCAGGCTCATGCCGATCAGGCTACCGACCAGTACGATCACCAGCATGCTGCTGGCCACGATCACGGCGATGTCGGTACCCCCCCGCACCAGCCCCAAGGTCGAGACCGCTAGCGCCATGGTGCAGCCCAGCGCCAGCGCCACCGCGCATTCGCGGCGCAACAACCCGAGCCAATCGCGCAGCACCACTTCGCCAGTGGCCAGGGCCCGGACCATCAGCGTCGCCGACTGCGCCCCGGCATTGCCGCCGCTGTCTACCAGCAGCGGCAGGAAGAATACCAACGCGATGTTCGAGGCGATCACGTCTTCGAAGGCGGCGATGCCCGCGCCGGAAAACAGGTTGCCAAACACCAGCAGCACCAACCAGAACACCCGTTTGCGGTACAGCAGGCTGACGCTGGCGGTTTTCAGGTTGCCGATGTGCTGGGCGATGCTCGCGCCCTTGTGGAAATCTTCGGTGGCATGCTCCACCACCACGTCCATGGCGTCGTCGCAGGTAACGATCCCCACCAGGCGGGCCTGGGCATCGACGATGGGCAAGGCGAGCAGGTCGTAGTCGCTGATCAGCCGTGCCACCTCTTCGGCAGGCGTGTCGACGCGGGCGTGCACCACCGGGGTGACCATCAGGTTCTCCAGGGCCTCGGCCTCGGGCGCGAGGATCAGTTGGCGCAGCGACAGGGTGCCGAGCAGGCGCCGCTCGCCGTCGAGGATGTAGTTCTGGTAGATGGTTTCAGCCTCGCCCGCCTGGCCGCGCAGCACGCCAATGGCTTCGGCGGCGCTGAGCTGGGCGGGCAGCCAGGAGTATTCGCTGGTCATCAACGCGCCAGCGGTGCCTTCCTGATAGCTGCACAGGCGCAGTACGTCGTCTCGCTCAGCCTGGGCCAACGCCGGCAACAGGCGCTGGCGCAGGGCCTCATCGACATGGTTGAGCAAGTCGGCGCGCTCGTCGGCGGCCAGGGCCTGGAGCAGCTCGCCCAGCGCCGGGGGCGGCAACGCCTTAACCAGCGCGGCCTGCCGCGCCAACGGCAAATAGCCAAACACCTGGGCACGCTTAGGCGGCTCCAGGCTTTCGAGCGCCTGGTTCATGTAGGCCAGGTCGCCCACGCCTTCGAGATAGCGCGCCATGTCGACGGCCAGCAGGCTGGCGGCCCGAATACGGGCTTCGTCATTGACAGGCGCCAAAGACACGGGGGCACGGCGGTAGAGAGGGGTTTGCATGTCACGCACTCCGGGCAGCGGCCACCCGGCTGTACGCGGGGCTCAGCGGGTGGCGAAGATCAAAAGAGAAATGGGACTGGGGGTGTCCATCAAATTAGGAATCCATAGGGCCGCACATGCGGCGCGGGCATAATAGAGAGGCCCGGAGGGCCAGGCTAGCGAGGTGAAACGATTAAGGGACTTTTCCTACAAAGGATTACCGGCCCAGGCCAGCGGTCGCGCGGGGCGCCCGTTACGCTTCTGATTTTGGTAAAGTTTCCTACAGGTCCCTAGGAATCGGCTGCTAGCGCAGTCACGAAGCGGCCGCCTACGCTGCACTCCCTTCCAGCCAGCCCGTAGTCCTTCATGAGCCCTCGCAAACGAAACGCCACGCTGTTCCTGATCCTCACCCTCGTCGTGCTCGGCGCCCTGCCCATCGACCTGCTGCTGCCGGCGCTGCCGGCGATGGCCGCGCAGTTCAACCTGCCGCTGGCGCACATCGCCGGGGTGGCCAGCCTGTACGCCCTCGGCGTGGCCGCGGCGCAGCCGTGCATTGGCCCATTGGCCAGCCGCTGGGGGCGCAAGCCGGTGCTGGTCACCGGGCTGGCGTTGTCGGGGGTGGCCGCCGCCAGCGTGGTGCTGATCGACCACGGCTGGGCCTTGCTGGCGCTGCGCGCGGTGCAGGGCTTTGGCTGTGGCAGCCTGGTGCTGGTGCATGGCCTGCTCGAAGGGCGCGACGTGCGCAGCCAGCGGGCGCTGGCGGTACTGGTGCTGGTTGGGGCGCTGGTGATCGCCGTGGCGCCGCTGGTGGGTGAAGCCCTGCAGCAGCAGTTCGGTTGGCAGGCCGTGTTCCTGGCGTATGAGTTCCTGGTGCTGTTCGCCATCGGCCTGATGATCGGCGTGCTCGACGAAGAGCCCGCCCAGGCCCAGGGCCACAGCAGCTTCGCCAGCTACCGCGAAGCCCTGCGCCAGCCCGGCCTGCGGGGTTATTCGCTGCTGGCGGCGCTGGCCTTCGCCTGCCACTTCGCTGCGCTGGTGTGCCTGCCGGTGGTCGGCACGCTTCACTATGGCCTGGGCAGCGCCCAGGTGGCGCAAATCCTCCTGGCCTACGGCGTGGCCGCCCTCGCCAGCGAGGGCATCGCCGGCTGGCTCGGGCAGCGCTTGAGCGCCAACAACCAGATCCGCGTGGGCCTGGGCCTGACCGCCATGGCCGCGGCGGTGCTGGCCTTGGCGCTGCGCGAGGCCAGCTTGCTGTGGTGCCTTGCCCCGCTGTTGGCCAGCACCCTGGGCACTGGCCTGGTGCGCGGCGCGGCCACCGCCCAGGCGCTGGACTTCGCGCCCAACCGGCCAGCGGCCAAGGCACTGGGCAATACCCTGACCTTCGCCTGCGCCGGGCTGCTGAGCCTGCTCACCCTGCTGGCCGAACCGGATGTGCGGGTCGGCCTGCTGGTGTTGTTCGTGGCCGTGACCCTCGTCAGCTCGCTGCTGCTGGCCGCGGTGACCGAAACCCAGGCCGCCGAGCGTGACGCGGTCAACCTTTAATCTTTCGCGGCGTTCACTCCCCCCGCAGCCGGTGTAGAATCGGCAGATTCATCGCCAGTCATCCCCGGCGGGTTTATGAGCTCGGCCAGCAACGCGCGGCGATCCCGCGCGCCTTGCGGGCCACATCCATGCCAGGCGGCTATCTGCCCGCCCCGCACCGGCCAAGAAAGCTCGACTCTCTTAAAACCTGATTAGCCGTCCGGAGTGCTTCATGCCCGACTATCGCTCGAAAACATCCACCCATGGCCGCAACATGGCCGGCGCCCGTGCCCTGTGGCGCGCCACCGGCATGAAAGACGACGACTTCAAGAAGCCGATCATCGCCATCGCCAACTCCTTCACCCAGTTCGTGCCCGGCCACGTGCACCTCAAAGACCTCGGCCAACTGGTGGCCCGCGAGATCGAGCGGGCCGGTGGCGTGGCGAAGGAATTCAACACCATCGCCGTGGACGACGGCATCGCCATGGGCCACGACGGCATGCTGTACTCGCTGCCCAGCCGCGAAATCATCGCCGACTCGGTCGAGTACATGGTCAACGCCCACTGCGCCGACGCCATCGTCTGCATCTCGAACTGCGACAAGATCACCCCCGGCATGCTGATGGCCGCCCTGCGCTTGAACATCCCGGTGGTGTTCGTGTCGGGCGGGCCGATGGAAGCGGGCAAAACCAAGCTGGCCAGCCACGGCCTGGACCTGGTAGACGCCATGGTGATCGCGGCGGACTCCACCGCCTCGGACGAAAAAGTCGCCGAATACGAGCGCAGCGCCTGCCCTACCTGTGGCTCGTGCTCGGGCATGTTCACCGCCAACTCGATGAACTGCCTGACCGAAGCCCTCGGCCTGGCCCTGCCGGGCAACGGCTCGGTACTGGCCACCCACGCCGACCGCGAGAAGCTGTTCCTGCAGGCCGGCCGCACCGCGGTCGAGCTGTGCAAACGCTACTACCACGACAACGACACCTCGGTGCTGCCGCGCAACATCGCCAACTTCAAGGCGTTCGAAAACGCCATGACGATGGACATCGCCATGGGCGGCTCGACCAACACCATCCTGCACCTGCTGGCCGCGGCCCAGGAAGGCGAGATCCCGTTCGACCTGCGCGACATCGACCGCCTCAGCCGGCTGGTGCCGCAACTGTGCAAAGTGGCGCCGAACACGCCCAAGTACCACATGGAGGATGTGCACCGCGCCGGTGGCATCTTCGGCATCCTCGGCGAGCTGGCCCGTGGCGGCCTGCTGCACACCGACGTGCCCACCGTGCACGCGCCGACCATGGCCGACGGCATCGCCCAATGGGACGTGAAGCTCAGCAAAGACCCAAGCGTGCATGAGTTCTACCGCGCCGGCCCCGCCGGCATCCCGACCCAGACCGCCTTCAGCCAGGCCACCCGCTATGACAGCCTGGACGACGACCGCGCCGAAGGCTGCATCCGCGCCGTCGAGCACGCCTACTCCAAAGAGGGCGGCCTGGCCGTGCTCTACGGCAACATCGCGCTGGACGGCTGCGTGGTGAAAACCGCCGGCGTGGATGAGTCCATCCACGTGTTCGAGGGCACCGCCAAGGTGTTCGAAAGCCAGGACGGCGCGGTACGCGGCATCCTCGCCGACGAAGTGAAAGCCGGTGACGTGGTGATCATTCGCTACGAGGGCCCGAAAGGCGGCCCGGGCATGCAAGAGATGCTCTACCCCACCTCGTACCTGAAGTCCAAAGGCCTGGGCAAAGCCTGCGCACTGCTGACCGACGGGCGTTTCTCCGGGGGCACTTCGGGCCTGTCGATCGGCCACGCCTCGCCGGAAGCGGCAGCCGGTGGTGCCATCGGCCTGGTGCGCGATGGCGACAAGATCCTCATCGACATCCCTAACCGCGGCATCAACCTGCTGGTCGATGACGCCGAGCTGGCCGCCCGCCGCGCCGACCAGGACGCCAAAGGCTGGAAGCCCGCCGAGCCACGCGCCCGCCGCGTGACCACGGCGCTCAAGGCCTACGCCCTGCTGGCCACCAGTGCCGACAAGGGCGCGGTGCGCGACAAGGCGCTGCTCGACGGCTAAGGGTTGCCCTCAGGGCCCATCACCCGGCACAGCCAGCCTCCCACGGGGGCCAGCTGTGCCAGGGCCTGTTACTGAATCTCCTCAGGCTTGACGATCACCCAGTGCTTGTCGGCCGTGACCGCCAGGCCCTCGGCCTTCTGCGCTTCGGCGTTCTTCTTGATCATCGCGTTCAGTTGGTCCATGTACTTGGCCTTGCGGTTCACCCACAGGTGGATGCCGCCCTTGGCCGTGTCGACGCTGTGGAACAGCATGTAGCCATCACTGCTGGGCGTATCGCCCCCCACCAGCACTGGTTTTTTCCACTGGTCGATGTAGGTGAGGATCGCCGCCTGCTTGCCCGCCATCCAGGTGGCTGGGGTCCACAGGTACGGGGTGAGCAGCAGGCCCATGTTGGCCGCGGGGTCATAGTGGCCGGCGGTGATCTGCTTGCGGGCGGTGGTCAGTTCGCCGGTGCTGGGGTTCTTCAGCAGGGTGGTCACGCCGATCACGTTCTGCGGTTTGACGTTGTAGCCGTATTTCGGGTCCGCGGCGACCATCCGCACCAGTTCTTCGGAGGCGGCGGTGATCACGTACACCTCGATACCGTTTTCCATCAGCTTGTTGTACAGCTCAGCCTGGCCGGTGAACACCTTCGGCGGCTGCACCTCGATCGGGGTGACCTTGTCGCCGTCGTAGTAGGTGCTGCTGATCGGCTTGCCCGAGGCCATCAGCTCGTCTACATAGCCCTTGAGCTGCTGCAGGGTGAAGCCGGAAAACACCTGCGCCACCCAGGGGTAGCAGACCATGTCATCGATCTCGCACAGCCGGTAGTAGTAGCTGAACAAGCTCTCTTTATGCTCGGCGGTGTCTTTGAAGGGGATCAGCTTGAGCGACGGGTCGAGGCTGTCGCGGGTGATCACGCCTTTGTTTTCCAGGTAGGGCAGCAACGACTCTTCGAGGTCGTAGCGGTAGCTGGTGTTGTCCATGTCGAACACCGCGTAATTGCCCTTGTGGGCGTTGGCGGCAATCATCGCGTCGAGCTGCTTGGCCGCCTCGGCAGGCCAGTGCTTGAGCTCAGTGGCGGCATGGGCGGTGCCGGCCAGGGCCAGGCATACGGCGGCAACGAACGGCTTGAAGGTGAATGGCATCGGTGGCGCTCCCCAGAATGGTCTGAGGAAGCTAGCAGAGGCAGATGAAGCTTCCGCGCTGAACGCGACGCATTGTTACGTTCGCGCGGCAAAAGCGTTCTGTCAGCGACGCTCCCACACTTCGAAGTGGTAGGCCGGCTTGCCGTCCTGGGCCAGGTTGGGCTCGTCGGAGACCTTATGCCAGACCGCGCGGTCGAACGCCGGGAACCAGGCATCGCCCTCAGGCGCGAGCTCTACGCGGGTCAGGTACAAGCGGTCGGCGTGGGGCAGGCCCAGCGCATACAACTGCGCGCCGCCGATCAGCATCACCTCGCCCACGCCCTGCTCCAGGGCCCAGGCCTGGGCGCGGGCAAAGGCCGCTTCGAACGAGGGGTACACCTCGGCGCCCAGCAGCGCCAACCCTGGCTGGCGGCTGACCACCAGGTTAAGCCGCCCCGGCAGGGGGCGGCCGAGCGAATCCCAGGTTTTGCGCCCCATGATGATCGGCTTGCCGAGGGTAGTGGCCTTGAAATACTTGAAATCGCCCGGCAGGTGCCAGGGCATGGCGTTGTCCACGCCAATCACGCCGTTCTCGCCATGGGCGGCGATCAGGCTCAGGGTCAGTGTTTTGTTCATAGCCGCGGAGCATAACAGAGCCCCACCCACTCAGGTTATGCTGGGCCGTACACAAACGATGGATTGCCGTGTGACTGCACTGGACCGACTCTGGCTGACCGAAGCCATCCACTGGCGTGAAACCCACGCCGGCCCCCTTGAAGACAGCGAAGCGGTGCGCCTGGCCCGCCGCGAAGGCAGCACCCTGGCACAACGCATCGAAGCCCGCGCGCTGTGGCTGGCCGAGCGCGATGGCCTGCCCCAGGCCCTGGGCCATTGGCGCCAGGGCGCGCGGCTGGCGCTGGCGGTGTTGTTGCTGTGCGCCGTGCTCAGCGGCGCCAGCATGGCGGCCGCGGCCTTGGGCGATGGCGGCCGCCCGGTCAACGTGTTCTGGGCCGTGGCCAGCCTGCTCGGGATCAACCTGCTGGCGTTGCTGGCCTGGTGCGCCAGCGGCCTGTTGCGCGGCCATGGCGCCGCGCTGGGCCGGCTGTGGTTGTGGCTGAGCAGCCGCCTGGCCCGCGACAGCCGCGCCTTGCCGCTGGCCCCGGCGTACTGGGCGCTGCTGCAGCGCCGCCGCCTCGGCCGCTGGCGGCTGGGCAGCGCGGCCCATGGCCTGTGGCTGCTGAGCGCGCTGAGCGCCCTGGCCACCCTGGTGCTGATGCTCGCCACCCGCCGTTACGAATTCGTTTGGGAAACCACCCTGCTCGGCAGCGCCAGCTTCGTGCAACTGACCCACGCCCTCGGCGCGCTGCCGGCCTGGCTGGGCTTCAGTGTGCCGGACAGCGAAGCGATTCGCGCCAGCGGCGATGCCGCCCTGGCCAGCGCGCGGCAACCCTGGGCCACTTGGCTGCTGGGGGTGCTGCTGTGTTACGGCGTGCTGCCACGGGCCGTGCTGGGCCTGCTGTGCTGGGCGCTGTGGCGCCGCGGCCGCCGCCAGTTGCTCACGGCCCCGGATTACCCCATCAGCGAAGCCCTGCGCGAGCGGCTGATGCCCAGCGCCGAGCGCCTCGGCGTGCATGACGCCCCCGGGCCATTGCCCGCCACCGCCGAGTTGCGCCCTGCCGTGCACACCGGCAGCGACGCGGTGGTCGTCGCCATCGAACTGAGCGCCGAGCAGCCTTGGCCACCCGCGTTGCCCGCCGGGGTGCACAACGCCGGCATCCTTGACGATCGCGCTTCGCGCCAGCGGGTGCTCGAGCAACTCAGCGCCCACCCGCCCGGGCGCCTGCTGGTGGCCTGCGATCCGCTGCGCTCGCCCGACCGCGGCACCCTCGCGCTGCTCGGCGAGCTGAGCCGCTGCGCGGGCGCCACGCAGGTCTGGCTGCTGCCAAGCGAGCCCCTCGACCTGCCTCGCCTCGAGGCCTGGCACAGCGCCCTGGGCCAAGCCGGCTTTACCCACAGCGCGGCCCTGCCCAGCGCCTGGCTAGGGAGCACGCCATGAGCCAGCCGGTCACCCTCGCCGTGGTCGGCCACACCAACGTGGGCAAAACCTCGCTGCTGCGCACGCTCACCCGTGATGTGGGCTTCGGCGAGGTGTCGCACCGCCCGAGTACCACCCGGCACGTGGAAGGTGCGCGGCTGTCGGTGGTTGGCCAGGCGTTGGTCGAGCTGTATGACACCCCCGGGCTGGAAGACGCCATGGCCCTGCTGGCGCACTTCGACCAGTTGGATGCACCCGGCGAGCGCCTCGACGGGCCAGCGCGGGTGCAGCGCTTTTTGACCAGCGCCGAAGCCCGCCAGCGCTTCGAGCAGGAAGCCAAGGTGCTGCGGCAACTGCTGGCGTGCGATGCCGGGCTGTACGTGATCGATGCCCGCGAGCCGGTGCTGGCCAAGTACCGCGACGAACTGGAAGTGCTCGCGGCCTGCGGCAAGCCGTTGCTGCCGGTGCTCAACTTCGTCGCCGCCCACGAGCACCGTGAACCGCAGTGGCGCGAGGCCTTGGCCCGGCTGGGGCTGCACGCGCTGGTGCGCTTCGACAGCGTGGCGCCGCCGCGGGATGGCGAGCAGCGCCTGTACCAGAGCCTGGCGCTGCTGCTCGAGCCCGCGCGCGGGTTGCTCGAGCGCCTGGTCGAAGACCACCAGCAACAAGCCCAACGGCGCCTGGCCCAAGCACAGCTGCTGGTGGCGCAGCTGCTGGTCGACTGCGCCGCCTGCCGCCGCGGAGTGCCGCGCGAGCAGCACGGCGAGGCCGTAGAGGCCCTGCGCAAGGCCGTACGCGAGCGTGAGCAGCACTGTGTGGAGGCGCTGTTGGCGCTGTATGGCTTTCGCCGGGCCGACGCCGCCGCCAGCGACCTGCCGCTGCTCGACGGGCGCTGGGGCGACGACCTGTTCAACCCGGAAACCCTGCGCCAACTGGGCGTGAAGCTGGGCGGTGGCCTGGCCGCCGGCGCGGCGGCCGGCGCCGGGATCGACTTGATGGTCGGCGGGCTGACCCTGGGCCTTGCCACCCTCGCTGGCGCGCTGGCCGGTGGCGCGCTGCAAACCGCCCGAGGTTACGGCGCGCGCCTGCTCGGCAAGTTCAAGGGCGAGCGCGAGCTGACCGTAGACGACGCCGTGCTGCGCTTGCTGGCGCTGCGGCAAACCCAGCTGGTCAAAGCCCTGCAGGCGCGTGGCCATGCGGCGCTGGCGGCAATCACCGTGCACAGCCCGGACGGCGAGCGCTGGCGCCAGGGCAAGCTACCGGCGGAACTGGCCCGCGCCCGGGCTCACCCGGCCTGGTCCACCCTCAACCGTGGCGCCCGGCCAGGCGACGACGAACGCCAACGGGCGGTGGCCGCGCTCAGCACGCAGTTGGGCCTGGAGGCCGATTAAGCGCGCAACAGCCGCAGGCCGTTGAGCACCACCAGCAGGCTCACGCCCATGTCGGCGAACACCGCCATCCACAGGGTGGCCATGCCGGCCAGGGTAACGCCAAGGAACAGCACCTTGATCACCAGCGCCAGGGCGATGTTCTGCACCAGCACCGCGCGGGTGCGCCTCGACAGCCGGATAAACGCCGGGATCTTGCGCAAGTCGTCGTCCATCAGGGCGACGTCTGCGGTTTCGATCGCCGAGTCGGTGCCGGCCGCGCCCATGGCGAACCCCAGATCAGCCCGGGCCAGGGCCGGCGCGTCGTTGATGCCATCGCCGACCATGCCTACCGGCAGGCCCTGCTCGACCAAGGCCTGCACCGCGGCGAGCTTGTCGTCGGGGAGCAAGTCGCCACGGGCCTCATCGATGCCCACTTCATGGGCGATGGCGCGCGCGGTGTGGGCGTTGTCGCCGGTCAGCATCAGGGTTTTGATCCCCAGCGCGTGCAGCTCGTTGATGGCCTGCCGGCTGCTGGCGCGCAGGGTGTCGGCCACCGCGAACAGCGCCAGCACGCCGTTGGCCGCGCACAGCAACACCGCTGTTTTGCCTTGGCGCTCGAAGGCTTCCAACTGGGCCTCCAACGCCGGGTTGCAGAGGCCCAGTTCATGGACCATGCGGTGGTTGCCCAAACGATAGGGTTGCCCGTCAACCTCACCCATTACCCCGCGCCCAGGCAGCGCCTCGAAGCCGCTCACCTCCAGTAGCACTTGGCCCTCGGCCGCTTGGGCGATCGCCCGCGACACCGGGTGGTCGGAGCGCTGCGCCAGGCTCGCCGCCAGTTGGCGCAGGCGTTCAGGGGCCAGCGCCTGGCTGAGCGGCAGCCAGTCGGTCTGGCGCGGCCGGCCTTCGGTCAGGGTGCCGGTTTTATCCAGGGCCAGCACCTTCAGCCGATGGCCGTTTTCCAGGAACACCCCGCCCTTGATCAAAATCCCGCGCCGCGCCGCCGCGGCCAAGCCGCTGACGATCGACACCGGCGTGGAAATCACCAGCGCGCAGGGGCAGGCCACCACCAGCAACACCAGCGCGCGGTACACCCAGTCGAGCCAGGCACCGCCCAGCAGCAACGGCGGCAGCACCGCGGCGGCGAGCGCCAGCACGAACACCAGCGGGGTGTACACGCGCGAGAACGCATCGACAAAGCGCTGGGTCGGTGCCCGCGCGCCCTGGGCCTGCTCCACCGCGTGGATGATCCGCGCCAGGGTCGAGTCACTGGCTGGCGCAGTCACCCGGTACTCCAGGCTGCCGGCCTGGTTGATGGTGCCAGCGAACAGCTTCGCCCCTGGGCCCTTGTCCACCGGTAGGCTTTCGCCGGTGATCGGCGCTTGGTCCACGCTGCTTTGCCCGCGGGTGACCTCGCCGTCCAACGCCACCCGCTCGCCCGGGCGCACCCGCACCACGGCACCGACCGTGATCAGCTTCGCATCGACTTCAAGCCATTGGCCATCGGCCTGCTGCACGGTGGCTTGCGCGGGCGCCAATTGCATCAAGCTACCAATGGCATTGCGCGCGCGCTCCAGCGAGCGGGCCTCGATCAGCTCGGCCACGGTGAACAGGAACATCACCATTGCCGCCTCGGGAAATTGCCCGATCAGCACCGCGCCGGTCACGGCGATGCTCATCAACGCATTGATGTTCAGGTTGAGGTTTTTCAGGGCGATCCAGCCCTTGCGGTAGGTGCCCGTGCCGCACGCAAGGATCGACACCAAGGCCAGCACACCCGGCACCCAAGCCGGGGCCAGCGCCCCCAGGTGCACCGCCTCGGCGGCCAGCGCGGCCACACCGGCGATGCCCAGCGACCACCAGGGCGTGCGCACCGCGGCCACCTCGCTGGCGGCACCGGCTTCCAGCGGCTGGGCGAGCATACCCAGCTCGCTGATCGCCTGCTGGATCGGCTCGGGGCCAGGCAAGGAATGGCGCACGCCCAGGGTTCGGCTGACCAGGTTGAACTCCAACTGGTGCACCCCAGCCATCTTGCCCAGGCGGCCCTGGATCAGGGTTTGCTCGGTGGGGCAGTCCATGGCGTCGATGCGAAAGCGGCTCAATTGCCCCTCGCCCGCCGCCTGTACGTTCAACGTGATGGTTTCCGCCGCGGCCTGGCCATGGGCGTGGCCGTGGGCGTGCGCGCAGCAGTGCCCGGCGCCGTGGGCATGGGCGTTGGGCGCGCCGGCCGGGGCCAGCTTGGCGCTGCCAGGGCGGGGCGTGAAGGTGGGTTGGCTCATGCTCAGGGCTCCAGCGAGCGGGTATCTGTTGCCAAGTACACACCCTGTAGCCACTATAGGGTCAAGCACCTTGAGGGCACCGCGATGAAAATCGGCGAACTGGCCAAGGCCACCGACTGCCAGGTTGAAACCATCCGCTATTACGAACGCGAGCAGCTATTGCCGGCACCGGCGCGCAGCGACGGCAATTACCGCCAATACACCCAGGCCCACGTGGAGCGGCTGACGTTCATCCGCAACTGCCGGGTGCTCGACATGACCCTCGACGAAATCCGCAGCCTGCTCGACCTGCGCGACAGCCGCATAGATCCCTGCGAACAGGTCAATGCCCTGGTGGATGAGCACATCGACCACGTGCGGGCGCGCATCGACGGGTTGCGGGCGCTGGAGGTGCAACTGGTAGAGCTGCGCCAGCGCTGCGAAGGGCCGAGCGCAAGCGAGCAGTGTTCGATCTTGCAGCGGCTGGAGGAGAACGGCGCGGTGGTGGCGCCGGATGTGGAGCATTCACATGTGGGGCGGGCGCACGGGCATTAGGGGAGCCAATAGAGGATAAAACGCTGCGCATACATGGGAGTTCCACAGATAGGCACCGACCAGCTCCACATCACTGCAGGTAGAAAAAACCTTGCTGTAACTGGCGATTCTATTGGTGCTGATGAGCTGATCGATCAACCTTGGCCGGTACTGGACGGTGTGCGGCATGCAGGCTTCCTTCTGGGCAAGGCGCTGTCATAGCGAGGTTGACAGCAGTGCCAACCGCTCGTAGATTGGCCCTCAGGTTGGCACTAAGCTCCAATGAGCGAAAGCTTACGACTCCTTGCAAAGACCGCGTAACACCCACCCCGGCCTCGAGCCGGGGTTTTTATTTATAGGATGTTTCCACAACGGCTCTGCCGTGCCAGCGCTCAGGCCGCCAGGCCAAGCGTACCTACTGCCTCACACCGCCATGGGCGCCGTCATCGGCGCATGGTGCTCATACCCTTCCAGGCGGAAGTCCCCCGGCTCTACCTGGGCCAGCCACTCCGGCTGGTACACGCCGGTTTTGGCGAACTCGGGCACGCGCTCGTCGATCACCAGCTTCGGTGCCGCCAGCGGCTCGCGGCGCAGTTGCTCGTTGAGCATGTCGAGGTGGTTTTCGTACACGTGCGCGTCGCCGATGAAGTAGGTGAACCAGCGCGGGGTGTAGCCGCTCAGGCGGGCGAACAGCGACAGCAGCGCGGCGCCTTCGGCGAGGTTGAACGGGGTGCCCAGGCCCAGGTCATTCGAGCGAATGTAGAGGGTGAGCGACAACTCGCGGGTTTGCGCGTTGGGGTGGAACTGGTACAGCAGGTGGCACGGCGGCAGGGCCATTTCATCGAGCTGGGCGCAGTTCCAGCCGTGGAACAGGATGCGCCGGCTGCCGGGGTCGTTGACGATGGTGTCGAGGCACTGGCGCACCTGGTCGATGGCCTTGTACAGCACCACGAAACGCTGGCCGTTTTCCTCGCCCTCGGCAATGGGGGCGAAGCCCTGGGCCTGGCTGAAGGCAATAGCGGCCTGGTCGCTCAGGGCGATGCGCTTGTAGGCTGGCCACTGGCGCCATTGCACGCCATAGATTTCGCCGAGGTCGTCAGTGCCCTGGCGAAACGGGTTGTTCAACCACTGGGCATTCTCGTTGGCGTTCTGGTCCCACACCTTGCAGCCCAGCGCGCGGAAATCGGCGGCGTTGTTCACCCCGCGCAGAAAGCCGCACATCTCGCCCACGGCGGCCTTGAAGGCCAGCTTGCGGGTGGTGATGGCCGGGAAGCCCTCGCGCAGGTCGAAGCGCAGCATCGCCCCGGGGAAGCTGATGGTGTCGATGCCGGTGCGGTTGCTTTGCCGGGCGCCATGCTGGATGACGTGGGAAACGAGCTCGAGGTATTGCTTCATGGTTTGTCCACAAGGGCGGGGCAAGCCCCGCCGTTAAACGTTTATTGCGCGTTGGCCACGCTGCCCTGGCGGCGATACGCCAGCCACAGCAGCAACAGGCCGGCGACGATCATTGGCACGCACAGCACCTGGCCCATGGTCAGCCAGCCAAACGCCAGGTAGCCGAGCTGGGCATCGGGCATGCGCACGAACTCGACCGCGAAGCGGAAGATCCCGTAGAACAGCGCGAACATGCCAGACACCGCCATGGTCGGCCGCGGCTTGCGCGTGAATAGCCACAGGATAACGAACAACGCCACGCCCTCGAGGGCGAATTGATACAACTGCGACGGGTGGCGCGGCAGTTGCTCCGGGTCGCTGAACGGCGGGAACACCATGGCCCAGGGTACGTCGGTGGGCTTGCCCCACAGCTCGGCGTTGATGAAGTTGCCCAGCCGGCCAGCGCCCAGGCCGATCGGTACGAACGGGGCGATGAAGTCCATCAGTTCGAAGAACGACTTGTTGTTGCGCTTGCCGAACCACCAGGCCGCGAGCATCACGCCTATGAAGCCGCCATGGAACGACATGCCGCCCTTCCACACCTCGAAGATCAGCGTGGGCTGGGCGATGTAGGCGGGCAGGTCGTAGAACAGCACATAGCCCAGGCGGCCGCCGACGATCACGCCCATGGCGCACCAGAACACCAGGTCGGAGAGTTTCTCGCGGCTCCAGGTGGGGTCGAAGCGCGCCAGGCGCTTGCCGGCCAGCAGCCAGGCGCTGCCGATGCCGATCAGGTACATCAGGCCGTACCAGTGGATTTTCAGGGGCCCGATCGCCACGGCGACTGGGTCTATCTGCGGGTAAGGCAGCATTGCGAATCCTCAAGATCAGGGTGCCAAAAGCCGAGCACTATGCGGTGTGCGGGGCGCGTGCACCAGCCGGGCAAGGATGAAACTTTGTCCATCGAGCCGCGCATATTACCTCATGCCACCGGCCGCGGGCGCATGACTGTGTTTCACAATGGCATACTCAGGTACCCCCCCGACCTCGAGCGAGCTATGTGCCTGATCGTTTTTGCCTGGCGCCCCGGCCACCCGCTGCCGCTGGTGCTGGCGGGCAACCGTGATGAATTCCACGCCCGCCCTACCGCGGCCCTCGGGCCCTGGCCCGACGCCCCGGGGGTGTATGCCGGGCGCGACCTTGAGGCCGGCGGTACCTGGATGGGCATCGGCCCAGGCGGGCGGTTCGCCGCCGTGACCAACATCCGCGCGCCCGGGGCCCGGCACGGCAGCCTCTCCCGTGGGGCCTTGCCGGCCGGTTACCTGGCCGGCGCGCTCAGCCTGCGGGCATACGCGGAGCAGGTGTACGCCGAGCGCGCGCGCTACTCCGGCTTCAACCTGCTGTTGAGCGACGGCGAAAGCCTCTGCCACCTGGCCAGCGAGCAGCCGCCGCGCTGGCTGCCGGCCGGTGTGTATGGGTTGAGCAACGCCGGCCTGGATACGCCTTGGCCCAAGCTGGTAAAGGCCCGCGGCGCCCTGGCCGAGGCGCTGCCGGAGGCGCTCAGCGAGCGCCTGTTCAGCCTGTTGCAAGACCACCAGGTGCCCGCCGACGCCGACCTGCCCGACACCGGCGTGGGCCTGGAGACCGAGCGCCGGCTGAGTACGGCGTTCATCCGTGGCGCGAACTACGGCACCCGCGCCAGCACGCTGCTGTATCTCTACGGCAGTGGCGAGCGGGAAGTGATCGAACGCAGCTTCGGCCCCCAGGGCGTGCCCATGGGGGAGGTGAGGATCACAGCGTTTTCGGCGCCTGCGGGTTGATCATGCGGCCCAGGCCCTGGTTTTTCAGGGCCAATTGCAGGGTGCTGTGGATCACCTGCGGGTTGTCCATTTTCATCAGCTGGGCCAGCAGTTCGCGCGAGGTGGCATGGCTGACCTGGCGCAACATCCACTTCACCTTGGGCAGGTTGGTGGCGTTCATCGAGAGGCTGTCGAAGCCCATGGCCATCAGCAGCACCGCGGCGGCCGGGTCGCCGGCCATCTCACCGCAGATGCTCACCGGCTTGCCCTCGGCGTGAGCTTCGTTGACCACGTGCTGCAGCGCTTGCAGCACGGCGGGGTGCAGGTAGTCGTACAGGTCGGCCACCCGCGGGTTGTTGCGGTCCACGGCGAGCAGGTACTGGGTGAGGTCGTTGGAGCCCACCGAGAGGAAGTCGACCTGCCGCGACAGCTCGCGGGTCAGGTACACCGCCGCCGGGATCTCGACCATCACCCCCACCGGCGGCATCGGCACGTCGGTGCCTTCGTCGCGCACCTCGCCCCAGGCGCGGTGGATCAGGTGCATCGCCTCTTCCACCTCGTGGGTGCCGGAAATCATCGGCAACAGAATGCGCAGGTTGTTCAGGCCTTCGCTGGCCTTGAGCATGGCCCGGCACTGCACCAGGAAGATTTCCGGGTGGTCGAGGGTCACGCGGATGCCGCGCCAGCCGAGGAACGGGTTTTCTTCGTTGATCGGGAAATACGACAGTGATTTGTCGCCGCCGATGTCGAGGCTGCGCATGGTCACCGGCAGCGGGTGGAACGCGGTGAGCTGCTCGCGGTAGATCGCCAGCTGTTCCTTTTCGCTGGGGAAGCGCTGGTTGATCATGAACGGCACTTCGGTGCGGTACAGGCCCACGCCCTCGGCGCCGCGCTGTTGGGCGCGGGCCACGTCGGCGAGCAGGCCGGTGTTGACCCACAGCGGGATACGGTGGCCGTCGGTGGTCACGCAGGGCAGCTCGCGCAGCGCGTCCAGGCCCTTGGCCAGTTCGCGCTCGTCGGCCACCACCGCCGAGTACTGCTTGCGCAGGATCTCGCTCGGGTTGGTGAACACCTCGCCGTGGTAGCCGTCGACGATCAGCTCGATGCCATCGACCTTCGAATACGGCAGGTCGACCAGGCCCATGACCGTCGGGATACCCATCGCCCGCGCCAGGATGGCCACATGGGAGTTGCCCGAGCCCATCACCGACACCAGCCCCACCAGCTTGCCTTCCGGCACTTCGCCGAGCATGGCCGGGGTCAGCTCTTCGCTGACCAGAATGGTGTTGTCGGGGTAAACCAGCGCCTGCTGGCGGGCCTGCTGCAAGTAGGCGAGCAGGCGCCGGCCGAGGTCTTTGACGTCGGAGGCGCGTTCGCGCAGGTAGGCGTCGTCCATCAATTCGAAACGGTTGACGTGCTCGGTGACCACCTGGCGCAGCGCGCCCTGGGCCCACTGGCCGGTCTTGATGATCTGGGTGACCTCACTGCCCAGCGAGGCATCGTCGAGCATCATCAGGTACACGTCGAACAGCGCGCGTTCTTCAGGGCGCAGTTGAGTGGCGAGCTTGGCCGACAACGTGCGCATGTCGTTGCGCACGCCTTCCAGCGCGCTTTGGAACAGCGCCAGCTCCGAGTCGATGTCGGAAACGGGTTTGTCTGGCACGACGTCGAGGTCGGCCGGCGGCAACACCACCACCGCCTGGCCCACGGCAGCGCCTGGCGAGCCGGCGACGCCGACGAACTTGGCTTCCTGGATCTTCACCTTGCCGGCGCGGTCGAGCCCGCGGATCGAACCGGTGGCCTCGGCGTGGGCAATCACCCCCGCCAACTGCGCGCTCATGGTCACCAGGAAGGCTTCTTCGCCTTCGTCGAACTGGCGGCGTTCCTTTTGCTGCACCACCAGCACCCCGACCACGCGGCGGTGGTGGATGATCGGCGCGCCGAGGAACGAGGCAAAGCGTTCTTCGCCGGTTTCGGCGAAGTAGCGATAACGCGGGTGGGCGGCGGCGTCTTCGAGGTTCAGCGGCTCTTCACGGGTGCCGACCAGGCCGACCAGGCCTTCGTTCGGGGCCATGCTGACGCGGCCGATCGAGCGCTTGTTCAAGCCTTCGGTGGCCATCAGCACGAAGCGGTTGGCCTCGGGGTCGAGCAGGTACACCGAGCACACCTGGCTGCCCATGGCTTCTTTCACGCGCAAGACAATGATGCCCAACGCCGACTTGAGATCCTTGGCGGAGTTAACTTCCTGGACGATCTTGCGCAACGTATTGAGCATGCTCGGGGTCGAACTCCGTCGTCAGTCGCGCGCCAGCAGGCGCGGGGCTAGCTCTTTGAGGGCACGGCGGTACACCTCGCGCTTGAATGTGACTACCTGCCCCAACGGGTACCAGTAGCTGACCCACCGCCAGCCGTCGAACTCCGGTTTGCCGGTCAGGTCCATCCGTACGCGTTGCTCGTTGGAGACTAAGCGTAGCAGGAACCATTTCTGTTTTTGCCCGATGCACAGCGGCTGGCTATGGGTGCGCACCAGCCGCTGGGGCAGCCGATAACGCAGCCAGCCACGGGTGCAGGCGAGAATCTGTACGTCTTGGCGCTCGAGCCCGACTTCTTCGTTCAGCTCCCGGTACAGGGCCTGTTCCGGGCTTTCGTCGGGGTTGATGCCGCCTTGGGGGAACTGCCAGGCATCCTGATTGATGCGTCGAGCCCATAGCACCTGGCCAGCATCATTGGTCAGGATGATGCCAACATTGGGACGGAAACCATCGGGGTCGATCACGGCAGCAACCTCGCAAACGCATGTTCGGGCATTGTTCCATAAAGCCCGGCAAAGCGGCAACGAGCGGCCTACCTTATATGAATGTTTCCTGGAAGCCCCGAGTATTGCCGGCCGGCATGACAGTTGTGCAACGCCTTATGACGGAAACGCACGGCTCAGGCTGGCTTGGCCAGCATCAGCACCATCAATACCAGCAGGATCACCACCGCCAGCCCAGCCACGGCCATCACCCAGCGGCCCTGGGTGCTCAACACGGCGGCATTGGCCGGCGCGCTGGCGCGCAGGCGGCGCACCTTCAGCAGTAGCGCCAGCCAGGCCAACGCGCCGACGATATACAACACCGAGCCGGCCAGCAGCCACGCCTGGCTCAAGGGCCAGCCAACGCTGTGCACCAGCCACCAACCACTGATCGGAAAGCTCGCCAGCGCCACTGCCATCACCGCCCAGGCCACCCACCACGGGCGGTCCAGGGTGCTGGCGAACAGCCGGTGGTCGCCCGCGCGCCAACTGGCCTGGGCGCGCCACAGCACCGCGGCAACACTGCCGAGCAACAGTGCGGTGGCCAGCCAGTGCAGGGTTTTGAGGGTGGTCAGGGTGTCCATCGCAGCTCCTGTGGCTCAACCCAGAAAGAGTTGGTACGCCGGGTTATCGGTTTCGTCCCAGAAGGGATAGCCAACATCGGCCAGCGCCGCCAGCACCTGTTCACGTTCCTGCGGCGCCACCTGCAGCCCCGCGACCACGCGGCCGTCGGCAGCGCCGTGGTTGCGGTAGTGGAACATCGAGATGTTCCAGCGCCCGCCCAGCTTGTTGAGGAAGTTGAACAGCGCGCCGGGGCGCTCCGGAAACTCGAAGCGCAGCACCATCTCGTCGCTGACCTTCACCGCATGGCCACCGACCATGTGGCGGATGTGCAGCTTGGCCAGTTCGTTGTCGGTCAGGTCTTGCACCGGGAAGCCCTGGCTGCGCAGGCTGGCCACCAGCGCGCTGCGCGGGTCGTTCTCAGGGTGGGTTTGCACCCCGACGAAGATGTGCGCTTCACGGCCACTGTGGTAACGGTAGTTGAACTCGGTGATCTGCCGCTTACCCACCGCTTCGCAGAAGGCCTTGAAGCTGCCCGGCTGCTCGGGAATGGTCACCGCGATGATCGCCTCGCGGCCCTCGCCCAGCTCGGCGCGCTCGGCCACGTGGCGCAAGCGGTCGAAGTTGACGTTGGCGCCGGAGTCGATCGCCACCAGCGTTTGCCCGCCGACCCCACGAGACTCGACGTACTTCTTGATGCCGGCCACGCCCAGGGCGCCGGCCGGCTCGGTGATCGAGCGGGTATCGTCGTAGATGTCCTTGATCGCCGCGCAGATTTCATCGGTGCTGACGGTGATCACCTCATCCACGTGGTGCTTGCAGATGTCGAAGGTGTGCTGGCCGATCTGCGCCACGGCCACACCGTCGGCGAACAACCCCACTTGCGGCAGCACCACTCGCTCGCCGGCGGCCAACGCGGCCTGCAGGCAGTTGGAGTCGTCGGGCTCAACGCCGATCACTTTCACCTCGGGGCGCAGGTACTTCACATAGGCGGCAATGCCGGCGATCAGCCCACCGCCGCCGACAGGCACGAAGATCGCGTCGAGCGAGCCCTGGTGCTGGCGGAGGATTTCCATCGCCACGGTGCCCTGGCCGGCGATGGTGTCCGGGTCGTCGTAGGGGTGGATGTACACAAAGCCTTTTTCATCGACCAGGCGCAGCGAAAACGCCAGCGCTTCAGGGAAGCTGTCGCCATGCAGCACCACCTTGCCGCCCCGCGAGCGCACGCCTTCGACTTTGATCTCAGGGGTGGTCTTGGGCATCACGATGGTGGCCTTGACGCCCATTTCCCGCGCGGCCAGGGCCAGCCCCTGGGCGTGGTTGCCCGCCGAAGCGGTGACCACGCCACGCGCGCGCTCCTCGGGGCTCAGCTGCGCCAGCTTGTTGTAGGCACCGCGCACCTTGAAGGAAAACACCGGCTGCAGGTCTTCACGCTTGAGCAGAATGCGGTTGCCCAAACGTTTGCTCAGCTGCCCGGCGAGCTGCAGGGGCGTTTCCACGGCGACGTCGTACACGCGCGAGGTGAGAATCTTCTTTACGTACTGTTCGAGCATCGGAACACGCTACGGCTGGCGGGAAAGGGGCAAAAGGATACCAGCCGGGGCCGAAGCTTGCAGCGCCGCGGGCTGGTATAATGCGCGCCCTTTTCTCCCCGTGACGCTTTCGGAGCGCCCGTACATGACGCAAGACCAACTCAAACAGGCCGTCGCGCAGGCTGCCGTGGACTTCATCCTGCCCAAACTCAACGACAAGAGCATCGTCGGCGTGGGCACTGGGTCTACCGCCAACTGCTTCATCGATGCCCTGGCCCAGCACAAGGGCGCCTTCGACGGCGCCGTGGCCAGCTCCGAAGCCACCGCCGCGCGCCTGAAGGGCCATGGCATCCCGGTGTATGAGCTGAACACGGTCAGCGACCTGGAGTTCTACGTAGACGGCGCCGACGAAACCGACGCGCGGCTGAACCTGATCAAGGGCGGCGGCGCCGCGCTGACCCGCGAGAAGATCGTCGCCGCAGTAGCCGGTACGTTCATCTGCATCGCCGACGGCAGCAAGCTGGTGCCGGTGCTGGGCGCCTTCCCGCTGCCGGTGGAAGTGATCCCCATGGCCCGCAGCCACGTGGCGCGCCAGTTGGTGAAGCTGGGCGGCGACCCGGTCTACCGCGAAGGCGTGGTGACCGACAACGGCAACATCATCCTCGATGTACACAACCTGCACATCACCGACCCGGTGGCGCTGGAGCGTGACATCAACGCTATCGTCGGCGTGGTCACCAATGGCCTGTTCGCCGCGCGCCCCGCCGACTTGCTGCTGCTGGGCACGGCCGAAGGCGTCAAGGCGCTGAAGGCTTCTTGAACACGTAGAACAGGTTGGGCTCGCTGACCATGTACAGCGTACCCTGTTCGTCCATGGCCATGCCCTCGCCCTGAGGCATGGCCTGCTCGAGGCCGGCCGAGCCCTGGCGCAGCGACAGGCTGCCGACCACATGGCCGTCCGGGTTCAACTCGAGCACCCTGGACGACTCGTCCGACAGCGCCAGCAAATGCCCACTGGCCTCATCGAACTGCAGGCTAGACAGGTCGCGCACGAACAGCCGGGCATCGCGCTCCGGGTTCTCGGCAATGTGAATACCTTCTGGGCGCGGCGCGGCAAACCCATCGACCTCGTAGATACGCATCGGGTCGCGCTCTTTGGCGACATACAGCCGTTGCGCGCGGCTGTCGTAGGCCAAGCCCTCGAAGCCTTTATTGCCGTTGCGGCCCAGCGCCACGCTCAACTGCTGCCCGGCCTGGGCATCCAGCTCGGTGGCGGCCTCGCCCAGCACCACGCGGACCAGGCGTTGCTCACGCTCATCACTGATCACGAATACGCCGGGGCTGATGTACTCGACCGCCTCCGGGTCGCCAAAGCCTCGCAACGCGACCCGCCGCAGTACTTCACCGTTCAGTGATAGCTCGATCAGCTCTGGGTTTTTGTTGGTCACGGTAAACAGGGTATGGCGATGGCGGTCGTAGGTGAGTGCCGAAACATCGGCCGGCAGGCCGGCGATGGGCAGGCGTTGCACAACGGCACGATACTGCCCCAGTTCGAGGCCGCCGACGGCAGGGGCCAGCCAATGGCTGAGTTCGAACCAGGCCTGCTGCAACAACCGATGGCGGTGGGCGACGGTGGCCAACAGCCCACAAGCCACCAGCAGCAAACCGATGAAGAGAAAACGCCGAACGCGCGCGAACGCCATGACCAAGCACCTGCCCTGAAAAACAGCGAATCTAATCATGAAATGCGGGCTGATAGCACGATGCCAGGCTATTTAGGAGCTTTCTCAAAGCGGTAGAAAAGGTTCGGCTCGCTGACCATGTACAGCGTGCCCTGCTCGTCCATGGCCACCCCTTCGGCGCGGGGGATGGTCTCGCCCAGGCCATTGAAGTGCCCCAGCAACGCCATATAGCTCAACGGTTGCAGGTCGTCGCCCAGCTCCAGCAGCAGGTGCGAATCGGCCGACAGCAGCAGCGTGTGGCCGGTGCGCGGGTCTACCGCCATCGCCGAGAGGTTGCGCAGGTCGAGGTCGCTCTCCAGCGGCTGCGGCTGGCCCAGCAGCGTGGTGCCGTCGCTGGCCCAGCTCGAGAGCTTGGCCGGGCGCTCCTGGCCGAACTGCACCCGGTGCTGGCGGCGGTCCCAGGCCACCGCCTCGGTGCCTTTGTTCTTCTGCTCGGCCGGGCCCAGGTCGAACTGCGGGAAGTCGGCGATGTTCAGCTCGGTAACGCCCTCCGGCGCGGTGACGAGGGTCAGCTTCTGGCTGCGTTCGTCGGTGATCGCGATATGGCCATCTTCAAGCACCGCGACGCCCTCGGGGTTCGACCAGCCGTTAAGGGCGATTTTGCGCAGCACGCTGCCGTCCAGGCCCAACTGCACCAGAAACGGGTTTTTGCCCATCACGCTGTACAGGGTTTTGCTGTGGGGGTCGTAGGCTAGGTCAGAGGCTTCGTCGTCGGCCAGGCCTTCCAGCGGCTTGGCGTCGATCACCACGTGGTAGGCCGGCAGCCAGGCGGCCTTGGCCTGCTCGGCCGGGCTTTGCAGCAGCTCCCGCGCCGACCAGCGCAGGCGGTCGTCCCAGTGCAGCACGGCCGCGACGATGTACAGCACCAGCAACACCAGTAGCCCCGCCAGGGGCCAACGGCGGCGATGCAGGTAGGAGGTAGAACGAGGCATGGGGCGGGTCCGGATTCAAGCGCGCGGTGAGCGCGCCATTATCCGCAGCCGATGTGAAAAAAACGCCAAAGCGCGCGGGGCTTAGCCCAGCACGCGGGTGTCGGCGCTGACCGCGCCCGGCAGCTCGATCACCAGTTCGTCGCCCACGTTCAGCGGGCCAACGCCGGCGGGGGTACCGGTGAGGATCACGTCGCCGGCCTGCAGCGAGAAGCAAGCGGCCATGTACTGGATCATCGGCACGATTGGGTTGAGCATCAGCTCGCTGCTGCCATCCTGGCGCACTTCGCCATTGAGGGTGAGCTTGACCGGGATCGCCGCCAGGTCCGGGAAGGTGCTGGCCGGCACGAACGGGGCCAGCACGCAGGCGCCGTCGAACGCCTTGGCCAATTCCCACGGCAGGCCTTTTTCCTTCAGGCGCGATTGCACGTCGCGCAGGGTCAGGTCCAGTGCGGGGGCGAAGCCGGAGATGGCGTCGATCACTTCTTCTTCACTGGGGCGCGGCGACAGCGGCTTGCCCAGCAGCACGGCGATTTCGGTTTCGTAATGCACCGAGCCGCGGTCGGTCGGGATGCTGAAGCCGCCCTCGGCCGGTACCACGCAACTGCCCGGTTTGATGAACAGCAGCGGCTCGGTGGGAACCGGGTTGTTCAGCTCCTTGGCGTGCTCGGCGTAATTGCGGCCGATGCACACCACCTTGCCCACGGGAAAGTGAACCCGGGTGCCGTCGGCATACTGATGCTGGTAACTCATGCGCCACTCCTGTTTGAAGGTTAACCCTGGGGCCCATTCTACAGCGCTTCACGCGTTCTGCTCATAGTCTGCGTGAGCAGGCTTCACGTCGCTAAATGGCCGATGAGTGTCGCAGCTATGCTAGCATACGCCCCCGCCAAACTTGCCTCAGAGCCTTTGGCGGCCTCCTCGTTTCTACTGCCATTTTCTCTCCGGAGCACAGGTTAAAGCAGATGAGCAAGACTTCTCTCGACAAGAGCAAGATCAAGTTCCTTCTTCTCGAAGGGGTTCACCAAAACGCCGTGGACACCCTCAAGGCGGCCGGTTACTCCAACATCGAGTATTTGACCGGCTCCCTGCCCGACGCAGAATTGAAGGAAAAGATCGCCGATGCCCACTTCCTCGGCATCCGCTCGCGCACCCAGTTGACCGCCGAAGTCTTCGACTGCGCCCAAAAACTGATCGCCGTGGGCTGCTTCTGCATCGGCACCAACCAGGTCGACCTGAACGCCGCCCGTGAGCGCGGTATCGCCGTGTTCAACGCCCCCTACTCCAACACCCGTTCGGTGGCCGAGCTGGTGCTGGGCGAGGCGATCCTGCTGCTGCGCGGCATCCCCGAGAAAAGCGCCTCCTGCCACCGTGGCGGCTGGATCAAAAGCGCGGCCAACTCGTACGAGATCCGCGGCAAGAAGCTCGGCATCGTCGGCTATGGCTCGATCGGCACGCAGTTGTCGGTACTGGCCGAAAGCCTGGGCATGCAGGTGTACTTCTACGACCCGCTGACCAAGCTGCCACTGGGCAACGCCACCCAGGTGCCGTCGCTCAAGGAGCTGCTGGGCCTGGCCGACATCGTCTCGCTGCACGTACCTGAGCTGCCATCCACCCAGTGGATGATCGGCGAAGAAGAAATCCGCTCGATGAAAAAGGGCAGCATCCTGATCAACGCCGCCCGCGGCACCGTGGTGCGCCTGGAAGCCCTGGCCGACGCGATCAAGGACAAGCACCTGATCGGCGCCGCCATCGACGTGTTCCCAGTCGAACCACGCTCGAACGCCGACGTGTTCGAAAGCCCGCTGCGCGGCCTGGACAACGTGATCCTCACCCCGCACATCGGTGGTTCCACCGCCGAAGCACAGGCCAACATCGGCCTGGAAGTGGCTGAGAAGCTGGTCAAGTACAGCGACAACGGCACCTCGGTGTCGTCGGTCAACTTCCCGGAAGTCGCCCTGCCAGCGCACCCGGGCAAGCACCGCCTGCTGCACATCCACGAAAACATCCCGGGCGTGCTCAGCGAGATCAACAAGGTCTTCGCCGAGAACGGCATCAACATTTCCGGCCAGTTCCTGCAGACCAACGAGTCGGTGGGTTACGTGGTGATCGACGTCGACGCCGAGTACTCCGACCTGGCCTTGGCCAAGTTGCAGCACATCAACGGGACGATTCGGTGCCGGGTGCTGTTTTAAGCCTTGCGGTAGGCTCAAGCTGCAAGCTGCAAGCTGTAAGTTCTGGCTTGCAGCTTGCCGCTCAATCCTCCCCCAATATCGCCAGCCACGCCTCATCCAGCTGGTTTTCGTTGAACACCCGCACGCCTTCCTGGCGCAACAGCGCCGCCGTCACGCCCTCCCCCGCTACACGGGTACCGCTGAAGGTGCCGTCGTAGGCCTGCTCGTTGCCGCATGACGGGCTGTTGGCCTTGAGCACCGCCACGCGAATGCCATGCTGCCTGACCAGCGCCAAGGCTTGCTGGGCGCCCGCCATGAAGGGCGCGGTAACGTCCTCGCCGTCGCGGGCGATCACCTGGGCCTGGCCGGTGAGCACGCGCGCGCCCTGGCCGCCTGGGATTTCCGCGGGCGGCCGCGGCGTGGGCAGGCCGCCGGCGACTTCCGGGCACAGCGCAACCACCCGGCCCTCGGCCTGCCACTGCGCCAGCACGGCATAGGGGCCGCTGGCGCCGCCGTCATAGCGCACCTTGTGGCCGAGCAGGCAGCGGCTGACCAGCACCTTGGCCATCTCAGAAGGGCTCATTGCCGCGGCGGCGGAACCAGCCGGTCAATGACAGGCGCTCGCGGCGGGCGGGCAATACTTCATGGGGCATGTCGCTGGAGATGAACACCACCAGGCTGCCGCCCTCGGGCGGCACATCGTGCGCAGCCCCCTGCTCGCCCAGGTAAAGGCGCAACTGGCCGCCGTCCTCGGCTTGCCAGGCCTCGTTGAGGTACAGCACCACCGACACGGTGCGCCGGTCGTCGTCACGGAAGCGGTCGAGGTGGCGCTTGTAGAACGCCCCGGCCGGGTACAGGGCGAAGTGGCACTCGAAGTCCTCCAGGCCCAGGTACAGGGCACGGTTCAGTGCCTCGCGCAGTTCATCCATCAGTGCCAGGTAGGCATCGCAGCAGTCGGCCTGGCCGGGTTCGATCCACTGGGTGAGGTCGCCGCGGATGCCCTCACGCACCTCCTGGCCGCCGCCCCGGCCGACCGCCGCCGGCGCCAGCTGGCCGGCCTGGGCACGCCGGCGGCACTCTTGCGCCAGCGCGGCGGTCAGAGCCGAGGGCAGGAACAGGCCTTGGCGAGACCAACCGTGCTCGGCCAGTTCGTCGACAATGCGCGGCAACAGGGGGGAATCAGTGGTGTTTGGCATGGCGCGAATAGTACCCAGCCACCGGCCAAACCAACAGCGCCTTTTGGCTGCAAATACCGGGCGAGCGCGTTCGTCTCTCGACAAAGGCCGCCCGCCCCACGGACAATAGCGCCCTGCCGACAGGAGTCCTTCATGCGTCGCTTCCTTCTACTGCTGCTGATCTGCTGCTCGATGCCGGCCTGGGCAGACCTTCACGATCAGCTGTACAAGGCCGCGGGCTGGCCCGACCAGCGCGCGCACTTCAGCGATGCCCTCAAGGCCGCCCAGCAGCGCTACCAGAACAGCCTGCCGCCCGCGGTGTTCCAGGCGCTGGTGAACAACAGCAACCAGCGCTTCGCCCCCCAAGCCATGGACCAACGCGCCGAGGCGCGGCTGCGCCAGGGCCTGGCCGACCCACAACCGGCGTTGGCGTTCTTCCAGTCGCCGCTGGGGCACAAAGTGGTGGCCGCCGAGCTGCTGGCCACCCGCCCAGACCAACTCGCCCAGCACGCCAGCGGCATCCCGCATATGCAGGTGGCCGACACCCGCCAGTTGCTGATCGGCCACCTCTCCCGCGCCCTGCCCGCCCGCGAGGCCGGCGCGGAGGTCACCCTGGCGATCGCCGGGGTGGCCGCCGACAGCCTCAGCTCGATGATCCCCGGCCTGCTTGGCGGCGGCTCGACCCAGGGCCTGCTCGACAACCAACGCGCGCGGTTGATGCAACAAATCGGCAACGACCTGGATAACACCCTGCTGTACGTGTACCGCGACCTGTCGGACCCAGAGCTCGAAGAGTTCGTGAGCTTTGCCGAATCGCCTCAGGGGCAGGCCTATTACCAGGCAGCCCTGGCGGCGGTGAAGGCGGGGCTGGCGGTGGGGCAGGCGAATCCTGGGTAGGGGTTGAAGGCCTTTCGCCCGGCGCAGCCGGGCGATGGGCCTAGAGATGCTTCGCCAAAAACCCCAAATACTCCGCCCGCAACCCCGGCAGCTCGTTGGCCAGGTGATGCCGCGCCTGCGGCAGGCGCAGTAACCGCGGCGCGGCGAATTTGCCTTCCAGCACCCTTAGGTTGTGCTGCCAATCGACCGTCATGTCTTGCTCGCCCTGCACGATCAGTGGGCTCAGCCCCGAGCGCGGGGCGGCTTCGATGTGGCGCACCCATTTGACCAGGGCGCCGACCCACGCCGTGGGCAGCCGCAGCGGTTGCAGCGGGTCGGCTTGCAGGAAAGGTAAAAAGGTTGGGTCGTTGCTGTTTTCGCTGAAACGCCGGGCGATGCCTTTCACGAACGGCCGCAGGGCGTGATAGCTGAGCTGCGACCAGCCCCAGGCACGCGGCCGCACCAGGGGGGCGAGCAGCATGGCCTGGCCGTCCAATGGGCTGCCCGGGTGGTGCAACAGGTGGTCGATGGCGATGGCGCCGCCGGTGCTTTGCCCCAGTACGTGCCAAGGGTGCGGCAGGCCCAGCCGGCGGGCTTCGCCGAACAGCCCCTGCAGCGTGGCCTGGTACTCGTCGAAATCACCGATGCTCGCCCGCGCCCCGGCCGAGAGCCCGTGGCCCGGCAGGTCGCAGGCGATCACCGCCAGGCCCTGGCCCAGCGCCCACTGAAACACATGCCGATACAGCCCCATGTGGTCATAAAAGCCATGCAGCACGAACAGCGTGCCGCGTGGGCTGGGCGGCAACCAGCATTGCGTGGCCAGGGCCAGGCCGGCCGCCTCGAACACGCCCAAGCCACAGGTGAAGGGCACGCCGCTGTGGGGCAATTGCAGCCCATAGAAGCGCTGGTACGCCTGGGCCTGGCGCGACAGCGGCTGGGCCGGGTCGAGCCGCGGCAGGCTGGCACGCAGGGCGTCGGCGTTGAATTCGGCTGGCATGAAAAGGCCCGTGTGACAGAACTGGCCTTGATGTTCTGTCACACGGGCCGCGCTGGCAAGCCGCCTATCAGGCCGGGGTCGGCTGCACGCGTGCCGCGCGAGGGTCGGGCTGGCCGGAGTTGGCTGCCGCGGCCTCTTCGATCGCCGCCTGGATGGCACGGCGGCGGGCTTCCTCGGCGCGGCGGCTGAAGAACCACACGAGGAAGGTGAACAGCGACACCACCAGCAGGATCAAGCTGGCAATGGCGTTGATCTCAGGCTTCACGCCCAGGCGCACCTGGGAGAACACCTCCATCGGCAGGGTGGTCGAGCCGGGGCCGGACACGAAGCTGGCCAGTACCAGGTCGTCCAGCGACAGCGCGAACGACATCATCCCCCCCGCGGCCAGCGACGGCGCGATCATCGGGATGGTGATCAACAGGAACACCTTCCACGGCCGCGCGCCGAGGTCCATGGCCGCCTCTTCGATGGACATATCCAGCTCGCGCAAGCGTGCCGACACCACCACCGCCACATAGCTCGAGCAGAACGTGGTGTGGGCGATCCAGATGGTGACGATACCGCGCTCGGCCGGCCAGCCGAGCATTTGCGCCATGGCCACGAACAGCAGCAACAGCGACAGGCCGGTGATTACCTCGGGCATCACCAACGGCGCGGTGACCAGGCCACCGAACAGCGTGCGGCCCTTGAAGCGGGTGATGCGGGTGAGCACGAACGCCGCCAGGGTGCCGAGGATCACCGCCGACACGGCGGTGTACAGGGCGATTTCCAGAGAGCGGAACACCGCGGAAATCAACTGGTTGTTGTCCAGCAGGGTGATGTACCAGTTGACCGACCAGCCCCCCCAGACCGTGACCAGCCGCGAGGCGTTGAACGAGTAGATGACCAGGATGAGCATCGGCGCGTAGATGAAGATCAACCCCGCCCAAAGCATGAAGGTCGAGAAACGAAAGCCGGTTTTCATGCCTTGCCCTCCAGTTCCTTGGCTTGGCTGCGGTTGAACAGCACGATCGGGATGATCAGGATGCCGAGCATCACCACCGCCAGCGCGGAGGCCACCGGCCAATCGCGGTTGTTGAAGAACTCTTGCCAGAGCACCTTGCCGATCATCAGCGTTTCCGGGCCGCCGAGCAGCTCAGGGATCACGAACTCGCCCACCACCGGGATGAACACCAGCATGCAGCCGGCGATGATGCCGTTCTTCGACAACGGCACGGTGATCTTCCAGAAGCTGTTGAAGCGGCTCGAGCCTAGGTCAGACGCGGCCTCGAGCAGGCTCTGGTCGTGTTTGACGAGGTTGGCGAACAGCGGCAGGATCATGAACGGCAGGTACGAGTAGACGATACCGATGTACACCGCCAGGTTGGTGTTGAGGATCTGCAGCGGCTGGTCGATCAGCCCAAGCCATTGCAAGAAGCCATTGAGCAAGCCGTTGTTGCTGAGGATGCCCATCCAGGCATACACGCGGATCAGGATCGCCGTCCAGGTCGGCATCATGATCAGCAGCAGCAGTACGGTCTGGGTTTCTTTCTTCGCCACGGAAATCGCATAGGCCATCGGGTAGCCGATCACCAGGCACAGCACGGTGCTGATGAACGCCATCTTCAGCGAGCCGAAGTAGGCGGCGAAGTACAGGTCGTCATCACCGAGCAGCAGGTAGTTCGCCAGGTTCAGGGCGATGTCGATCTTGTCTTCGGCAAACTGCACCAGGTCCGTGTAGGGCGGGATCGCCACATCAGCCTCGGCGAAGCTGATCTTCAAGACGATGAAGAACGGCAGCATGAAGAACAGGAACAGCCAGATGAACGGGATGCCGATCACGGCCTGGCGGCCGCCGGGCAGGTAACGCTTGAGTCTGCTGGTTTTCATGAGCGAAGCACCACGCCGCTGTCGTCTTCCCACCACACGAACACTTCGTCGTCCCAGGTCGGCCGCGCGCCACGGCGCTCGGCGTTGGCGACGAAGCTCTGCACGATCTTGCCGCTGGCCAACTGTACGTGGAACACCGAGTGGCCACCCAGGTAGGCGATGTCATGCACCTTGCCGCGCGCCCAGTTGTACTCGGTGGTCGGTTGCTCGGTGGTGACCAGCAGTTTTTCCGGGCGCAGGGCGTAGCTCACGCTTTTGTCCTGGGCCGCAGTGCTGACCCCATGGCCCACGTAGATCGGCCGCTCCAGCTCCGGGGTGGAAATCAGCGCGTAGCCTTCCATGTCTTCGACCACTTGGCCGTCGAACAGGTTGACGTTACCGATGAACTCGCACACCAGGCGGCTGGTGGGGGTTTCGTAAATGTCGATCGGGCTGCCGATCTGGGCAATCCAGCCCAGGTGCATGATCGCGATGCGCTCGGCCATGGTCATGGCCTCTTCCTGGTCGTGGGTCACCATCACGCAGGTCACGCCCACGCGCTCGATGATCTGTACCAGCTCGAGCTGCATCTGCGAGCGCAGCTTTTTATCCAGCGCGCCCATCGGCTCGTCGAGCAACAGCAGCTTCGGCCGCTTGGCCAGCGAGCGCGCCAGGGCCACCCGCTGGCGCTGGCCACCGGACAACTGATGCGGCTTGCGCTTGGCGTACTGGGTCATCTGCACCAGCTTGAGCATCTCGGCCACGCGGGCGTCGATCTCGGCGGCGGGGATTTTGTCCTGCTTCAGGCCGAAGGCGATGTTCTGCGCCACGGTCATGTGCGGGAACAGCGCGTACGACTGAAACATCATGTTGATCGGCCGCTCGTAGGGCGGCATATCGGTGATGTCTTCACCGTCGAGGAAAATCCGCCCCTCGGTGGGCCGCTCGAAACCGGCGAGCATGCGCAACAGAGTGGACTTACCCGAACCCGAACCGCCGAGCAGGGCAAAGATCTCGCCCTTGTTGATTTGCAGGGACACATCGTCCACGGCAATCGTCTCATCGAATTTTTTCGTAACCCGATCGATCTTCACCAGCACCTGCTTGGGTTGCTGGCTGCCTTCGAGGGCTTTCTTATAGGCACTAGAGGCAACGGCCATTAACGAAACTCCCAACAGTTGGTCAGCGAACCCACCCCCGCGGTGGGCCCGGCACAATTACTTGCCTGATTTGATCTTGGTCCAGGACCGCGTCATCAGGCGTTGAATCTTCGGCGGCAGCTCGTGGCTGACGTAGGCCTTGGCCAGGACTTCTTGCGGTGGGTACACCGCCGGGTCGTTGGCAACCGTTTGTTCCATCTCGGTCTTGGCCTTGGGGTTAGGGTTGGCGTAGCCCACCGCGTCGCTGACTTCGGCGATCACTTCAGGCTGCAGCAGGTAGTTGATGAACGCATGCGCCTCTTTCACGTTGGTCGCATCCTTGGGGATGGCCAACATGTCGAACCAGAGGTTGCCGCCCTCTTTGGGCACCACATACGCCACCTGAACACCATTCTTGGCTTCCTCGGCGCGCGAGCGGGCCTGGAACACATCGCCGGAGAACCCCGCGGCGACGCAGATGTTGCCGTTGGCCAGGTCAGACACGTACTTCGAGGAGTGGAAGTAGGTCACGTAAGGCCGCACCTTGAGCAGTTTGTCTTCGGCCTTCTTGTAGTCGTCCGGGTTGGTGCTGTTGGGGTCCAGCCCCAGGTAGTTGAGCACCGCCGGCAGCATTTCATCGGGCGAATCGAGGAAGGCCACGCCGCACTGGCTGAGCTTCTTCATGTTCTCCGGCTCGAACAGCATGGCCCAGGAGTCGATTTTATCGACGCCCAGCACCGCCTTGACCTTCTCGACGTTGTAGCCGATGCCATTGGTGCCCCACAGGTACGGCACCGCGTACTGGTTGCCCGGGTCATTGGCCTGCAGGCGCTTCATCAGCTCGGGGTCGAGGTTCTGCCAGTTCGGCAATTGCGCGCGGTCGAGTTTCTGGAATGCCCCGGCTTTGATCTGCTTGCCGAGGAAGTGGTTGCTCGGCACGACCACGTCGTAGCCGGTGCGCCCGGCCAGCAACTTGCCCTCGAGGGTTTCGTTGGAGTCGAACACGTCGTACACCGGCTTGATGCCGGTGGTTTTTTCGAACTCGGCCAGGGTGTTCTCGCCGATGTAATCAGACCAGTTATAAATATGCACGGTACCGGCGGCCTGCGCGGCGGTACCGGCCAGCAGCCCGGCGCCCAGCACCAGTGCTTTCAAAAACAAAGAGTTAGCCACGTGCAGTTCCCCCGCAATGTTCTTCCTGATGCAAGCCATGCCAGCGCAAAACTCAAACCGGCGCGCAACTTACCTGTGATACTTCGGTACAGCAAAAAAAATTTTTGTTGCAAGCACCCCGGCCACGGCAGCGCCGTGACCGGGGGCCATCAGGCCGGGCTTACTTGCCCGACTTGATCTTGGTCCAGCTGCGGGTCAACTCGCGCAGGGTCGGCTGCGGCAGGTCGGCGATCGCGTACAACTTGGCCTTCACTTCAGCCGGCGGGTACACGCCCGGGTCGGAAGTGATGTCTTTGTCCACCAGCGGCGTGGCTTTGTCGTTGATGTTCGGGAAGCGCACGGCGTTGGTGATCTCGGCCATGATTTCCGGCTGCAGGATGAAGTTCATCCACTTGTAGGCCAGTTCTTTGTTCTCAGCGTCTTTCGGGATGGCGACCATGTCGTAGAAGCTGCCGGCGCCTTCCTTCGGAATGGTGTAGGCGACCTTGACCTTGCCACCGGCCTCGTCGGCGCGGGACTTGGCCTGGTACACGTCACCCGAATAGCCCACGGCGACGCAGATGTTGCCGTTGGCCAGGTCCGAGATGTACTTCGAGGAGTGGAAGTACGCCACGTTCGGGCGGATCTTCAGGAACAGGTCTTCAGCCTTCTTGATGTCGGCTTTGTCCTGGGTGTCGGTTTTCAGCCCCAGGTAGTGCAGCGCCACCGGCATCATTTCGGTCGGCGAATCGAGGAAGCTCACGCCGCAGCTTTTCAGCTTGGCGATGTTCTCCGGCTTGAACAGCACATCCCACGAGTCGATCTTGTCGACGCCCAGCGCGGCCTTGACCCTGTCGGGGTTGTAGCCGATGCCGATCGAACCCCACATGTACGGGAAGGCGTGCTCGTTGCCCTTGTCGCTGGCGTCGCCCACGGCCTTCAGTTGGCCCTGGTTGAGGTTGCTCCAGTTGCTGAGCTTGGACTTGTCGAGGGTTTCGTACACACCGGCCTTGATCTGCTTGGCCAGGAAGTTGTTCGAAGGGACCACGATGTCATAGCCGGAGTGGCCGGCGAGCATCTTGGCTTCGAGGGTCTCGTTGCTGTCGTAAACGTCGTAGACCACCTTCACGCCCGGGTTGGCTTCTTCGAACTTCTTCACCGTATCCGGGGCGATGTAGTCAGACCAGTTGTAAACGTGCAGAACTTTGTCATCGGCGTGAACAGCACCGGCCATGGCACCCAACAGGCTCATGGCGAGCAGCGACTTGCCCAACTTCTTCATGCGTAGTGCTCCAAAATATTGTTTAAACCATCCGCCCTGTGGCGCGCCTTCCCTTGCAGTCGAAGCGGCCGTGTGGGGCACCGGCAGATTACGCTTGCCGGGGGTGCCGAAACCCTCTTTTCAGCACACCCGCAAGCCTAGCATTTAGCCATTCAGCGCATTAAGCGTCAGGTCGAGGCATTTGCGTGCCTTGCTCACCAGTTCATCGATCTCGGCGTGGGTAATCACCAACGGCGGCGCAATGATCATGGTGTCGCCCACCGCGCGCATGATCAGCCCGTTGTCGAAACAGAAGTTGCGGCACAGCATGCCCGCCCCCTGCCCCGTGTAACGTTCACGGGTCGACTTGTGCTTGACCAGCTCGATCGCGCCGAGCATGCCCAACCCACGAACCTCGCCCACCAACGGGTGGTCGGCGAGTTCGCGTAAACGCATTTGCAAATACGGTGCCGTTTCGCTGCGTACACGCTCGATGATTTTTTCTTCACGCAGAATGCGCAGGTTTTCCAACCCCACCGCCGCGGCCACCGGGTGCCCGGAATAGGTAAAGCCGTGGTTGAAGTCACCGCCGTCGTGGATCACCTGGACCAGCGTGTCGCGCACGACCACCCCTCCCATGGGGATGTAGCCGCTGGTCAGGCCCTTGGCGATGGTCATCAGGTCGGGCGCGAGGCCGTAGTAATCGCTGCCGAACCACTCGCCGGTGCGGCCAAAGCCGCAGATCACCTCGTCGGCGACGAAGAGGATTTCGTAACGGGCGAGGATTTCCTTGATTTTCGGCCAGTAGGTTGCCGGCGGGATGATCACCCCGCCGGCCCCCTGGATCGGCTCGGCAATGAAAGCGGCGACGTTGTCTTCGCCCACTTCGAGGATTTTCTTCTCCAGTTGCTCGGCCGCCCACACGCCGAATTCGTCGGGGCTCATGTCGCCGCCCTCGCCGAACCAATACGGCTGCGGGATGTGCACCACGCCGGGGATCGGCAAATCGCCCTGTTCGTGCATGTAGGTCATGCCGCCCAGGCTGGCGCCGGCCACGGTGGAGCCGTGGTAACCGTTGACCCGGCTGATCAGCGTTTTTTTCGTGGGTTTGCCCTTGAGCGCCCAGTAGTGGCGCACCAGGCGCAGCACGGTGTCGTTGCCCTCGGAGCCGGAGCCGGTGAAGAACACATGGCTCATGCCGGCCGGGGCCACGTCGGTGATGGCCTTGGCCAGCTCCAGTGCCGGTGGGTGGGCGGTCTGGAAGAACAGGTTGTAGTAGGGCAGCTCGCGCATCTGGTGGGCCGCGGCCTGCACCAGCTCCTCGCGGCCATAGCCCAGGGCCACGCACCACAGCCCGGCCATGCCATCGAGGATCTGCTGGCCCTCGCTGTCCCACAGGTGCACGCCCTGGGCCTTGGTGATGATCCGCGGGCCCTTTTCCTTCAGTTGCTTGTAGTCACTGAACGGGGCCAGATGGTGTTCGCCGCTGAGGGCCTTCCATGCCTGGGTTTGTGCGCTGTTGTCGCTCATTGTTTTCTCCTGTTCTCCCCACTCGCCGGCGGGGTTTGATCAGACCGCGAACAGCAGGAACTCCCGTTCCCACGAACTGATCACGCGCTTGAAGTTTTCGTGCTCGGCTCGCTTTACCGCCACGTAGCCGACGATGAATTTCTTGCCCAGGTATTTCTCCAGAGTGCGGCAGTTTTCCATGCGCTCGAGGGCGTCTTCGATGGTCAGCGGCAGGCGCAGGTTGCGCCGCTCGTAGCCACGGCCATGCACCGGCGCGCTGGGGTTGATGCCCTCGACCATGCCGATGTACCCGCACAGCAGGCTGGCGGCGATGGCCAGGTAGGGGTTGGCGTCGGCGCCCGGCAGGCGGTTCTCGACCCGGCGGTTCTGCGGGGTGGCGTCAGGCACGCGCAGGCCCACGGTGCGGTTTTCCAGGCCCCACTCGACGTTCACCGGCGCCGAGGTGTCGGGCAGGAAGCGGCGGAACGAGTTCACGTTCGGCGCGAACAGCGGCAGCGCCTCGGGGATGAACTTCTGCAAGCCGCCCACATGGTTGAGGAACAGCTGGCTCATGGTGCCGTCTTCGTTGGAAAACACGCTTTTGCCAGTGGCCATGTCAACGATGCTCTGGTGCAGGTGCATCGCGCTGCCTGGCTCGCCGGTCATGGGTTTGGCCATGAAGGTGGCGGCCACGTTGTGCTTGAGGGCGGCCTCGCGCATGGTGCGCTTGAACACCACGATCTGGTCGGCCAGGTGCAGCGCGTCGCCGTGGCGGAAGTTGATTTCCATCTGCGCCGTGCCATCTTCGTGGATCAGCGTGTCGAGGTCGAGGTTCTGCGCCTCGCACCAGTCGTACACATCCTCGAACAGCGGGTCGAATTCGTTGGCGGCCTCGATCGAGAACGACTGCCGGCCGGTTTCGGCGCGGCCCGAGCGGCCGATCGGCGGCTGCAGCGGGTAGTCGGGGTCGTCGCTGCGCTTGGTCAGGTAGAACTCCATCTCCGGCGCCACGATCGGCTGCCAGCCGTGGTCGGCGTAGAGCTTGAGCACGCGCTTGAGCACGTTGCGCGGCGACAGCTCGATGGGGTTGCCTTGTTTGTCGTAGGTGTCGTGGATCACCTGCGCGGTGGGCTCGATGGCCCAGGGCACGAGGAATACGGCGTTTTCGTCCGGGCGGCAGAACATGTCGATGTCGGCCGGGTCGAGCAGGTCGTAATAGATGTCGTCTTCGACGTAGTCGCCGGTCACGGTTTGCAGCAGCACGCTCTCAGGCAGCCGCATGCCTTTTTCGGCGATGAATTTATTGGTGGGGGAGATCTTGCCGCGGGTGATGCCGGTCAGGTCGCTGATCAGGCATTCCACTTCGGTGATCTTGTGGTTTTTCAACCAATCCGTGAGCTGGTCGAGGTTGCTGCTCATAAAGACCTCAGGAGGCTGTTGCCCGGTTGTTCTCAACCAGGCTCGGTTGGCGCGCGCGCGCCACGAAAGGCCGGCCACCCCACACCCCGGGCCCCACGCTGAACGATGGCCAGCGCCCACAGGCAGGCGGGCAAAGGCAGCGAAGCAGCGCTACAGTAGACGTTAAGGCGTGGTAAAGCGGCGCGACAGACACATTGAAGCGTACTGTGGCGGCTTTGGGCAGTGGGCGGTGATGCCTTTGTGTAAGAACTTCGTGCACGGGGGCCGCCAGTACACTGCCCCTTGGATCATAGGGGGCGAATGTGGCAGGCTGCGTAGTGCGTGGCGCACGGCGTGCGCCTCTGGCCAGCATGCCGGCAGCGTTCGGCACACCCCGAGGGGTGGCGCCTGGAGAGGGCGGGCGTGGCATGATGGACCCCGTTATTGTTGATGTTCTGGGTTGCCGCCGAGCTTAGCGCCGTTCAATTTTTTATACAACAGCCCGTTAAAAATTCACTACGGGGTGTTTAATGGCGCTAAACCTGAAAAACAATTCAGGCAAAATCGCCCCAAAAAGCAGCAAAAAACGCTTTTATGCACCACGCTAGCGCACCAATGGGCCCGCTTGACTTCCCCAAGCCTTTCGGATTGACTGGGCCCGTTGCAAATCAATGATTGAGATTTTTAACAAAAAAGGTGTTGCATCATGTCGGTACCCCCGCGTGCCGTTCAGCTCAACGAAGCGAACGCGTTCCTCAAGGAACACCCTGAGGTTCTATACGTCGACCTTCTGATTGCGGATATGAATGGCGTGGTGCGCGGCAAGCGCATCGAACGCACGAGCCTGCACAAAGTGTACGAGAAGGGCATCAACCTGCCCGCCTCGCTGTTCGCGCTCGACATCAACGGTTCGACCGTCGAGAGCACGGGCCTGGGCCTGGACATCGGCGACGCCGACCGCATCTGCTACCCCATCCCCAATACCCTGAGCAACGAGCCCTGGCAGAAGCGCCCCACCGCGCAACTGCTGATGACCATGCACGAGCTCGAGGGCGAGCCGTTCTTCGCCGACCCGCGCGAGGTGCTGCGCCAGGTCGTGAAGAAGTTCGACGACATGGGCCTGACCATCTGCGCCGCGTTCGAGCTGGAGTTCTACCTGATCGACCAGGAGAACGTGAACGGCCGCCCGCAGCCGCCGCGCTCGCCGATTTCCGGCAAACGCCCGCAATCGACCCAGGTGTACCTGATCGACGACCTCGACGAGTACGTCGACTGCCTGCAAGACATCCTCGAGGGCGCCAAAGAGCAACGCATTCCGGCCGACGCCATCGTCAAGGAAAGCGCCCCGGCGCAGTTCGAAGTCAACCTGCACCACGTGGCCGACGCCCTCAAGGCCTGTGACTACGCGCTGCTGCTCAAGCGCCTGATCAAGAACATCGCCTACGACCATGAAATGGACACCACCTTCATGGCCAAGCCCTACCCGGGGCAGGCGGGCAACGGCTTGCACGTGCACATTTCGATCCTCGACAAAGACGGCAAGAACATCTTCACCAGCGAGGATCCCGAGCAGAACGCCGCACTGCGCCACGCGGTCGGCGGTGTGCTCGAGACCCTACCGGCAACCATGGCTTTCATCTGCCCGAACGTGAACAGCTACCGCCGCTTCGGCGCGCAGTTCTACGTGCCCAACTCGCCGACCTGGGGCCTCGACAACCGCACCGTGGCGATCCGCGTGCCCACCGGCACCGCCGACTCCGTGCGCATCGAGCACCGCGTGGCCGGCGCCGACGCCAACCCGTACCTGGTCATGGCCTCCGTACTGGCAGGCATCCACCACGGCCTGACCAACCAGTGCGAGCCTGGCGCGCCACTGGAGGGCAACGCCTACGAGCAGACCGAGCCGAGCTTGCCGAACAACCTGCGCGACGCCCTGCGCGCGCTGGACGACAGCGAGATCATGGCGCGCTACATCGACCCGAAGTACATCGACATCTTCGTCGCCTGCAAGGAAAGCGAGCTGGCCGAGTTCGAACACTCGATCTCCGACCTCGAGTACAACTGGTACCTGCACACCGTCTAAACGGTAGAATGGCGGCCTCGCCCAAGGAGGCCGCCATGCCACGCACCGCCAGCCCACGCAAACCCCGCGCCGCCAGCCAGGCCAGGATCGCCAGTATTCTGCAGGCTGCCCGCGAGATGCTGGCCAGCGATGGCGTGGCTGGGCTGTCGATCTACGGCGTGGCCGAGCGCGCGGGCATACCGCCGTCTTCGGTGTATCACTTCTTCGCCAGCGTACCGGCCTTGCTGCAAGGGCTGACCGCCGACGTGCACGAGGCCTTTCGTGCCTGCCTGCAAGCACCTTTCGAACATGCCTCGCTGGCAACCTGGCGCGACCTGTCGCGGCAGGTGGAACAGCGCATGCTGGCCATCTACCGCAACGACGCGGCCGCGCGCCAGTTGATTCTCGCGCAGCACGGCCTGGCCGAAGTGGCCCAGGCGGACCGCCAGCATGATCTGGAACTGGGCGCGGCGATGGAGCAACTGTTCGCCCGGCATTTCGAGCTGCCCAGCCTGCCGCAGGAGGTAGACGTGTTCGCCCTGGCGATGGAACTGGGCGACCGGGTATATGCGCGCTCGGTGCAGCTGCACGGGGAGATTACCCCACGGCTGGCCGAGGAAGGGATGCGGGTGTTCGATGCTTACCTGGGGCTGTACTTGCCGGTGTACATGGCCAAGCGGCCGCAGGCTTGAGGGCCCTTCGCCCGGCACAGCCGGCCTCCCACGGGTTCTGTGTTGCCCAGTAAATCAATGGCTTACACGAATCTGGTGGGAGGCCGTGGTCCGGCACTCCGGCTGTGCCGGGCGATAGGCCCTTCAGGTTTACAGCTTGGCGATCGACACCTCGGTCGACTTCACGAACGCGATCACTTCGCTGCCCACCGCCAGCTCCAGCTCTTTGACCGAACGGGTGGTGATCACCGAGGTGACGATGCCGGAGGCAGTCTGCACGTCGATTTCCGACAGTACCGGGCCTTCGATGATTTCTTTCACGGTGCCTTTGAATTGGTTACGTACGTTGATGGCTTTGATCGTCATGGGTATTGCCTCTTCAAGGATTAGGTCAGTAAGCCCAGCGCAGCTGGGTCGGTAACGGTGAAGCGGGTTCTGCGCCCTGTTCGCCCGCGGGCAACAGCAGCACACGGTTAAGCACTTCGGTTTCAAGCTCTGCCAGGCGCTGCGAGCCGCGGGCACGCGGGCGTGGCAGGTCAATGGGCAGGTCCAGGCCAATACGGCCTTCTTCGATCAGGATCACTCGGTCCGCCACGGCCACGGCCTCGGCGACGTCGTGGGTCACCAGCAACACGGTAAAACCGTGCTGCTGCCACAGGCGTTCGATCAACTGCTGCATCTCGATGCGGGTCAGCGCATCCAACGCGCCCAGGGGTTCATCGAGCAGCAACAGCCGGGGTTCATGAATCAGCGCGCGGGCCAGCGCCACACGCTGCTTTTGCCCGCCGGAGAGCGCCGCGGGCCATTCGTGGGCGCGCTCGGCCAGGCCGACGGCTTCCAGCGCCTGCAGCGCCTTGGGCCGCCAGTCACCCTTCAGGCCCAGGCCAACGTTGTCGATCACTCGCTTCCAGGGCAGCAGGCGCGAATCCTGGAACATCAGCCGGGTGTCTTCGCGGGCCGCGGCCAGCGTGCGTTCACCGGCGCGCAATTCGCCGCCAGTGGGCTGGTCGAGCCCCGCGAGCAAGCGCAGCAGGGTGCTTTTACCGCAACCGCTGCGGCCAACAATGGCCACGAACTGCCCGGCCGGGATGGTCAAATCGATGCCGTGCAGCACCTGGCGGGCGCCGAAGGCCTTGGTCAGGCCGTGTACGCCGAGGTCTACGCCGCGCAAAAAATGCGGCGAGTCTTTGAAGGCGGTCATGCATCACCCCGCTTGGGTTGGTAGGCCGGGTGCCAGCGCAGCCACAGCCGCTCAAGGCCACGGGCGGCGAGGTCAGCGAGCTTGCCCAGCACCGCATAGAGCACGATGGCCAGCACGACGACGTCGGTTTGCAGGAATTCACGGGCGTTCATCGCCAAGTAGCCAATGCCGGAGCTGGCCGAGATGGTTTCCGCCACGATCAGCGTCAGCCACATCAGGCCGAGGGCGAAACGCACCCCTACCAGGATCGACGGCAAGGCACCGGGCAGGATCACCTGCCAGAACAGCGGGAAGCCACGCACGCCGTAGCTGCGGGCCATTTCCACCAGGGCAGGGTCGACGTTGCGGATGCCGTGGTAGGTGTTCAGGTAGATCGGGAACAAGGTGCCCAACGCCACCAGGAAAATCTTCGCCGACTCGTCGATGCCGAACCACAGGATCACCAGCGGGATCATCGCCAGGTGGGGGACGTTGCGGATCATCTGCACGGAGCTGTCGAGAAAGCGCTCGCCCCATTTCGACAGCCCGGAGATCAGCCCCAGCACCAGGCCGATGCCACCGCCAATGACGAAGCCCACCCCGGCGCGCCAACCGCTGATGGCCAGGTGCGTCCAGATTTCACCGCTGCGCACCAACTGCACACCGGCCTCGATGACCGCGCTGGGCGCGGGCAGGATGCGGGTCGACAACCAGCCCGCGCTCACCGCGCCTTGCCAGGCTGCCAGCAGCAGCACCGGCAGGGCCCAGGGCGCCAGGCGCTCGATGGTTTTCTTTGCAGCGCTCATTCGGGCCTCCTCAGCTCTGCGCCGCGGCTTTGGGCAGGATGTCGTTGGCGACGATCTCGCCGAACGGGCTCACGTAGTTCGTGCCTTCCGGCACCTGCGGGCGGGCCACGTTCAGGTGCGGGAACAGCAACTCGGCCACCCGGTAGGATTCCTCCAGGTGCGGGTAACCGGAGAAGATGAACGTATCGATGCCCAGGGCGGCGTATTCCTTCACCCGCTCTGCCACCGTTGGGCCGTCGCCGACCAACGCGGTGCCGGCACCGCCGCGCACCAGGCCGACGCCCGCCCAGAGGTTGGGGCTCACTTCAAGCTGGTCGCGCTTGCCGTTGTGCAGCGCGGCCATGCGCTGCTGCCCCACTGAGTCAAACTTGGCGAACGAGGCCTGGGCGCGGGCGATGGTCTCGTCGTCGAGGTTGGCGATCAGCCGGTCAGCGGCGCGCCAGGCTTCTTCGTTGGTTTCCCGCACGATCACGTGCAGGCGGATGCCAAAGCGCACCGTGCGGCCTTGCCGGGCGGCTTTTTCACGCACCTGGGCGATTTTTTCGGCAACCGCCGCCGGTGGCTCGCCCCAGGTCAGGTACAGCTCGACCTGCTCGGCGGCGAGGTCCTGGGCGGCCTCGGAGGAGCCCCCAAAATACAGCGGTGGCCGCGGTTGCTGCAGCGGTGGGTAGAGCAGCTTGGCGCCCTTCACCTGAATGTGTTTGCCGTCGTAGTCGACCACTTCGCCTTCGAGCACGCGGCGCCAGATGCGGGTGAACTCCACCGACGCCTCGTAGCGCTCCTGATGGGTGAGGAACAAGCCATCGCCCTCCAACTCGGCCGGGTCGCCGCCGGTGACCAGGTTGAACAACGCGCGGCCACCGGAGAGGCGGTCCAGCGTTGCCGCCTGGCGCGCGGCCACGGTGGGCGAGATGATCCCGGGGCGCAGCGCCACCAGGAACTTCAGCCGCTGGGTCAGCGGGATCAACGACGCGGCGACCAGCCAGGAATCTTCACACGAGCGGCCGGTGGGGATCAGCACGCCACCGAAGCCGAGGCGGTCGGCGGCCTGGGCGATCTGCCCCAGGTAAGCGTGGTCGACGGCGCGGGCGCCTTCGGCGGTGCCGAGGTAGTGGCCGTCGCCGTGGGTGGGCAGGAACCAGAAAATATTGAGGCTCATGGGGTGGTCTCCTTTGAGTGGGTTACTGCGCGGCAGCCACGTTGGCGGGCGGCGTCCAGATCACGTCCTTGATCACCAGCGGCTTGGGAATCAGCTTCAGGCCATAGAAGGCATCGGCGATCTTCTGCTGGGCATCGACCACCGCCGGGGTGAGGAACTGCGCCCCAAAGCCCTGGCGCTTGACCGAGGTCAGGGTGATCGGTACCGGCAGGCCCAGCAGTGGCGCCACTTCGTCGGTCACTTGCTGCGGGTTGCCCTTGGCCCATTCGCCTACCGAGCGCACTTCGTCGATCAGGGTGCTGACCACTTTCGGATGCGCCTGTGCATAAGTACGGGTGGCCAGGTAGAACTGATGGTTATCCACAAGGCCGGTGCCGTCTTGCAGCGTGCGGGCTTGCAGTTGTTGCTCGGCGGCGGCCTGGTACGGGTCCCAGATCACCCAGGCATCCACGGCGCCACGCTCGAAGGCCGCGCGGGCATCGCTGGGCGGCAAGTACACCGGCTGGATGTCGGTGTATTTCAGGCCAGCCTTGGCCAGCACCTGCACCAGCAGGTAATGCACGTTCGAACCTTTGTTCAGGGCGATTTTCTTGCCCTTGAGGTCGGCCAGGGTCTTGATCGGCGAGTCTTTCGGCACCAGCAGCGCTTCGCTGGTCGGCGCTGGCGGCTCGTAGGCCACGTAGAGCAGGTCTGCCCCGGCGGCCTGGGCGAACACCGGCGGGGTTTCGCCGGTCACGCCGAAATCGATCGAGCCCACGTTAAGGCCTTCGAGCAGCTGCGGGCCGCCCGGGAATTCGGTCCATTGCACCTGCACGCCCTGCTCGGCCAGGCGCTTCTCAAGCGTGCCACGGGCCTTGAGCAGCACCAGGGTGCCGTATTTCTGGTAGCCGATGCGCAGGGTTTCGGCCTGGGCGAGGCTGGTAACACCAAGGGTAATGGCCGCGGCAAACAGTGCGACCAAACCTCGGCGCAGGGAACGGGTGCGCATCTGCGCTCTCCTTCTACGAACGATAAGGGGGGTTGGTGGCGCCTGCTGCCCGTGGTCGGGTAAGAAGGGCTACAACGGGTATAAAAAGGCTCAGATGCTCCAACGAGCACTGAGCAAACGATCATTCAGCAACCCGGGCTCGACCGGTTTTGGCCGGCGCGCCAGGGCGCTGTGGAATTCTTCCAGCGCGGCGTCCAGGCGCGCCTGCAACGGCGCCGCCAACTGCGCCGCGGCACTGCCTTCGCCGTAGGCGATCTGGCTGTCGTCGGCGAAAATCCCCTGGAGCATTTCCTGGGCCTTCAGCGCCGCCAGTACCGGCTTGAGCGCGTAGTCCACCGCGAGCATGTGCGCGATGCTGCCGCCGGTGGCCACCGGCAAGACGATCTTGTTCGCCAGGGCACGCTCGGGCAGCAGGTCGATCAGGGTTTTCAAGGCGCCGCTGAACGAGGCCTTGTACACCGGGGTGGCGACGATCAAGCCGTCGGCGCGCTCGACGATGTCGAGAAAACGGGTCACCGCCGGGCTGTTGAAGCGGGCGTGGAGCAGGTCTTCGGCATCGAAGTCGCGTACCTGGAAGGTGACCACTTCCACACCCCAGGCCTGCAACGCGGCCTTGGCGCGTTCGAGCAAAACGCCGGAACGGGAACGGGTACTGGGGCTGCCACCAATCGCTACGACCAACATCGTCCAACCTCTTCGTGCTGCTTCTGTGCAATGGCCCTTACCTTAACAGCGGGCTTTTATATCCTTAAATCATATTTATTCATTTGTTTATTCCTTATAGAAATTAGAAACACGCTGTCATCTTGCTGTCATGTGACAGCGGTATTTACCTGAGCATGAACCTACCCCTCGCCTCGCAGTCCCCCGACGCCGACCCCTATGGCCTGATTTGTGGCTTTCGTTTTCGCCCCGACGAAGCGGGCGTGGAGATGGACGCCCCAACCGCCATGCAAGCCCTTGAGCAGCCGACCGCTGAAGGCGGCTTCGTCTGGCTGCACCTGAACCTGGCCCACGCTGGGTGCAAGCGTTGGATGCTCAACCATCTCGACCTGCCGGAATATTTCTTCGAAACCCTCAGCGAAGGCTCGCGCTCAACGCGCCTGGAGCACGTCGAGGGCGCGCTAACGGCGGTGGTCAACGACGTGGTGTTCAACTTCGGGCAAACCTCCAGCGACATCGCCACCCTGTGGCTGTGCGTGCGCGAGAACATGCTGATCAGCGTGCGCCTGCAACCGCTGCGTTCGGTCGACCGCCTGCGTTTTTCGGTCAAGCGCGGGGAAACCTTCCGCTCGCCGCTGGAGCTGCTCGAACACCTGATCGACGACCAGGCGGAAATCCTCGTGCAAATGGTCCGCGACACCCACCTGGCGGTAGACCGCATCGAAGACCAGCTGCTGTCCGAGCGCCTGGCCACCAACCGCGCCGAGCTCAGCTCGGTGCGCCGGGTGCTGGTGCGCATGCAGCGGCTGCTGGCGCTGGAGCCCAACTCGCTGATGCGCCTGCTCAACCGCCCGCCACGCTGGTTCGGTGAGGAAGACGTGCTCGCCCTGCGCTCGCAAACCGAAGAGTTCTCGCGGGTGATCCACGACCTGGCGGCCTTGCTCGAGCGCATCAAGCTGATCCAGGAAGAGATCGCCGCGATCCAGAACGAGCAGACCAACCGCACGCTGTTCACCCTGACCCTGGTCACGGTGCTGGCGCTGCCGATCAACATCGTCGCGGGTTTTTTCGGCATGAACGTAGGCGGCGTGCCGCTTTCGACCTCGCCCCACGGCTTCTGGATTCTGGTCGCGCTGGTGGCCAGCTTCACGCTGCTGGCCGGGCGCTGGGCCTTCCGCAAGCGCGACGATCACTAGCAGTAACAGGTTGTAACAGGTTTGCCACGGGCGAAGCATACGCTCGCCCTCACAACCGTCCTCCGAGGCCCCGACCATGGATTCGAGCAACGAACTGCTTTCGCGTATGCAACACGACACCCTGGACCATTACGACGAAGAGCTCGAGCAGGAACTGGGCGACGACCACTTCAACCTCGACGAATTCTTCAATGCCGACCTGAACGGCGACCCAGCCCGGATTGCCCGCCGCCACTACTTCGCCGAGCTGTTCCGGCTGCAAGGCGAGTTGGTGAAGTTGCAGAACTGGGTAATGAAAAGCGGCGAAAAAATCGTGATCCTCTTCGAAGGCCGAGATGCCGCGGGCAAGGGTGGGGTGATCAAACGGATTACCCAGCGGCTCAACCCACGGGTGTGCCGCGTGGCCGCCCTGCCGGCGCCGAACGACCGGGAACAAACCCAGTGGTACTTCCAGCGCTACGTGGCGCACCTGCCGGCGGCCGGTGAAATGGTGCTGTTCGACCGCAGTTGGTACAACCGCGCGGGCGTTGAGAAGGTGATGGGCTTTTGCAACGACGAACAGTACGAAGAGTTCTTCCGTTCGGTGCCGGAGTTCGAGCGCATGCTCGCCCGCTCGGGCATCCGGTTGATCAAGTACTGGTTCTCGATCACCGATGATGAGCAACACATGCGCTTCCTGGGCCGTATCCAGGACCCGCTCAAGCAATGGAAGCTCAGCCCGATGGACCTGGAGTCCCGCCGCCGCTGGGAGGCCTACACCAAGGCCAAGGAAGTGATGCTTGAGCGCACCCACATTCCAGAAGCCCCCTGGTGGGTGGTCGAGGCCGACGACAAGAAGAAGGCCCGGCTCAACTGCATCCACCACCTGCTCAAGCAAATCCCTTATGAAGGGGTTGAGCAGCCGCTGGTGAGCCTGCCGCCGCGTGAGCGCCATGAGGATTATTCGCGCAAGCCGGTGCCGCGCGAAATCATCGTGCCGCAGGTTTACTGAGGCCTTCAGGGGCCCCATAAAAAAAGGCCGCTTACGCGGCCTGAAGTCCCTGCAAGACGGGTTCAGCGGTTCGGCTGCGGGGTGAGCCGAAGATAGGGGCGTACCGCGCGGTACCCTTTCGGGAAGCGCTGTTTGATCTCTTCTTCATCCTTGAGCGACGGCACGATCACCACCTCGTCACCCTGCTGCCAATTGGCCGGGGTGGCGACTTTGTGGCTGTCGGTTAATTGCAGTGAATCGATCACCCGCAAAATCTCATTGAAGTTGCGCCCCGTGCTGGCGGGGTAGGTGATGGTGAGCCGCACTTTCTTGTTCGGGTCGATCACGAACAACGAGCGCACGGTAAGGGTGTCGTTGGCGTTGGGGTGAATCAAATCGTAAAGATCACTCACCTTGCGATCGGCATCGGCCAGGATCGGGAAGTTGACCTGGGTGCTCTGGGTGTCGTTGATGTCTTCGATCCACTTCAGGTGCGACTCGACCGGGTCTACCGAGAGGGCAATGGCCTTGACGTTACGCTGGGCGAACTCGTCCTTGAGTTTGGCGGTATAGCCCAACTCGGTGGTGCACACTGGGGTGAAGTCTGCCGGGTGGGAGAACAACACGCCCCAACTGCTGCCCAGCCATTGGTGAAAGTGAATGGTCCCCTGGCTGGAGGCCTGTTCGAAGTCCGGGGCGATGTCGCCGAGTTTGAGACCCATGGTGCGATGTCCTTTTATTGGCAACGCGTGGCTGATGGGTGAACTCTGCGCGAACGCAACGGACTTTAAAAAGACTTAATAACGCTCTTGTTATAGCGCCGGGGAATATAACTCAGCCCCCTCCGCGCACGGCTTGCAGTTGCTGTTGCAACCACTGCTCGCTGGGCACCGCGGGGCGCCCGGGGCAGCGCACCTGGTAGGGCTGGCCACTGACACTGCTGCCGCTGGCGGCCAGGCGGATGAAGTCCTCGGTGGTGTTGATCCGCCCCTTGCCTTGCAGATAATCGAGCTTCTTTTGCAGGTGGGCACGGGCCTCAGCGCCCGGGTACCAGCTGCCGTTACGGTTGAATTCGCAGTTGGAGGCGCCCAGCCGAGTGAGTAGGGCATCGACTTCGGGTTGGGGCTGGGCAAAGGCGGCGGTGGCCACCAAGGCCATCAGGGCAATGTACTTGGGCATGCGCGGGCTCCTGGGCAAAGGGGCCGCCATGCTAGCGCGCCTTGGCGGTGAAGGCGGCTGGATACACATCCAGAAGTATTTTTGCGGGGGGCCAGCTGCTTCATGGAACCCGAAAAAAAACCCCGCCGAAGCGGGGTTCTTTCAACTCAACTTATACAACCCAACCTACTACCACAGGGCGTAGGTGTAGTTCACGTAGAAGCGAGCCTGGTTGACGTTGTTCTGGGTGCCGGCAGGCAGGCCAGTACGGTAAACGCCTTCACGCGCCGAGAAACCCAGGCCTTTGAGCGGGCCGCTTTGCAGGGTGTAGTCGATGCGGTAGTCCGATTCCCACTCGTTGGCGCGGTCGCGAGCTGCGTTGTAGATCGCGTCGCGGCCGTTGACGTAGGTCCAGGTCGCTTTCAGGCCTGGTACGCCCAGCTTGGCGAAGTCGTACGAGTAGATGGCGAAGGTAGAGTTCTCGCCAGCGCGGGTGAAGCTGTTGACCATGATGTCGGTGAACAGGTAGTAGCTGCTGCCACCTTCACCTTCAGGGCGGCCACGGCCGTCGCGTACCGAACCGTTGTTGACTGCGGCCATGCCGCCGTCATCGCTTACACGCTGGTGACCCAGGGTCAGCGAGTGGCCACCCAGGGCATAGGTGAACGCTGCGGACCAGGTGTTGTTGTCAACTTCGCCACCGTCGCTGTAACCGTTGGTGTAGGCATAACGAGCGTCGCTGCCGTTAGCACCATCGGAGCTGTTGTGGAAGTAACGCAGGTCGGTCTTGAACGACTGATCCGGTGCGATCTGGAAGACGTGGGTCAGGCCGAAGAAGTTCTGGTTGTAGTAGTCTTCGAGGTTCGCGAAGTAGTACTGCAGGGTCAGGTCTTTGGTGACTTTCCAGTCAGCGCCGGCGAAGTTGAAGCCGTTCGAACCACGGGTACCGTTGGCGGCGAGGCCAGCCCAGTTGCTCGAAGCACGACCGATTTCACGGGTCAGGCGGCCAGCGGTGAAGGTGACGTTGTCCAGGTCTTTCGACGTGGCGATACCACCCTGGTAAGCAGCAGGCAGCAGGCGACCGTCGTTCGATACCAGCACTGGCAGGTTAGGCGCCAGAGCGTTACCGACTTTCAGTTCGGTCTTGGAGAACTTGACCTTGGCGTTAGCACCTACACGGCCCCAGTTATCAACCGGAGTACCGTCGGTTTTAACCGGCGACACGGTGTTGGAGGTGGTGGTGCTGTGGTTGTCGATACCACCGCCCAGGTTCACGCCCAATACGCCCTGCACGTCGAGGCCGAAACCTACGGTGCCTTGGGTGTAGCCCGACAGGAAGTCGAACTTCAGGCCGGTGACGGTTTGGCGCTGGTCAGCACCGCCTTGGCGGTTATCACCATCAAAATACAGAGTACGGGAACTGATCGATGCTTTGCTGTCCTCGATGAAACCGGCGGCGCTGGCTTGTTGAGCCAGGACGCCCATGGCAACCGCGAGTGCCAGGGTAGACTTGTTCACTGGTATAGCTCCTCTTTGCTTTCTAATTTTTGTCTTGCGGGTGATGACGGGTCTTATGCCCGTTTTTTTGGTTGCCTGGCACGGTTAGCACCAAAGCGTGACCGGTTAGTCAAGCACATTCTTTCAGGATCACCACCTGGGTCCCCCACCCCTCCTCGCGAGCGAGGAGGTTAAAGAATTTTTTAAATCCTAATAACGTTTTGTTGCAATTCTGTTAAGAACCATGGCGCATAAGAAACCATATCCTCAAAACGTTGTCACCCACCGCTTCACGCTATTCTCATAAGCAAAAATTCTTTAGGTGCCGCTGGTTATAGCGATATGGAAGCAGCGCGGCCTGGGCCGTTTTAGGCGCCAATAGCCTATCGGCGGGCCTTTGCGAGACTTTACCCCGCCCAGCCGGGCACAAAACCGGCGAACGCAGGCACACAATGAGGCCGCGCTCACGCTAGCAACGGGGCGATGACGATTAGATTGCAGGAATGCAGCCAGCCGTCGGGTTCCGTGAAAGAACTGTTATCCGACGACCGGTAGAGGTGGGAGCCAAGGGTAAACGAACGGTTACTTCTGCGTACCGTCGTCCAACTGCAGGTTGGCCTGGGTGATGTTGCTGTCGGCCGGCACGCTGCGGGTCAACCACACGTTACCGCCAATCACCGAGCCCTTGCCGATGGTAACCCGCCCGAGAATGGTGGCGCCGGCGTAGATCACTACGTCGTCTTCGACGACTGGGTGGCGTGGCAGGCCTTTTTGCAGGTTGCCCTCGGCGTCTTGCGGGAAGCGCTTGGCGCCCAGGGTCACCGCTTGGTAAATGCGCACACGTTCGCCGATGATCGCCGTTTCGCCAATCACCACGCCGGTGCCGTGGTCGATGAAAAAGCTCGAGCCGATGCGCGCGCCGGGGTGGATGTCGATGCCCGTGGCCGAGTGCGCCAGCTCCGAACTGATCCGCGCCAACAACGGCAAACCGGCGTTGTACAGGTAGTGCGCCAGGCGGTGATGGATGATCGCCAGCACACCGGGGTAGCACAACAGCACCTCATCCACGCTGCGCGCCGCCGGGTCGCCCTGGAAGGCCGCCAGCACGTCGCTGTCGAGCTGCTCGCGCAGCCCCGGCAGCGCGGCGGCAAAGCCCTGGATCAGCTTCAGCGCGTTGGCGTCCAGCGCCGGTACGTCGCATGGGCCTTGGCGGTGGGCGTAACGCAGTTCGAGCTGGGCCTGCAACAGCAGGCCGTTGAGCGCGGCGTCCAGCGTATGGCCGACGAAGAAGTCTTCGCTTTCTTCGCGCAGGTCGACCGGGCCCAGGCGCATCGGGAACAGCGCGCCACACAGTTGCTCGAGAATCACCGCCATGGCCTCACGCGAGGGCAACTGGCGGCCGCCGCTCTGGCCACAACTGCGGCCGTTCAGCCGGCGCCATTGCTGGCGGGCCGAGCGCAGTTGGCCAACGATCTCTTGCAGGTGCCAGGGCTCCGAAGGCGCCTGGCCGGGTACACGCTCGTTCACGGCTTCACTCCTGGGGCAGCGCGGCGCGTGGCGCCGCCGGGCTGCCACTTTAGTTCACATCGAAGCGGCGGCAAAAGAACCTTTGTGCCACTCATCAGGCCATCTGGACCTAAGCCCCGGCCGGGCAGTTCCGCGCTTTTAGAACCAGTTGCCCCGCCCCCGGCCACTCCCTATAGTCGGCTATACCACTGGATACGGACCGCCCATGCTCGCCACCGCGCTCAGCCGCTTCAACCGCCTGGCCCTGCTGCAGGCCCCTACCCCGCTGGAGAAACTCGAGCGCCTGAGCGCCTGGGCCGGCCGCGGCATCTATGCCAAGCGCGATGACCTCACCCCACTGGCGCTGGGCGGCAACAAGCTGCGCAAGCTCGAATACCTGGCCGCCGATGCCCTGGCCCAAGGCGCCGACACGCTGGTCACCGCCGGGGCAATCCAGTCCAACCATGTACGGCAAACCGCCGCGCTGGCCGCGCGCCTGGGGCTGGGTTGCGTGGCGCTGCTGGAAAACCCGATCGGCACCGACCACCCGGCTTACCTGGCCAACGGCAACCGGCTGCTGCTCGACCTGTTCGGCGCCCAGGTGGAGCTGGTGGCGAACCTCGACGCCGCCGACGAACAACTGCACGCCCTCGCGCAACGCCTGCGCAGCCTCGGTAAACAGCCTTACATCGTGCCCATCGGCGGCTCCAGCCCGGTCGGCACCCTGGGCTATGTGCGCGCCGGCCTGGAGTTGGCGGAGCAGATCGAGGCCAGTGGCGAAACCTTCGCCGCGGTGGTGCTGGCCAGCGGCAGCGCCGGTACCCACGCCGGGCTTGGCCTGGCCCTGGCCGAGCAACTGCCAGCGCTGCCGGTGATCGGCGTGACGGTGTCGCGCCCGGCCGCGGCGCAGGCGGCGAAGGTCGACGCACTGGTGCGGCGCACCGCCGAACTGCTCGAGCGGCCGCTGCCCAAAGCCTGGCAGCCACTGCTGTGGGATGACTACTACGGCCCCCGCTACGGCGAGCCGAACGCCGGCACCCTGGCCGCGATCAAACGCGTGGCCAGCCAGGAAGGCATGCTGCTCGACCCGGTGTACACCGGCAAGGCCATGGCCGGCCTGCTCGACGGCCTGGGGCGGCAACGCTTCGCCGCCGGGCCATTGCTGTTTTTGCACACCGGCGGCGCGCCGGGCCTGTTCGCCTACCCCGACGCCTGGTCGGGCCAATAACATCAATAAGGACACCACCATGACTTTGCACACCTTGCGGCGCGGCCTTTCGATCGGCGCACTGGCCCTGTTGGCCACCTTCGCCGGCAGCGCCAGCGCTGGCGAACAACTAGAGCAAATCAAAAAGGCCGGCAGCATCAGCGTGGGCCTGGAAGGCACCTACCCGCCGTTCAGCTTCGTCGATGAAAGCGGCAAGCTCACCGGCTTCGAGGTGGAGTTCGCGCAGGCGCTGGCCAAGCAACTGGGCGTGGAGGCCAAACTGCAGACCACCCCGTGGGACGGCCTGCTGGCGGCGCTGGAGTCCAAGCGCATCGACGTGGTGATCAACCAGGTGAGCATCTCCGATGAGCGCCGTAAAAAATACGACTTCTCCAGCCCCTACACGGTGTCGGGCATCCAGGCGCTGACCCGCGCCGCCGACCAGAGCAAGATCAAAACCGCGCCAGACCTGGCCGGCAAGAAGGTTGGCGTGGGCCTGGGCACCAACTATGAACAGTGGGTGCGGGCCAACGTGCCCCAGGCCGATGTGCGCACCTACAACGATGACCCCACCAAGATGCAAGACCTGATGGTCGGGCGCATCGACGCAGTGCTGGTCGACCGCCTGGCCGCGCTGGAGATGGTCAAGAAAACCAACGAGAAACTGGCCGCCGCCGGCGAGCCGTTCTCGCGCATCGTCTCGGGCATCGCCCTGCGCAAGAACGAGCCCGAGCTGCTCGAGGCGATCGACAAGGCCATCGCCCAACTGCGCGCCGACGGCACCCTGGCCAAGCTGTCGACCAAGTGGTTCGGGGCTGACGTCACCCAATGAACCAAGACAGCCTGAGGGTCGCCTACGAGTCGCTGCCGTTCCTGTTGCAGGGCGCCTGGTTCACCGTGGTGCTGAGCCTGGGCGGGATGTTCTTTGGGTTGCTGCTGGGCTTCGGGCTGGCGCTGATGCGCCTCTCTTCGCTGCCGCCGTTGCGGCTGGTGGCCCGGGCGTATGTGTCGTTCTTTCGCGGCACGCCGCTGCTGGTGCAGTTGTTCCTCATCTACTACGGCCTGCCGGCGTTCGGCGTGCAGCTAGACCCACTGCCGGCGGCGTTGATTGGCTTTTCGCTGAACATGGCCGCCTACACATGCGAAATTCTTCGTGCAGCGATCAGCGCCATCGACCGCGGCCAATGGGAAGCCTGCGCCACCCTCGGCATGACCCGCACCCAGGCGCTGCGCCGGACCATCCTGCCGCAAGCGGCGCGCACCGCCCTGCCGCCGCTGGGCAACAGCTTCATCGCCCTGGTGAAAGACACCGCCCTGGCGGCGACCATCCAGGTGCCAGAGCTGTTCCGCCAGGCGCAACTGGTGACCGCGCGCACCTTCGAGGTGTTCGCCATGTACCTCACCGCCGCGCTGCTGTACTGGGTGCTGGCCACTGCGTTGTCTTACCTGCAGCACCGCCTGGAACTGCGAGTGAACCGCCATGACCTGGAACCCTGACCGATGATCACCGTGGCCAACCTCAGCAAGCGCTTCAAAGACACCACCGTGCTCGACAGCATCGACCTGAGCGTAAGCCCCGGTGAAGTGGTGGCGATCATCGGCCCCAGCGGCTCGGGCAAAACCACCTTCCTGCGCTGCCTGAACCTGCTCGAAACCCCCGACACCGGCACCCTGCAGGTGGGCGAGCTGAGCATCGACACCCAGCGCCCGCTCAGCCAGCAGCAAGCGCGGGTGCGCCAGCTCCGCCAGCAGGTGGGCTTTGTGTTCCAGAACTTCAACCTGTTTCCGCACCGCACCGCGCTGGAAAACGTGATCGAAGGCCCCGTGGTGGTCAAGCGCATGCCCCTGGAGCAGGCCCAGGCGCTGGGCACCCAGCTGCTGGCCAAGGTCGGCCTGGCGGGCAAGGAACACGCCTACCCGCGCAGGCTTTCCGGTGGCCAGCAACAACGGGTTGCGATTGCCCGGGCGCTGGCGATGGAGCCGCAGGTGATCCTCTTCGACGAACCCACCTCAGCGCTAGACCCAGAGCTGGTTGGCGAAGTGCTGGCCACCATCAGCGGCCTGGCCGCAGAAAAACGCACGATGATCATCGTCACCCACGAAATGAGCTTTGCCCGCGACGTGGCCCACCGCGTGGTGTTTTTCGACCGCGGCCGCATCGTTGAGCAAGGCGAGGCCAAGGCGTTGTTCGCCTCGCCCCAGCATGAGCGCACCCGGCAGTTCCTGAGCAAGTTCCGCGGCGCCTGACGGGGCCGCTTTCCCTCTCGCTCCCACACCGCCGCCCTACTTAGGCTCCCGCCCGGCCTGCTTGCCGAACGAGAGCCCAGCGATGCCCCCTGCACACGATACCTTCGCCCTGCCGGCGATCGAACTGCCCCAGCGTTGCCGTGACGGCCTGGGCGCCGATGCCGCCCGCCAACTGTGCCTGCGCATCGGCGCCAGTGCCGCGTTCGCGCCTGGCGACCTGATCGAGGTGTTCATCGATGAACGCTTCGCCACGGCCGTGATCATCAAGCCCAAGCAGGTGGGCCTGCCCCTGGTGTTGAACGTGAGCCAGGCGATTCTCAACAGCGGCATGGTGAAGCTGCGCTATCAGGTGCTGCGGGCCGGGCAGTACAGCCACGCCTCGCCGGTGACCGTGGTCTACGCCAAGCTGGAATGCCCGGGGGCGCGCCGCTGTACGAGGGCGAAGTGGAGAACCAGTTCCTGCCGCCGCTGTGCTTTCCGAAGGCGATGAACCTGCGCCAGATACGCCGCCAGGGCGGCTTGCCGTTCTACCTGCCGGCGTATGAGCACATGGCTGCGGGGGATGAGATCACCGTGCGCTGGGGTGACGAGCGCTTCGACCTGCCACCGCTGCTGCCGCGCCAGGTCGGCCTGCCGGTGCACGGCTGCATCCCCTTGGTGATGCTCGCCCGCGCCCGCCCGGGGCACTGGCGCGAGCTGACCTGGAGCGTGCGGGACCGAGTGGGCAACCATTCGCGTTGGGCACCTTGCCAGAGCCTGGGGTTGCCCGAAGAGGTATGATCCGAGGGCCCTTCGCCCGGCACAGCCGGCCTCCCACGGGTTACGTGTTGGCTCGTAAATCAAGCACTTACACAAATCTGGTGGGAGGCCGGCTGTGCCGGGCGATAGGCCCTGAAGCTCATGCACACAATCAGCCGTGCTCACAGGTTGATTCCCTCCGGCACAGCCGGCCTCCCCACCACCAGGACCCTACCATGCCCCTGCCGCCCAACGCCCTGGAACAGATTGCCCGCACCACCCTGGGTGACTACCAGGCCAGCGCCGAGGCCTTCCGTGAAGGCACCCGCGACCACGACGTCAGCCAGAATATCGCAGCCCTTCTGCGCCACCTGCCGGCCCGGCAGCCGCTGGCCATCCTTGATTTCGGCTGCGGCCCGGGCCGCGACCTGTGCACCTTCAGTGCCCTGGGCCACCAGCCGGTCGGCCTCGACGGTTGCGAGCCGTTCGTCGAGATGGCCCGCCAGGGCAGCGGCTGTGAAGTGTGGCACCAGAGTTTTTTCGCGCTGCAACTGCCGCCGGCGCGGTTTGACGGGGTGTTCGCCAACGCCAGCCTGTTCCATGTACCGCTGGCGCAGTTGCCGCAGGTGTTGGAGCAGTTGCACGCCACCCTCAAACCCGGCGGCGCGCTGTTCGCCTCCAACCCCCGCGGGCAAAACCAGGAAGGCTGGAAGGGCCAGCGCTATGGCGCTTTCCATGACCTCGAGCAATGGCGCGCGGTGCTGACCGCGGCCGGGTTCGAGGAGTTGGAGCATTACTACCGCCCCGAAGGGCTGCCGCGTGAGCAGCAGCCCTGGCTGGCGAGCGTGTGGCGCCGGGCCTGAGCCTCAGGCCGCCTCGCGGCGGGGCTCTTTGATCCGGTACCAAGCCACGTACAGCGCCGGCAAAAACAGTAGCGTGAGCAAGGTAGCGCTGATGATCCCGCCGATCATCGCGTAGGCCATCGGCCCCCAGAACACCTCGCGGGCGATGGGGATCATGCCCAGGCTGGCGGCCGCGGCGGTCAGCAGGATCGGCCGGCGGCGGTGCTGGGTGGCCTCTTGCACCGCGTCCCAGGGCTCGTAGCCTTCGCGCTCGAACTGGTCGATCTGGGTGACCAGAATCACCGAGTTGCGGATGATGATGCCGATCAGCGCCAACACCCCGAGGATCGCCACAAAGCCCAGCGGCGTGCCGGTCGGCACCAGCGCAATGACCACGCCGATGATCCCCAGCGGCGCCACGCTGGCGACCAGGAACAGCTTCTGCAGGCTGTGCAGTTGGATCATCAGGAAGGTGGCCATCAGGAACAGCATCAGCGGCACCACGCTGGCAATCGGCCCCTGGGCCTTGCCGCTCTCCTCCACCGTGCCGCCGGTGGCGACCTTGTAGCCGGCCGGCAGGCCCTGGTTGAACTTGGCGATCTCCGGCGCCAACTGCGCCACCAGGTCGGTGGGCTGCATCTCATCGCGCACCGAGGCCTTGAGGGTAATGGTCGGCAGCCGGTCGCGGCGCCACACCAGCGGTTGCTCGAGCTCGTAGCGCACCGTGGCGAAGGCCAGCAGCGGGATGGAGGTCCCGCTGGGGGTCACGATCTGCAGGTTCTGTAAGGTTTCCGGGGTGCCACGCTCGGCGTCTTCGGCGCGGCCGACCACGTTGACCAGGTAGATGCTGTCGTTCACCTGGGTCACGGTTTGCCCGGCGGTGACCGAGTTCATCAGGTTGGCGACGTCTTGCGACGACAACCCCAACTGGCGCGCGCGGTCCTGGGCGATGTCGATGCGCAGCACTTTGCCCGGCTCGTTCCAGTCGTAGATCATGTCGCCGATGTGGCTGTTGGCGTCGAGCAGGCCGGCCAGGTCCATCGCATGCTTGCGCACTTCGTCGAGGTCCTTGCCGCTCACCCGGTACTGGATCGGCCGGCCCACCGGCGGGCCCATTTCCAGGGGCTGCACGTAGCTGCCGATGCCGACGAAATCATCGCGCAGGGTTTTGCGCAGCCGCGCGGTCAACGCCCCGCGCTCCTCGAGGCCTTTGCTGACGATCACCAACTGGGCGTAGTAGGGGTTCTGCAGTTGCTGGTCGAGCGGCAGGTAAAAGCGGATCGCGCCCTGGCCGATGTAAGTGCTCCAGCGGGCGACGTCGGGGTCATCCTTGAGGGTGGCCTCGAAACGGTCGACCACCTTTTGGGTTTCGTTGATCGAGGCGTTTTGCGGCAGGTTCAGGTCGACCAGCAACTCGGGGCGGTCGGACGACGGAAAGAACTGGTTCTGCACGAAGCGCATGCAGAACAGCGCCAAGGCGAAGATCAGCAGCGTGCCGATGATCGTCAACCAACGGTGGCGCATGCAGAAGGTCAACCCGTTATTGAAGCCGCGGGCGATGCGCCCGGGTGTATGGCCGTCGGCTTTTTTCAGTTTGTCGCTGAGGATGTGCACGCCGATCACCGGCGCGAAGAACACCGCCACCACCCACGACACCAGCATGGCCACGGCGATCACCGCGAACAGGGTGAAGGTGTACTCACCGGCGGAGCTGGCGTTCAGGCCAATGGGCACAAAGCCGGCGACCGTGACCAAGGTCCCGGTGAGCATCGGGAAGGCCGTGGAGGTGTAGGCATAGGTGGCCGCCTCGGCGCGGCTGTCCCCCAGTTCCAGGCGGGTGACCATCATCTCCACGGTGATCATCGCGTCGTCGACCAGCAGCCCCAGGGCGATGATCAGCGCACCGAGGGAAATCCGCTGCATGGTGATGCCGCTGTACTCCATGAACACGAACACCATCGCCAGCACCAGCGGGATCGAGCACGCCACCACCAGCCCGGCGCGCATGCCCAGGCTGACGAAGCTCACTACCAGCACGATCACCACCGCCTCGAACAGCGCGCTGGTAAAGCCGCCCACGGCTTTTTCCACCACCTGGGCTTGGTCCGACACCACGTGCACGCCCACGCCGATCGGCAACTGCGCGGTCACTTCATCCATACGCCCGTGCAGGGCCTTGCCGAAGGTCTGGATGTTGCCGCCCTTCTGCATGGCGATGCCCAGGCCGATCGCCGGCTGCCCATTGAAGCGGAACGACGGCGTGGGTGGGTCGGTATAGCCGCGCTGGATCTCGGCGAGGTCGGCCAGGCGGAAGAAGCGGTCGTTGACCCGCAGGTTGACGTTGCGCAGGTCTTGCTCAGACTTGAACTGCCCGCTGGTGCGCACGGAAATCCGCTCCGGCCCGGCTTCGATCACCCCGGCGGGGGTGACCGCGTTCTGCGCTTGCAGGGCCTGCACCACCTGGTTCTGGTCAAGCCCCAGGGCGGCCAGCTTGCGCGTCGAGAAATTCAGGTAGATCACTTCGTCCTGGGCGCCGATCACCTCGACCTTGCCCAGCCCCGGCACCGAGCGCACCTCGGCGCGCACCTGCTCCACATAGTCCCGCAACTGGCGCAGGGTCAGGCCGTCGGCGGTGAAGGCGTAGATCGAGCCGAACACATCGCCGAATTCATCGTTGAAGGTCGGCCCCTGCAGCCCTTGGGGGAACTGCGCGCGGATGTCGTCGATCTTCTTGCGCACCTGGTACCAGATGTCGGGGATGCCCTTGGCGCTGGTGGTGTCTTTCAGGTACACGAACACCGTGGATTCACCCGGGCGGGTGTAACTTTTGGTGTAGTCGAGCGAGTCGAGCTCTTCGAGCTTCTTCTCGATGCGGTCGGTGACCTGCAGCAGGGTTTCCTCTTGGGTCGCGCCGGGCCAGCGGGTCTGGATCACCATGGTCTTGATGGTGAAGGATGGGTCTTCTTCGCGGCCGAGGTTGAAGTACGAGATCACCCCCATCAGCAGGCCGACGAACATCAGGTACCACACGAACGACTGGTGGCGCAGCGCCCAATCCGAGAGGTTGAAATTCCCTTTCATCGGGCGCTTCCTTCGTCGAGTTTTACCGTTTGCCCAGGCTTGAGGCTGTTCAGCCCAGCGGTGACCACGCGGTCCCCGGCCTTCAGCGGGCCTTGCACGATGGCCATGCCGTCACGTTTTTCCAGCACCTGTACCGGTTGCGGCGCCACGCTGTTGTGGGCGCCATCGGCCAGCCACACGCGCACCTCGCCGTTATGTTCCTGCAGGGCCATCAGCGGCACTTGCAGGCGCGGCGCGGTGGCGTTGCTCAGGCTGACCTGGATCGGCGTGCCGAGGCGGAACCCCGCCGGGGTTTGCGCCAGGCTCAGGCGCGCGCGCCGGGTGCGGGTGTTGGGGTCGGCCTGGGGGGCGATTTCCCGCACCGTGGCACTGGCCTGCAGCTGCGGCGCCAGCTGTGCCTCAACCTTGAACTCGGTACCGGGCGGCAGGCGTTCGACCAGGCTGGCAGGCAGGTCGATCACGGCTTCCTTCACATCTGGCCGGGCCAGTACCGCCACCACCTGGCCCGCGCTGATCACCTGGCCGGCTTCGGCGCGCCACTCGTTGACGATGGCGTCGTGGTCGGCGCGCAGCTCGCCATAGCTCAGTTGGTCACGGGCTTGGCTCACCGCCGCCTTGGCCTGGTCGAGGGAGGCGGCGGCGGTTTTCAGGTTGGCCACGGCGCTGTCGAGCTGGGCCTGGGCGCCCACGCCACGGTCGAACAGCGCCTGCTGGCGGCGGGCGTCGGCCTGGGCGTTGATCCACTGTGCCTCAACCCGCGCCAGGTCACCCTGGTTGGCGCGCACGCGGTTTTGCTGGTCGGTGGGGTCGAGCACGGCGAGCAACTGGCCTTGCTTGACCTCGTTGCCCACATCGACCAAACGTTGGGCGATGCGGCCACTGATACGGAACCCGATGTCGCTCTGGTAACGCGCCTCGATGCTGCCGGCGAAGCGGCCGAACTGGTCGGTGCCGAGTGCCTCGACCGGCGCGGTAAGCACCGGGCGCACGGGCTCGGGGGCGGGGTCTTGCTTGGAGCAGGCGGCCAGCGCCAGCAGGCTGAGCAGGCACAGGCGCTTCATGGCTGGTGCTCCTGGGCCACTTCGACCTGCATGCCGGGGTGCAACAGTTGGCCGCCGGCGGTGACCACCTTGTCGCCCGCCGCCAGGCCCTCGCTGACCACCACCTTGCCGGTGAGGTAGCGTGCTACGGTCACGTTGCGCAGGTTGACCTTATCCCCTTCCAGCAACCAAACCGCCGGGCTGTGCAGGTTTTTCGTCAGCGCCGCCCAGGGCAGTTCGACCGCGGGCCGGGTGGGCGCGGCGATGCTGCCGGCCACCACCGAGCCCAGGCGCATCGCCGCTGGCGTGTTGGCCAGGGTGACCTTCACCTGCAAGGTGCCGGTTTGCGCCGACACCGCCGGGGTCACTTCGCGCACGCGGCCAGTGGTGCTCACCTGCGGGTTGTCGAGCAGGCTCACGGTCACCGGTTGGTCAGCCTTGGCCTCGGCCAGCAGGCCTTCGTAAACGTTGAACACGGCGTCTCGCTCGCCGTCGCGGGCCAGGCCGAAAATCGGCACGGTGGCCTGCACCACCTGGCCCACTTCGGCCTGGCGCGCGGTGATGATGCCCGGCGCCTCGGCGACCAGGTCGGTGTAGCTGCGTTGTTCGCGGGCGTTGGCCAGTTGCGCCTGGGCCGCGGCCAGCGAGCTTTGGCTGGCGCGCAATTGCGCTTGGGCGGCGTCGTATTCGCTGCGGCTGGTGTAGCCCTTGGGCAGCAGCTTGGCCTGGCGCTCGAACGCGGCCTTGGCCTGCACCAGGCGCGCCTGCTCGGCGAGCATCGCGGCGGTGGCCGAGTCGACATTGGTTTGCAGGTCTTTGGGGTCGAGGCGGGCCAGCACCTGGTGGGCGGCCACATGGTCGCCCACATCCACGCTGCGCTGGATGATCTTGCCGCTTACGCGGAACGACAGTTCGGTCTGCACCCGGGCACGGACGTCGCCGGTGAGCTGCACGCTGGCGTTATACGCCACCGGCTGCACGGCCAGCACCTGCACCCGTGGGGTATCCGGCTCGGCGGCCTTCTCCTGGCCACAACCGGCCAGCGCCACGGCCAGCAGCCCTACAGCTCCCTTGCTCAACCCGCGCACCATGCAGGCTCCCTTGCGCAATAGTCATTGGTGTGTATGCGACTATGCGGCAAACCGGGGGTTCCTCGCCAGCGCCGGCGAGGCGGTGGCCAGCTTTGTGCTGGCCACCTGCGGCAGGTGGTTAGAACGCCGGCAGTACCGCGCCTTTGTACTTCTGCTCGATGAAGGCTTTCACTTCAGGGCTGGTCAGGGCCTTGGCCAGCTTCTGGAGGGCGTCGCTGTCCTTGTTGTCCGGGCGGGCAACCAGGTAGTTCACGTAAGGCGAGTCGCTGCCTTCGATGATCAGCGCGTCTTTGGCCGGGTTCAGGCCGGCTTCCAGGGCATAGTTGGTGTTGATCAGGTCGAGGTCGACCTGGTCCAGCACGCGCGGCAGCATGGCCGACTCAAGCTCCTTGAACTTCAGGTGCTTGGGGTTCTCGGCGATGTCTTTCGGGGTGGCCAGGGCGTTGGTGGGGTCTTTCAGGGTGATCACACCAGCCTTTTGCAGCAGCAGCAAGGCGCGGCCGCTGTTGCTGCCCTCGTTGGGGATGGCCACGGTGGCGCCGTCGGGCAGGTCTTTGATGTTTTTGACCTTCTTCGAGTAGCCGCCGAAGGGCTCGACGTGCACACCGATGACGGTGACCAGATTAGTGCCTTTGCCTTCGTTGAAGTTTTTCAGGTAGGGCAGGGTCTGGAAGTAGTTGGCATCGAGGCGTTTTTGATCAACCTGAACGTTGGGCTGTACGTAGTCGGTGAACACTTTGATTTGCAAGTCGACGCCCTCTTTGGCCAGGATCGGCTTGACCAGTTCGAGGATCTCGGCGTGCGGGATCGGGGTGGCGGCGACGGTGAGTTTTTCAGCGGCAGTGGCGAAACCGCCGAACGCCAGGGCAGCGGCAAAAGCCGACAGCAAAAGGGTTTTTTTCATTTTAAATCCTTGGGTTAGGTGCCAGCCGGGGCTGGCTTGACGCAGACGATACCGGCTCGCGTTATAACGTTGAAATAACTTTTAGCTAGGTGCTTATGCTTGTTCTTCAAGCTGCAACAGAGCCGCCTCGAGCAACCGCCGCAGCGCGACCACCTCAGGGCCTCTAGCCTGCGCCACCTGCGCCGCCAGGCGTTGTTGCAGGGCCTGCGCGCCCTCGCTGGGCAGGTTCAGATGGCCGGCCTCGATCACCTCGCCGCTGCTCACCAGCAAGGCAAAATGCACCACGTTTTCCAGCTCGCGGGTATTGCCCGGCCAACTGTGCGCCGCCAGCCGCGCCAGCGCGGCCTCGTCGAAGTACGGCACCGCCAGGCCCAGGCGCTGGCTGTGCACACCGAGAAAGTATTCGGCCAGCGGCACGATGTCTGCCGGCCGGTCACGCAGGGCCGGCAGCTCAAGGTCGCCCTCGTGCAGGTAACGATACAGGCGCTCGTTGAATTTACCCGCGGCCACCGCCTGGGCCAGGTCGATGCTGCTCGCCACCACCAGGCGCACATCCAGCGCGGTCGGCTGGCGCGCGCCGAGGCGGGTGACTTCGTGGGTTTCCAGCACGGCCAGCAGCTTGGTTTGCAGGGCCAGCGGCAGGTCGCCGATTTCATCGAGGTACAGCGTGCCGCCGCTGGCCGAGCCGAACCAGCCGGTGCGCCCGGCGGCGCTGGCGTAGGTGCCGGCGGTGTAGCCGAACAGCTCGGCCTCGGCGTGGGCCGGGCTGAGAGCGCCGCAACTGACCGACACGAACAACCCTGGGCGGCCGCTGCTTTTATGAACGTTGCGCGCCAGCAGCTCTTTGCCGGTGCCGATTTCGCCGCGAATCAGCACCGGCACCGGCAAGGGCGCCAGGTGCTCGAGCTGCTCGCGCAATTGCCGCGAGCGCGGGTCAATGAACACCAGCGCCTTGGCGCGGATCGACAGCGGGCTTTTTTCCGCGTCGGGAAAGGTCAGCAGGGGCTGGCCGGAGGTTTCGTCAGTGTGTGGCATTACGTTGAACTCCCGCCCGCTCCCAGCGGGCGGGCGTTACGGTAAAAGTCAGGCTGCGCGCAGGGCGAGGCGGCTTTGCAGGCGGTACAGGTAGGCGAAGCCTTGCTCCCAGCGGTTGAAGCCGGCCTTCGCGTTGATATGCCCGGCCCCGGTGAGGATGCCCGCCTCGCTGCCCCAACCCCGGGCCAGTTCGAGGGCACGGGCGGCGCTAGCGGCCGGGTCGTTGTCCGAGCCCACCAGGTGGGTGGGGAACGGCAACGGCTGCTGCGGGATCGGCGCGAAGCCGGCCAAGGCCGGCGGGCAGTTGGGCCGCTCAACATCGGCGGGTGCCACCAGCAGTGCGCCCAACACCCGGCGGGCAATCGCCGTGGGCGCGGTGGCGGCCCAATGGGCCACCGCCACGCAGCCCAGGCTGTGGGCAATCAGCACGGCCGGCGTGTCGCTGGCGCGGATGGCAGCATCCAGTTGGGCGACCCAGGCATGGCGCTGTGGGCTGGCCCAGTCGGCCTGCTCGACCCGCGCGCTGTTGGGCAGCACGGCTTGCCAATGGGTTTGCCAGTGGTCCTCCCCGGAATTGTGCCAACCGGGAACGATCAGGTAACGAATCGAGTCGCTGGGCATGTAGGCACCTCCGCCTGCTGTGCTGTGCGTGGGGGCCAGTATAGGGAGGTGGGATATATTGTTTAAGGAATAAGAAGCTATTTGGTAATAACTGAAAAGGAGCTGCAAGAGGTCAGCGGTAAGCGGCAAGAGGCCTGGGCGGTTGATGGGGCGGGCCTTTGAGGGCCCTTAGCCCGGCGCAGCCGGCCCACGGGTTGTGTGTTGTCGCGGAACTCAAGGACAACACCGACCTGGTGGGAGGCCGGCTGTGCCGGGCGAAGGGCCGTTCAGCCTTGCGCTGAATTACCGGCCAGTGGTCTTCGGCTTGAAGAACAGGGTTTGCCCCTTGCCCAGGTCGACCAGCGCGTCGTGGTCCTTGACCACTTCCACTTCCACCAGCTCATCCTGCCCGGAGGCCTTGAGGGTGACCCGGGTGGTCGCGCCCAGTGGGCGAATGTCGCGCACTTCGGCGGGGTGGTGGCCTTCGATCTCTTCGCGGCTGAGCGACACCTCGTGGGGGCGGAACAGCACGTGGTGGTCGGCGCCCAGGTGCAGGCGGTTCGAATCACCGAGGAAGTGGTACACGAAGTCGCTCGCCGGCTGCTCGTACACCTCGCCCGGCGAGCCGATCTGCTCGATCACGCCCTTGTTCATCACCACGATGCGGTCGGCCACTTCCATGGCCTCTTCCTGGTCGTGGGTCACGAACACCGAGGTGAGGTTGATGTCTTCGTGCAGCCGCGCCAGCCAGCGGCGCAGCTCTTTGCGCACCTTGGCGTCCAGTGCGCCGAACGGCTCATCGAGCAGCAGCACCTTCGGCTCTACCGCCAGGGCGCGGGCCAGGGCGATACGCTGGCGCTGGCCGCCGGAGAGCTGCTCCGGGTAGCGGTCGGCGAGCCAGTCGAGCTGCACCATGTTCAGCAGCTCATGCACCTTCTCGGCGATGCGCGTTTCCGTGGGGCGCTCGCCCTTGGGCTTCATGCGCAGGCCGAAGGCAACGTTGTCGAACACGCTCATGTGGCGGAACAGCGCGTAGTGCTGGAACACAAAGCCGACGTTGCGATCGCGCACATCGGTGCTCGACACGTCTTCGCCGTGGAACACGATGCTGCCCTGGTCGGGCGATTCCAGCCCGGCGATGATCCGCAGCAGGGTGGTTTTACCGCAACCCGAGGGGCCCAGCAGGGCCACCAGTTCGCCGCTCTGGATGTCCAGATCGATGCTGTTCAGGGCCTGGAAGTTGTTGAAGCGCTTGCTTACGTTACGCACAAGGATCGACATGAATTATTCCTCCGCAGCGTTCTGGCGCTGGCGGTCAAGTCGCGCTTCGCTCCACTGCTTGAGCAGCAGGATGACCAGCGCCAGGATCAACAGCAGGCTGGCAACGCTGAACGCCGCCACGATGTTGTATTCGTTGTAGAGAATTTCCACATGCAGCGGCAGCGTGTTGGTTTGCCCGCGAATGTGCCCGGACACCACCGACACCGCGCCGAACTCGCCCATCGCCCGGGCGGTGCACAGCACCACGCCGTACAGCAGGCCCCATTTGATGTTGGGCAGGGTCACGTGCCAGAAGATCTGCCAGCCGCTGGCGCCCAGCAGGCGCGCGGCTTCTTCTTCCTGGCTGCCTTGCTCCTGCATCAGCGGGATCAGCTCGCGGGCCACGAACGGCACGGTGACGAACACCGTGGCCAGCACGATGCCGGGCAGGGCGAAGATGATCTGAATGTTGTGGTCGTCGAGCCACGGCCCGAGCAGGCCCTGGGCGCCGAACAGCAGCACGTAGATCAAACCGGCGATCACCGGCGACACCGAGAACGGCAGGTCGATCAGCGTGACCAGGATGGCCTTGCCGCGGAACTCGTACTTGCTCACGCACCAGGCGGCGCTCAGGCCGAACACCAGGTTCAGCGGCACCGCCACCACCACCGCCAGCACCGTGAGCTTGAGCGCGCTGAGGGCGTCTGGCTCGAGGATCGCGGTAAAGAACGGGCCCACGCCCAGGGCGAGCGCCTGGGTCAGCACGATGGCCAGCGGCAGCACCAGGAACAACAGGAACACCAGCACGCCGAGGCCGATCAGCACGCGCCGCGCCAGTGGGTTGCCACGCCGCCCGGCGGCGGCGGAAATTGCATTGGAATGGCTCATGGCAAGCTCCTCAAGGCGCCTGGATACGGCGTTGCAGCAGGTTGATCAACAGCAGCAGGATGAACGACACCACCAGCATCAGCACGCCGATGGACGTAGCCCCGGGGTAGTTGAACTGCTCCAGCTTGACCATGATCAGCAGCGGCAGGATTTCGGTTTTCATCGGCATGTTGCCGGCAATGAAAATCACCGAACCGTATTCACCCACGCCGCGGGCGAACGCCAGCGCGAAGCCGGTGAGCCAGGCCGGCAGCAAGGCCGGCGCCAGTACATGGCGAAACACCTGCCAAGGCTTGGCGCCCAGGCACGCGGCGGCTTCTTCGACTTCGCGGGGGAAGTCAGCCAATACTGGCTGCACCGTGCGCACCACGAACGGCAGGGTGACGAAGGTCAGCGCCAGGGTAATGCCCAACGGGGTGTAGGCAATCTTGAAGCCGGCCTCGGCGGCCCATTGGCCCACCCAGCCTTGCGGGGCATACAGCGCGGTGAGGGCAATGCCCGCCACTGCCGTGGGCAGGGCGAACGGCAGGTCGATCATCGCCTCGATCACCTTGCGCCCCGGGAAGCGGTAGCGCACCAGCACCCAGGCCAGCAGCGTGCCGATCACGCCGTTGATGGCCGCGGCGGCCAGCGCCACGCTGAAGCTCAGGCGCAGGGCGGCCAGCACCCGGGCGTCGGTGATCACCGCCCAGAATTCCGGCCAGGTCAGGCGCGCGGCAAAGATGAACAGGGTAGCCAGCGGGATCAGCACGATCAGGCTGAGGTACAGCAGCGTGTAGCCCAGGGTCAGCCCGAAGCCGGGTATGACCGGGGAGAGACGGCGCGACATAAGTGTCCTTATCTGAACGAGCGAAGCCCGAGGCTCAACCCCGGGCTTGCGATGGAACGGCCGATATTACTTCTTGGTGTAGATCTCGTCGAACACACCGCCGTCAGCGAAGAAGTGTGGCTGGGCTTTTTTCCAGCCGCCGAAGATCGGGTCGTCGATGGTGACCAGGTCCAGTTTCGGGAACTTCGCCTCGAAGGTTTTCGCCACTTCCGGGTCCCGTGGGCGGTAGAAGTTTTCCGCGGCGATGGTCTGGCCTTCCTTGCTGTACAGGTGCTCCAGGTAAGCCTTGGCGATTTCGCCGTTGCCGTTGGCTTCGGCGGTTTTTTCAACCACGGCCACCGGGGGCTCGGCGAGGATCGACGACTTCGGCACCACGATGTCGAACTGGTCTTTGCCCGGCTTGCCGCCAACTTCTTCGTTCAGTGACAGGAACGCTTCGTTTTCCCAGGCCAGCAGCACATCACCCTGGCCACGCTGGGTGAACGAGATGGTCGCGCCGCGGGCGCCGGTGTCGAGTACCGGTACGTGCTCGAACAGGGTTTTCAGGTAGGCCTTGGCCTTGGTTTCGTCACCGCCGTTGGCTTTCAGGCCATAGGCGTAGGCGGCCAGGAAGTTCCAGCGGGCGCCACCGGAGGTTTTCGGGTTCGGGGTGATCACCGCCACGTCGTCTTTGACCAGGTCGGCCCAGTCATGGATGTTCTTGGGGTTGCCCTTGCGCACCAGGAACACGATGGTCGAGGTGTACGGGGTGCTGTTGTTCTTGAACTTGCCTTGCCAGTCTTCAGGGATCTTCTTGGTTTTGTCGGCGATGGCGTCGATGTCGCCGGCCAGCGCCAGGGTCACCACGTCAGCCTTCAGGCCGTTGATCACCGACAGCGCCTGGGCGCCTGAGCCGCCGTGGGAGGCGTTGATCTTGACGGTGTCACCTGGGTGCGCCTTCTCCCAGTATTGGGCGAATGCCTTGTTGTAGTTCACGTACAACTCGCGGGTCGGGTCGTAAGACACGTTCAGCAACGTGTAATCCTTGGCGATCGCGGGGCCTACAAAAACAGCACTGATGGCGGCGGCCAGTGCATAACGGCGCAAAGACATGGTGTTGCTCCTAATGGCAAACGGGGAAGGCGTTGGCGTTTTCTGGTTATGCCGCGCGGGGCGCGCGGTGGGTATCCAATGTGCAACTCACGGTGCAGCGGTGGGGCAGCCCGGTATCAGTGCGCTTTGCTACCCGGGTTTTGCAGGCGGAATTTTTCCTTGCGCTCGATTTGCACCACCTGGGCGTTGTGCACGGTGATTTCCACGGCGCCGAAACGCAGGTCGCGCAGGGCGGCCTGGATCTCACGGAGGATGGCGGCTTCGTCTTGCCCATCGACGCTACGCAGTGGGGCGCTCATGGTGTTGCTCCTTTTGGCAGTGGGCAGGCGGTGTTGCCTGGCATGTGCGCACTATAAAAGGGGCAACATATTCTTAAAAATAATGTTTAAGAATTTTTATATAACCGAAAATTCGGTCTGTTCCGCCGGCTTCGGTTTGCCATACTAATAGCCCTGGCCCAACTCGCAGGCTTGCCCCGCGAGAAACGCTGCCTGCTCTGGCTGCTCGATGCCCTCGGCATGCACCTGCATGCCCAAGCTGCGGGCCAGCACCACAATCGCCTGGACGATCGCCACGTCGCTGGCATCGCCCGGCAGCCCGGCGACAAAGCCCTGGTCGACCTTGAGCTTGTGCACCGGCAGGTTCTTCAAGCGCAGCAGTGAGGAATAGCCCGTGCCGAAGTCGTCGATCGCCAGGCGCAGGCCCAGGCCGCGCAGCCGGTGCAGTTGCTCCAGGGCGCTGTCGGTGTCTTGCATCACCGCGCTTTCGGTCACTTCCAGCTCGAGCAGGCCTGGCGCCAGGCCGGTTTCGGCCAGCACCTGGGCCACCCAATGCTCCAGCTCCGGCCGGCCGAACAGCCGGCTGGAGAGGTTCACCGCCATGAACGCCAGGCCGTGGCCAGCCTGTTGCCAGGCGATCATCTGCTGGCAGGCCTGGGCCATCACCCAGCGGTCGATGTCGGCGATCAACCCGGTTTGCTCGGCCACCGGGATGAATTCACCCGGCGGCACCAGGCCGCGTTCGGGGTGCTGCCAGCGCACCAAGGCCTCGAAACCGGCCAGGCGGCCGTCGCTCAGCCGGTGCACCGGTTGGTAGAACACCCGCAATTCGTGCTGTTCCAGCGCCCGGCGCAATTCGGCGGCCACCCGCAGGCGCTGCTGGGCCTGGGCGGTCAGGGCCTGGGTGTAGAAGGCGTAGCCGGCGCGGCCATTGTGCTTGGCCTCGAACAGCGCGGAGTCAGCGTTGCGCAGCAGTTGCTCAGCGTCTTGGGCGTCATTGGGGAACAGGCTGATGCCCACGCTGGCATTGAGGAACAGCTCGCCGCCGTTCACCTCGAACGGCTCGGCCAACGCCGCCAGCACCCGCTGCGCCAGCGCCGCGGCGGCGCCGATGGACGCGCATTGCTCGTCGAGCACGGCGAATTCATCCCCACCCAACCGCGCCAGGGTCAACGGTGCCGGCAGCAGGCTTTGCAGGCGCTCGCCACAGGCGCGCAGCACGCGGTCGCCGCAGCTGTGGCCATAGCTGTCGTTGACCGCCTGGAAGTCGTCGAGGTCGACCAGCAACAATGCCCGCCCCTGCTTGCCCGCCTGGGCCTGGCGCAGGCTTTGGCCGAGGCGGTCTTGCAGCAGCAACCGGTTGGGCAGCTCGGTCAGGGCGTCGTACCAGGCCAGGTGCGCCAGCTGCTGCTCCGAGCGCTTGGCCACGCTGATGTCGGAGAACACCGCCACGTAGTGGGTGACCCGCCCGGCCGCATCGCGCACCGCGCGGATGGTTTGCCACTGGGGGTAAACCTCGCCATTCTTGCGCCGGTTCCAGATCTCGCCGCTCCACTGCCCGGCGCTGGCCAGGGCCTGGTACACCCGCTGGTAGAAGGCCGCGTCGTGGCGGCCTGACTTGAACTTGCTAGGCTTATGCCCCAGCACTTCGTGTTCGTCGTAGCCGGTGATCTCGATGAACGCGCGGTTCACGTGCACGATGGTGTTGTGCGGGTCGGTGACCAGCACCCCCTCCAGGGTGGCGTCGAACACCACCTCGGCCATGCTCAGGCGCTCGCGGCTGGCCGCGCCGGCCTGTTGCTGGCGGCGCAAAAGGCCCAGCAGGCGGGAGCGCCAGGCGAAAATCAACAGGGCGCTAGCGGCCCCCCAGACATATCCACTTACCAATTGCCAATGGGCCACGGCAGCGTTGTCATGGAAAAGGTTGTTCAATAAACGCCCTGTGCCCCACCACCAAAGTAGCGAAGCCAGCCAGTAGAGCATGGCGATGAGCAAGGCGCTGCGATAAGGAAATGCCATGGAACGGGCCCAGGTCCTTCTGCGAACAGGGCCAGGATTGTAACGCGCCCCCGCCTGGGTTTCATGCTTATTGCCCACTGGCCTTGCGCTGAATACTGCCGATAACGCTATACGTGCCAACGCTCTTCCATCCGAGGTTTTTCACCTATGTGGTACAACGGCTTGCTCGCCCCCAGCGCCTGGGCCCTGGTCGGCATCACGCTCCTGATGACCCACGTCACCATCCTCAGCGTGACCATTTACCTGCACCGCTACTCCGCGCACCGCGCGCTGGAGCTGCACCCCGCGCTCAAGCACTTCTTCCGCCTGTGGCTGTGGCTGACCACCGGCATGAACACCCGTGAATGGACCGCCATCCACCGCAAGCACCACGCCAAGTGCGACACCGCCGAAGACCCGCACAGCCCGGTGGTCATGGGCCTGCGCACGGTGATGTGGCGCGGCGCCGAGCTGTACCGGGACGAAGCCAACAACGAACAGACCCTGCGCATGTACGGCAAGAACTGCCCCGACGACTGGCTCGAACGGCGTGTGTATTCTCGCTACAAAATGGCTGGCATCGCCTTGATGGCGGTCATTGACCTGGCGCTGTTCGGCGTACTGGGCATTACCGTGTGGGCCGTGCAGATGGTGTGGATACCCTTCTGGGCCGCCGGCGTGGTCAACGGCCTCGGCCACGCGGTGGGCTACCGCAACTTCGAATGCCGCGACGCCGCGACCAACCTGGTGCCGTGGGGGGTGATCATCGGCGGCGAAGAACTGCACAACAACCATCACACCTACCCCAACTCGGCCAAGCTGTCGGCGCGCCGCTGGGAGTTCGACATCGGCTGGTTCTGGATTCGCGTGTTCGAAGTGCTGCGCCTGGCCAAGGTGCAGCGGGTGGCGCCGGTGCCCCACCAGGTGCAGGGCAAGGGCGCGCTAGACATGGACAGCGCCATGGCCATCCTCAACAACCGCTTTCAGATCATGGCGCAGTACCGCCGCCAGGTGATCGGCCCGCTGGTCAAGCTCGAGCTGGCCCGCGCCGATGCCTCCATGCGCCAGCGCCTGCGCCGCGCCAAGGCGCTGCTGGCACGGGAAACCACCCTGCTCGACGACCAGCACCGGCAGCGCATCCAGGGCCTGCTGGAGCACAGCCAAGCGCTGAAAACCATCTACGAAAAACGCCTGGCCCTGGCACAGATCTGGGCCGAAACCCGCGCCGGTGGCCAAGACATGCTCACCGCCATGAAGGCCTGGGTGCACGACGCCGAAACCAGCGGCATCCAGGCCCTGCATGATTTCGCCGCGCAGCTGAAAACCTACTCGCTCAAGCCCACCAGCGCTTGACGCCGCTTATCTGGCGCGCCGCTGCGGGGCGCGCCAGAGGGAACTTCGCCGGAAAAAACCACTCTGACCTCGTACTGCGCAACATCTGTAGGCCGGCGCCTGCCGGTGGGGCTTTTTCCTACCCCCTAGTGAGTAGCCGTGATGATGGCCAACAAACAGACGCCGCCCCAGCCTATCGAACAGCTGCCGGAAGCCGCCGAAACCCTGTTGGCCCTGATGCACGCCCAGGGCGAGTCGGCCCGGCTGCGTGAGCGCGAGCAACTGTTCAGCACCCTGCTGGCCAGCGTCAACGCGGTACTCTGGGCGTTCGACTGGCAAACCCAGCAAATGATCTACGTCAGCCCCGCCTACGAGCGCATTTTTGGCCGCTCCGCCGGGCTGTTGCTGGCCGACTACAACGAGTGGCGCAACAGCATTTACCCCGACGACCTCGACTACGCCGAGCGCAGCCTGGCCGAAGTGCTCGAGCGCGGCTCGATCGAAGACCGCGAGTACCGCATCATCAGCGCCGACGGGCAAATCCGCTGGCTCAGCGACAAGTGCTTCATCAGCCAGCAGCAAGAGCCCGGCAAGCCAGTGGTGGTGTTCGGCATTGCCGAGGACATCACTGAAAAGAAGCACCTCGAAGGCGAGCTGCAACGCCTGGCCACCACCGACGTGCTCACCCAAAGCAGCAACCGCCGGCACTTTTTCGAATGCGCCCACCGCGAGTTCGAGCAGGCGCGGCTGCAGGGCACGCCGATGTCGTTCCTGCTGCTCGACATCGATGACTTCAAGATCATCAACGACACCTACGGCCATCAGGAAGGCGACACCGTGCTGCAGCGCATCGCCGAGGTGGGCAAGGGCACGCTGCGCCGGGGTGACGTGTTCGGGCGTATTGGCGGTGAGGAGTTCGCCGCGGTGTTCCCGGGCTGCGCGGCCGACATGGCGCTGCAGATTGCCGAGCGCCTGCAGCGCGAAATCCAGCGCCTGAGCTTTACCAGCAACGGCAAGCAATACGGGGTAACGGTGAGCCAGGGGCTGACCACCGTGCTCGACACCGATGAAGCGCTGGACAACCTCTACTCCCGCGCCGACGCCGCCATGTACCAGGCCAAGCGCCAGGGCAAGAACCAGATCATCGAAGGCTGACTACATCGCCTGCGCTTGCGGCGGGGCGGCCTTGCGCAGGCGCCCCAGTTCCAGGCGGCCGAGCTTGAGCAGGCGCGCGGTCTTGCCGTTGGCGAGCACGTCGAGTTGCTCTTCCTCCGGCCCCAGGCGGGCCATTTGCCCGGCCAGGTTCATCACCAGAATATCCCGCGAGTACACCCCGCCGCCTAACGCGTAGATCGACGCGATCAGTTCACGCAGGCCCAACGGCAGGCGCCAGCGCGTGCGCAACGCTGAGCCGAAGCTGGCGCCGAAGCGGTCTAGCGATTGCTGCACCTGGCCTTCTTCCAGGCTGCCGCCACCGAGCTTCCACTCCTGCAGGCAGCGCAGCAGCGCCAGGTCACCGAGGCAATGCAGCAGGCCGGCGCAATAGCAGCGTTCTTCGTCGATGCCGGTCAGCCGCGCCAGGGTGCGGCCGAACTCGGCGGTGTGCAGGGACAACTTCCAGTAGGTTTCGGCGAACTCGGCCAGTTCAGGGTCGTTTAGCCGGGCGCTGCGCTTGAGCGCCAGGCCGAGGATCAGGTTCATGCTCTGGGTCGCGCCCAGGCGGCTAAGGGCCTGCATCAGGGTTTGCACCACCCCTTCGCGGTGCCGCGCCGCGGCGTTGGCGGCGGAGATCAGCACGGCGGTCACTTGCGGGTCGGTGCGGATGTCTTCTTCGAGCTGCCGCAGGTCGAGGCTGCGGGCTTGCAGGCTGCGGCGCACGGCGTCTTGCACGTCGGCCATCACCGGGGCGCCGTCGGACACCTCCCGGCGGCTTTCGAGGAAGCCATTGAGGGTCATCCCGGGGAGGATGGTCGGCACATCGCAGACCACCGGTTCCTCAGGGCTGATCAGCAAGCCTTCGAGCCGCTTGCGCAACGCCTCGACGTTCAAGGGTTTGGTCAGGTAGGCGGTGGGCGCCAGCGGGATCGCCTCGCGCACGCTGGCGCTGTCGGCGCGTTCGCTCATCAGGATGAACGGCAAGCGCCCGGCATGCTTGCGCACCCGGCGGAGCAATTCCAGGCCATCGATACCCGGCAGCTCACGCGCGCAGATGATCAACTGCGGGTGCTTGGCGATTTCAGCCCACGCCTTCTGGCCGTCTTCGCACACCTGTAGCTCTGCATCGCAGCGCACGCTGAGCAGTAATTGGGCCAGCATGTCGCGGCTCCACGGGTCGGCCTCGGCAATCAGAACCCGAGGTATCGCGGAGGGGGCTTCAGCCATAACGGTCTCCTGGGCCAATGCATTGTGGCCCATCAACAGCTAACAACATAACAGCCAGGATGGGGGCATCGGCGAAAAAAAACCCGCCGAATGGCGGGCTTTTCTGCCGAATGGATCACATTACAGCTCGGCGAAGCACTCGTCGAGGATGGCCAGGCCTTTCTCGAGCAGGGCGTCTTCGGCGGTCAGCGGCACGAGGATGCGCAGCACGTTGCCGTAGGTCCCGCAAGACAGCAGGATCAGGCCTTTTTCACGGGCCTTGGCAACCACGGCGGCCACCGCGGCGGCGTTTGGCTTGTGCGGGTCGCCGTTCTCGAACAGCTCAACCGCGATCATCGCGCCCAGGCCACGCACGTCACCGATCACCGGGTACTTGGCTTGCAGGTCGCGCAGCTTGCCGGTCAGGTGCTCGCCCACCACGCGGCAGCGCTCGAGCAGTTTTTCTTCTTCGAACACGTCCATCACCGCCAGCGCGGCGGCGCAACCCAGCGGGCTGCCGGCGTAGGTGCCACCCAGACCGCCCGGAGCGATGGCGTCCATGATTTCAGCCTTGCCGCACACACCGGCGAGCGGGAAGCCGCCCGCGATGGACTTGGCGAAGGTGGTCAGGTCGGCGGTCACGCCCATCTGCTCCATGGCGAAGAAGGTGCCGGTACGGCCAGCGCCGGTTTGCACTTCGTCAGCGATCAGCAGGATGCCGTGCTGGTCGCACAGCGCGCGCAGGCGCTGCATGAAGGCCTTGGGCGCGACGTAGAAGCCGCCCTCGCCCTGCACCGGCTCGAGGATGATCGCGGCGATGTCCTTGGGCTCGGCGTCGTTCTTGAACACGCGCTCGATGCTGGCGATGGCGTCGTCAACGCTCACGCCGTGCAGCTCGCATGGGTACTGGGCGCGGAACACGCCGCCGGGCATCAGGCCCATGCCAGCGGAGTACGGCACGACCTTGCCGGTCAGGCCCAGGGTCATCATGGTGCGGCCGTGGTAGGCGCCGGTGAAGGCGATCACGCCAGCGCGGCCGGTGGCGGCGCGGGCGATCTTCACGGCGTTCTCGACCGCTTCGGAACCGGTGGTGACCAGCAGGGTTTTCTTGGCGAAGTCACCCGGCACCTTGGCGTTGATCTTCTCGCACAGCTCGATGTAGGGCTCGTAGGCCAGCACCTGGAAGCAGGTGTGGGTCAGCTTGTGCAGTTGCGCTTCAACGGCGGCGATCACCTTCGGGTGCAGGTGGCCGGTGTTGAGCACGGCGATGCCGCCGGCGAAATCGATGAACTCACGGCCTTCGACGTCGGTGACGGTCGAGTTTTTCGCGTGGTCGGCGATGATCGGGTGGATCTGGCCCACGCCGCGGGGAACGGCGGCCATCCGGCGCTGCATCAGGGATTCGTTGGTCTTGCTCATGTCAGTCCTCAGTGGCCGCTCATCGTCGGCCGGTTCAAGGCTAAAGCGCGGCGGCGAGGCCACGGCAGCATACGATGATCGACTGCCGTGGGGCCGCTGCGCCTGGGGTGGCGGGCCAGCGTCAGGGCTGGCCCGGGTGCATCAGACGCTGATGCACAGGTATTTGATTTCGAGGTAGTCCTCGATGCCGTACTTGGAGCCCTCGCGGCCCAGGCCCGAGGCCTTCACGCCACCGAACGGCGCCACTTCGTTGGAAATCAGCCCGGTGTTGATGCCCACCATGCCGTACTCCAGCGCCTCGGCCACGCGGAACACCCGCGACAGGTCACGGGCATAGAAGTACGAGGCCAGGCCAAATTCGGTGTCGTTGGCCATGGCGATGACTTCGGCTTCGTCGCTGAAACGGAACAGCGGCGCCAGCGGGCCGAAGGTTTCGTCTTTGGACACCAGCGCATCCTTGGGCACGTTGGCCAGGATGGTCGGCTCGAAGAAGGTCCCGCCCAGGGCGTGGGCCTTGCCGCCGGTAAGCACGGTCGCGCCCTTGGCCAGCGCGTCTTCGATATGCTCCTTGACCTTGGCCACGGCTTTTTCGTCGATCAGCGGGCCGGTGGTCACGCCTTCTTCGATGCCGTTGCCGATCTTGAGCTTCTGCACCGCAGCTTTGAGCTTCTCGGCGAAGGCGTCGTACACGGCATCCTGCACGTAGATACGGTTGGCGCACACGCAGGTTTGGCCGTTGTTGCGGTACTTGGAGATGATCGCGCCTTCGACGGCCTTGTCGAGGTCGGCGTCGTCGAACACGATGAAGGGCGCGTTGCCACCCAGTTCCAGCGACACCTTTTTGATGTCTTGGGCGCATTCAGCCATCAGTTGGCGGCCGATTTCGGTCGAGCCGGTGAACGACAGCTTGCGCACGATCGGGTTGCTGGTCAGCTCGCTGCCCACTTCGCCGGCGCTGCCGGTGACCACGCTGAACACCCCTTTGGGGATGCCGGCACGCTCGGCCAGCTCGGCCAGGGCCAGGGCCGAGTACGGGGTTTGCGACGCTGGCTTGAGCACCATGGTGCACCCGGCGGCCAGCGCCGGGCCGGCCTTGCGGGTGATCATCGCGGCGGGGAAGTTCCACGGGGTGATGGCCGCGGTCACGCCGATCGGCTGCTTGATCACGATCAGGCGCTTGTCGGGCTGGTGGCCCGGGATGGTGTCGCCATACACGCGCTTGGCTTCTTCGGCGAACCACTCGATGAACGAGGCGGCATAGGCGATTTCGCCCTTGGCTTCGGCCAGTGGCTTGCCTTGTTCGAGGGTCATCAGGCGGCCGAGGTCTTCCTGGTTCTCGAGCATCAGCTCATACCAGCGGCGCAGCTTGGCCGAACGTTCTTTGGCGGTGAGGGCACGCCAGGCCGGCAGGGCTTTGTCGGCGGCCTCGATGGCGCGGCGGGTTTCGGCCTTGCCCATTTTCGGCACGGTGCCGAGGATTTCGTTGGTGGCGGGGTTGTTGACCTTGAGGGTCTGGCCGCTGTCGGCATCGGCCCAGGCACCGTCGATATAGGCTTTTTGGCGAAACAGGGTGGCGTCTTTGAGTTGCATATCGGGTTCCTTCGGCGCGGCTTGGGCAGCTCGGCGCCTCGCTGGTTGTTATTGGGGCCTGGTTTAGAAGCCGCCGGCGCGTATTCATTCACCGCGATACGCTGGGGCCTGCAGGAGCGTTCGGAATCTCAAACGTGATCGTAGGTTCTATGCTTATAAAGGACAAGAGGGTGTTCGAAAAAAAGAACGGGGTATGTTGCACAGCCTGTGAAGCATAGCGGGTGTGGCGGGTTTGGCCGTTTGGAATAAGCCACGGGCGGCTTAAAACATCCCGTTGCGCTCAGGCATGGACGCGCCCGCCCCGGATGGGTATCATGGCGCCCGCGTTGCACTCGTAGCTCAGCTGGATAGAGTACTGCCCTCCGAAGGCAGGGGTCGTGGGTTCGAATCCCGCCGAGTGCGCCATCTTCTTCAAAAGCCCGCCTTGTGCGGGCTTTTGTGTTTCTGCGGCGGCTGTGAGGGCCGAAGGGCCAGCCCGGTCAGGTGCTCAGTAAGCCACCTGAACAGATCAGGGCCTTTCACCCTCGATATAACACTCCGATTGCTTAAGTGAACAGCATTACGGCACAGCCGCCCTCCCGCTCCCTAATAAACTGCAAAACAAAGCCTATGGCTGACCGTTGCGGCAGTTGCTGCTCAGCCCTATAGTCCCGCCGCGCTGTAAAGGCCTGGCGCGCTGAGGCAAGCCGCTCCTTCCGGCCGCAATGAGTTGACACCCGTGCCCATGCTCAGATAATTGCAGGCAACATGTAGCACCAATGTAGCTACAAAACTAGGGAGAACCCTCAACCATGGCAACAGCGCTAAAAACCACAGATGTGCGGTGCAGGATCGACGAAGACCTAAAGGAGCGTGCGACAGCGATTCTGAACGCATGCGGGCTTAGCGTCAGCGATGCGATGCGGCTTTTCTTCCGGCAAGTTGTCGCGACCGAGGGGATACCTTTCGAGGTTCGCGTGCCGTCTGCCCGTACAGAGAAAGCCCTGCAGGAAGCTCAGGACATCCACCGCCACTATCACTCCACGGCTGAAATGTTGAGCGATTTAAATGGCGAAGAAGGGCATAGGGCCAAACCCAAAACGCGCCGAAAGGCCTAGGGCGTGCGCATACACCAAGACCTTCGACAAGTCATGGGAACGGTACAAGCGAGCTGGCTTGCGCGACATGAAGGCCGCCGCAGAGGTGATGGCCCTTATTTTTCGGGCCAGCCGCTACCCGCGGAGTACCTAGACCACGAGCTATTGGGGAACTGGGCTGGCGCACGAGAGTGCCACATTGGCGGTGACTTTCTACTCATCTACATCATTGAAGGTAACAGAGTGACCTTCGTGGACTTGGGAAGCCATTCGGAACTCTTCAAATGAGTAGCCGGCGTCGAAGCCCATCAGGCTCAGTGCCAGCTTGAAGGTAGACGCCGGGGTGACCCGGGTGGTGCAGTCCCCAGTGTGTTGCAGCACCTGGCCGCTGCTGGCGTCGGTGATCAGCGTGCAGAGGGTCTTGGCCTGGGCGGCTGGGCTGCACAGCAACAGGAGGCAGGCACTGGCTGCAAGAACACGAATACACCTCATGGTTTCAACCCTCCCTTAGGCGCCGGGCCGGCCATCCGCGATCCAGGCTTCGACAATACGAATGCCCAAGCGGTAGCGCGAACAGTTGAATGGCTGAAGCATGCTCAGCTCCTGGCTCAACAACTGCCCGAATGCCGCGAGGTCCTTGGGCTCAACGCCGTAGCGTTGCAGATCGCCCAGCGGCAGGCGCGCCAGCACCACATCGCTCACCGCGCCACGCAGCGCTTCACGGTACCGGGCGCGCAGTGGGTCCGGCACGCCCATCGCTTGCACCAGCACTTCGTACTTTTTGATCGAACGCAGGTAGGTCCATTCGAACAGCTCGACCGCCAGGCTCACATCGCAATACTCATACACCGCGAGCATTGCCATTGCGTAATCACTGTTCTGCACGTCGATGAACGACAACGGCGCGCAGTTCTGCAGCAACAAAGGCAGGTTCGCGCTCAGCCGGCTGGTGCGTTTGTTGCCATCTTCGAACGGTTGCAGGTAGGCGATGTTCACCCAGAGGAAAAACGCCGCCTCGACCGGGTTTTTGATGGCCTTGGCCTTGGCGACCACCTCCTCGAGTACCTCCTCCAGCAGGCCCGGCGCTTGCAGCGGGACGTACGCCGAGTCGGAGATATTCACCACCGTGTGGCGGATCCCGCCAATGGCGGCCGGGTCGCGCAGCAGGTCGCTCATCAGCGCTGCCTGGATGTTGCGCAACACCGGCACGCGCAGCCCGTATTCAGGCACGGCGTCGACGATGAACTCAATGGCGTCCTTGTGGTTGAGCAACATGATCGCATCGACATCGTCACCGGGTGATCGCCCTCGGGCAAACAGCGCGCGGGTGTCTAGCAGGCTTTTGCGGTTGCCCTCCAGGCGCGAGGAGTGCCAGGAGAGGTCGATCAGCAACTCTTGGAGGACCGTGCGCGCATAGGTACCCGCGGGCTGCTGCCCTCGGGCGCGGCCCTGTTCGAAGAGGCTTTGCGCAAGCTTGGCGGGGAGCAAGCTGCTGTGGTTGGGTAGGTAGCGTTCGACGAATTCACGTTGATAACCGACTGGCTCACGGGCCCCCAAAGGGGCTTGTAGGGTGATCAGCCGCTCTTGGGCAGCAGCACCGTAAGCGAATGCTCTGCCGGTGGCAGGCGTATTGCCCGCCAACAGATAACGCGTGGAACGGCCAGCGCCGGTGATCAGCAACTGGCCACTTTCAACCAAGGCAGCCAACGCCCGGTTCAGCGTGGGCCTGCTGGCGCCAAGGCCGTTGGCGAGCTCGCCGGCGCTTTGCTCGCCTTGCGCTTCAAGCTGCCGGATAACCTGCTGAGAAAGCTTTGAATCCGGCATGGCAGTGCCCCGATGAGAAGAAAGCCAAAACTTATCACTTTCTTATCAGTAAACGATAATAATCTTATCGTAATCTTATCAAATCTTCTCATCGGCACCCTGGAGCGTGCCATGCCGGCAGCTTTTAGCCCGCCACCTTACTCATCAAAAACGCCAAAAACTGCTGCAACGTCATCTTCTGCCCGTTGAAATCGACCTGGCCGTTCTCATAGTGCAAGTCAGAGCGAATGTCGTTGCCCTCAACCCGCGCCACGCCTTGCAGGGTGGCCAGGGTCGCAACCAGGTTGGCCTGGCCTTCGGCGTTGCGGGCCAGGGCGGCGGCGTCGGTTTCGCCCTGCAGTTGGCCTTGCAGGGTGGTGAGGTCCTGAATGGTCAGCTTTGAGAGCACCAGTTTGGCGTCGAGCCGGCTGACCAGTTGCTGCGCCAGCAGCAGTGGCGGTTGTTCCATGTCGGCCGGTTTGGCGAGGTCAAGCACCAGGCTCAGGTGGCTTTCACCGTTGGCGGTTTTCAGCCCGAGGTTTTCCAGCGCGATGTGCGGCTGGCCGGCGAGCAGGCGCATGCCGCTGGCCTGCAGCTGTAGTTGCTCGGCCTGGGTCAGTTGCGGGTTGTACGGCACACCGGCAGCCGCGGCGGCCTGGGCTTGTGGCTCGATGGTTTCGCGGTAGACCTTCGCCAAGTCGGCGGCGGCGCCGGCGTCGATGTTGGAGAACACCCAGCGCATCTGCGCGCTGCCTGCCGCAGCACCGCCCACGCGGACATCCGGCAGGGTGTAGTCGGTACTGCCCTTGAGCTTGCCGCCCTCTTCTTCAAGGCTGCCCACGCCGAGGAAGCCGTTCAGCTCCAGGGCCGGCTTGTTCGGCATCTGCAGCAGTGCCTTGGTGATTTTCACGCTGCTGTTGCCCAGGTAGAAGCTCGACTGGCCCTTCAGGCCGCCGCTGTTGAGCACCACGCCGCCCAACTGCAAGTGCGCTTCGCCTTCGCGGTTGTGGAAGGCCGCTTCGAGGTTGTCGAGGGTACCGCTCACGTGCAGTTCGCGGCCGTCCTGGGTGCCTTTGACCTGCACGTTCAGGCCGCTGAACGCGCCGCTGCTCTGGGCGTCGCTCCACTGCAGCGGCAACGCTTGCAGGCCGGCTTCGAGAGATTGGTCGTAGCCCAGGGTGGCTTGGCCGGTCACCGGCGCCACGCCTTGGGTGAGGTCGAACCAGCCTTGCAGTTCGCGGCTGTTCTGCAGGGCGAACTGGCTGCTGGCCATGACCGGCAGCAGGTGCAGGGTTTTCACCCGCGACCAGGGGAACGGCCCGTGTTCGATGTGCTCGGCCACGTTCAGGGTGGTGCGCTGGCCGCCAAACAACTGCGGGCTTTGCACGGTGACTTCATAGCGGGCATCGCTGGAGAACAACTGCCGGTCGAACGAAGCCAGGGCCACTTGCGCGCTACGCCCCTGGCCAGCCAGAGACACCGCCAACTGCTGGTTGAGGTCGACCAGCTGCTCACGCAGCAGGGGTTCGATGCGGGTGCCGGTGTACCAGGCGCCGCCGGTGATGGCGGCGCCGGCAATGATGATCACGGCAGCGCCGAGGGTTGCGATCTTGTTCATACAGCGTGGGGTCCTTAAGCGTTTGGCTTCCGTAGCACGTGGCCGTGCTGATTAACCTGTTTGCTGCGCTGGGTCAATGGTGGCCGTACCGGCCACGGCACACTCTGTCACCCAGGCCGTTGCACGTTTGCAGCAGCCGCTCACCCCGCGGCGCGGCGCAACCGCCCTGGCCGGGGCCTTCAGCGCACTGGCCCGGCGCTTGCTCTCATGGCAGGGCGTCAAGACGCGCGTTTTTTCCACAACAAGACTGTTAAGGAAAGACCCATGACTAAAACAATGAAAGCCGCCGTCGTCCATGCTTTTGGCCAACCCCTGCAGATTCGCGAGGTGGCGGTGCCCACCCCGGCCGCCGGGCAAGTACTGGTCAAGGTCGCTGCCTCCGGCGTTTGCCATACCGACCTGCATGCGGCCGACGGGGACTGGCCGGTCAAACCCAACCCACCGTTCATTCCCGGCCATGAAGGCGTTGGGCATGTGGTGGCGGTGGGCGCTGGGGTGACCCACGTGAAAGAAGGCGACCGCGTGGGCGTGCCATGGCTGTACTCAGCCTGTGGCCACTGCGAACACTGCCTGGGGGGTTGGGAAACCCTCTGTGAAAGCCAGCAGAACACCGGCTACTCGGTGAACGGCGGCTTTGCCGAATACACCCTCGCCGATGCCGGTTACGTCGGCAAGCTGCCAGCCAACGTAGGCTTCGTCGAAATCGCGCCGATCCTCTGCGCTGGGGTCACGGTGTACAAGGGCCTGAAGATGACCGACACCCGCCCGGGCCAGTGGGTGGTGATTTCCGGCATCGGCGGGCTGGGCCACATGGCCGTGCAGTACGCCCGCGCCATGGGCCTGAACGTGGCCGCGGTCGACATCGACGACGGCAAGCTGGCCCTGGCCCGCCGCCTCGGCGCGGAGGTCACGGTCAACGCCCGTGAGCTGGACCCGGCCAAGTACCTCAAGGAGCAGATCGGTGGCGCCCATGGCGCGCTGGTCACCGCGGTGTCGCCAAAAGCCTTCGAGCAGGCCATGGGCATGACCCGCCGTGGCGGCACCATCGCCCTGAACGGCCTGCCGCCGGGGGACTTCCCGCTGTCGATCTTCGACATGGTGCTCAACGGCACCACCGTGCGCGGCTCGATCGTCGGCACCCGCCAGGACCTGCAAGAGGCCTTGGACTTCGCCGGCGAAGGCAAGGTCAAGGCCACCGTGGCCAGCGACAAGCTGGAGAACATCAACGCGGTGTTCGACAAGATGCGCGCCGGCCAGATCGAAGGCCGCATCGTGATCGACATGGAGCAGTAAGCGCGGCTCAGTGCCGTACCCGGAACCGCTCCACTTCCTGGCGCAGGCCCTGCGCCAGGCTCTCCAACTCTTGCGCCGTCACGGCCAGCTCACTGACCACCTCGCGCTGCTCGCTGTTGACCTGGGCGATGCTTTGCAGGTTGCCGCTGAGCACCGTGGCGGTGGCGCTCTGCTGCTGGGTAGCGGTGGCAATGCTTGCGAATTGCTCCCCTGCCGCGCGGCTTTGCTGGTCGATGTTCGACAACGCCGCCGCCACCTTGGCGTTGCGCTCCAGCCCCTCGCGCATCAATGAATTGCCCTGTTCCATCGTTTGCACCGCTTGCGCGCTCTGCTGCTGGATGTTGTCGATCATCTGGGAGATTTCATCGGTGGCCTGGCGGGTGCGCGAGGCCAGGCTGCGCACCTCGTCGGCGACCACGGCAAAGCCGCGGCCCTGCTCGCCGGCACGGGCCGCTTCGATCGCCGCGTTGAGCGCCAGCAGGTTGGTTTGCTCGGCGATCGAGGTGATCACGCTGACGATACCGCCGATCTCCTGGGAGCGCTGGCCAAGGGCGTCGATCACCTTGGCGGTTTCGCCCAGGGCCGCGGCGATCTGCTCGAGGGAGCTGGAGGCTTGGTCCATCGACGCGCGGCCCACTTGGGTGTGCTGCATGTTGTCGCGGGCCATGCGCTCGGTGCTGAGCATGTTGTCGGCGATGTGCTGGGAGGTGGCGCTGAATTCTTCAACGGCGCCGGCCATGCTGGTGATCTCGCCGGATTGCTGCTCCATGCCGGCGTAAGCGCCCCCGGAAAGCCCGTTGAGGGCGCCGGCGCGGTGGTTCACCTGCTCGGCGGCGTCGCGAATATGCTGGACCATCCCGGCCAGGGCCTCGCCCATCTGGTTGAAGGCGTTGCCCAGTTGGGCGATCTCATCGTTGCCGTGGGTGCGCGAGCGCGCGCTGAGGTCCCCGGCGCCCAGGGCTTGTGCTTGCGCCACCAGGCCAGCCAGCGGCGCCAGGCGCCGGCGCAGCAGCCACATGGCCATGCCCACGGCGATCAACGTCGCCACCAGGCTGCCGATCACCAGGCGCGTGCCCACGGCCCAGGTCACGTCGGTCATTTCTGCCTCGGGCATGCTCGCCACCACCCGCCACGGCCCTTGGGCAAACGGCACGGCCAGCGAGTAGAACACCTGGCTGCCGTCGTTCCAGAAGCCGCCATCGGCCGCCGCCAGGGCCGGCTGAATGGCCTCCACCGCCTGGTCCGCGGCCTTGACCCCGAACGGCGGCACCAGCCAGTGGTTCTGCGCGTCGAGCAGCGCCAGCGAGCCACTGGTGCCGATGCGGAACTGCCGCAGCTTGGCAAACTGCGCGGCCTGCGCCTCGGTGTAGTCAAAGCCCACGAACAGCACCGCGATCACCTGGCCGCGGGCGTCGCGCACGGGGGTGTACTGGGTCATGTAGTTGCGCCCGAACAGCACCGCGGCGCCCACATAGCTCTGCCCGCCAAGCAGGCGCTGGTAGGCCGGGTGGGCGTGGTCGAGCTGGGTGCCGATGGCGCGGCTGCCATCCTGTTTGGTCAGCGAGGTGCTAATGCGCACGAACTCATCGCCGCTGCGCACGAACACCGTGGCCACGCCTTCGGTCATCTTGCGAAAGTCATCGACCTCGCGGGTGTCGTTGTTGAGCAGCGCCTCGCCGAGCAGCAGGCCCGGAGTATTCACCCCGGCCACGGCTACAGGCTGTTCCGGCTGCAGCGCAAGGCCGGCGGCGAAGCGCGATTCAAACAGCCCGCTGAGGCGCTGGGTGCTGATGCGCAGGGTGTTCTGAAAGGTGTCGAGCTGGTCGGCGAGCAGCCGCGCCTCGCTGGCCATGTGGTCTTCACGGGTGGCGAGGTTGGCGCTGTTCAGCGAACGCAGGGCAAGGGCAGTACTAAGGCTGATCACCACGATCAGAATGGCGGCCAAGGCAAGGCCCAGCTGTGAGGCGATGCGAGCTCGGGGCTGAGTCACGGGAACGGGCTCCTGTCCAGATGCCGGCCTCGGGGCCGGTCTGGTATACGGTAAAAAATAGGTGTAGCGCACAAGGCTGCAAAGGGTGTGTCGGCCGCGCTCGGCAATACCTGAGTCGCGCCCTGCGGCATTAGATTGCCACTACTGGAGGATGTTCACCTCCGGCAACACGGTGGCGGCAACTTCTTGTTGCAAAAATTCACTGAGGCGCTGCAACCGCTCACTTCCCGGGCGGGTGCGCGGCCATACCAGGTAGTAGGTTTCGCCGCTGGCCACGGCGGTCGGCCAGGGCAGCGCCAGGCGCCCTTGGGCGACGTCTTCGGTGACCATCATCAGGTCGCCGATCGACACCCCATAGCCTCGCGCGGCGGCGATCATACCCATTTCGAGCGTATCGAACACCTGCCCGCCCTGCAGCGGCACCTGCTCGGTCAGGCCCATGCGCTTGAGCCAGTGGCGCCAGTCGCGGCGGTCCGGGGTGGGGTGCAGCAGCTCGACGCTGGCCAATTGCGCCGCGCCCCACGGCGGTTGCTCGGCCAGCGCCGGGGCGCCCACCGGGATCAACAGCTCCGGGAACAGCGGGGTGGCTTCCCAGTCCGCCGGGAAGTGCCCGGTGGAGAGCAGCACCGCGCAATCGAACGGCTCGTCGTGGAAGTCCACATGGTCGATGTCCATCCAGGCGCTGGTGAGCTGCACCTCGTTGCCGCTCTGCAGTTGGCGGAAGCGGCTGAGCCGCGCCAACAGCCAGCGCATGGTCAGGGTGGGCGGGGCCTTCATGCGCAGCTCGCCGTGCTCGCCGAGCAACACCGCGCAGGCCCGCTCCAGCGAACCGAAGCCATCGCGCACGCCCGGCAGTAGCGTGCGCGCCGCTTCGGTCAGGCGCAGCTGGCGGCCGCTGCGCAGGAACAGCCGGCAGGCGAAGAAGGTTTCCAGCGTGCGGATGTGCCGGCTGACCGCGCTCTGGGTGATCGCCAGCTCCTCGGCGGCACGGGTGAACGAGCTGTGCCGGGCGGCAGCTTCAAAGGCGCGCAGTGCATACAACGGCGGTAAATGGCGTGGCATCGGCGGCTCCCGGGGTGGCGCATGCATGATTAATACTCATGCCATGCATCGCTATTATCCTTTTGTGCGGGGGCTTGGCAAGGCGCACACTGCCTTCCTCCCAGCCCTGCCCAGTTGATCAGAAACCACGACCATGGCCGCCTCCAAGACCCGCACCGAACTCCTCGCCCTGCTGCGCCTGGCCGGGCCGCTGATCGCCTCGCAACTGGCGCACATGCTGATGGTGCTCACAGACACACTGATGATGGCCCGGCTCAGCCCGCAGGCGCTGGCCGGCGGCGGCCTGGGCGCGGCGTGCTACACCTTCGTGTCGATCTTCTGCTTCGGCGTGATCGCCGCGGTCGGCACCCTGGTCGCCAACCGCCATGGCGCCGCCGACGATGCCGGCGCCGCGCGCCTGGCGCGGGCCGGGTTGTGGCTGGGCTGGATGCTCGGGGTGGTGGGCGCGGTGCTGCTGTGGAACCTCGGCCCGTTGCTGCTGCGGCTGGGCCAAACGGCCGAGAACGTGGCCTTCGCTGAACAATTTTTGCTCATGCTGCCGCTGGCCCTGCCCGGCGCGATGACCTTCATGGCCTTGCGCGGTTTTACCAGCGCGGTGGGCAAGGCCGGGCCGGTGATGGTCATCAGCCTGCTGGCAGCGGGGGCTAACGCGGTACTGAACCTGGCGCTGATCGACGGCTGGTTCGGCCTGCCGCATTTGGGCCTGAAAGGCATCGGGCTGGTCACCGCGGTGGTGTCCACCGGCATGGCGGCCACCCTGGCGCTGTACATCGGTGCCGCCCAGGCCTACCACGCCTACCCGCTGCGCGCCGGGCTCGGCCGGCCAGACTGGGCCAGCCTGGCCGAGCTGTGGCGGTTGGGCCTGCCGATCGGCGGCACCTACGCGGTGGAAATCGGCCTGTTCGCCTTCGCCGCGCTGTGCATGGGCACCATGGGCAGCACCCAGTTGGCGGCGCACCAGATCGCCCTGCAGGTGGTGTCGGTGGCGTTCATGGTGCCAGTGGGGCTCAGCTACGCGGTCACGCTGCGGGTCAGCCGCCATCACGGCGCCGGCGACCTGCGCCAAGCGCGCCGCGCCGGGCGGGTCGGCATCGGCTTCGGCGCGCTGGTGATGCTGTGTTTTTCGCTGTTGTTCTGGGCCGCGCCAGAGGCGGTGATCGGGCTGTTCATCAACGCCCATGACCCCGCCTTCACCCCGGTGTTCACCCTGGCCGTGCAACTGCTGGCGGTGGCTGCCTGGTTCGAGCTGTTCGACGGCACCCAGACCATCGCCATGGGCGCGATCCGCGGTTTGAAAGACAGCCGCCTGACCTTCCTGATCGGCCTGGGCTGCTACTGGCTGATCGGCGCGCCGATCGCCTGGGTGCTGGCCTTCCAGGCCGGCTGGGGCCCGCTGGGGGTGTGGTGGGGCTTGGCCGCCGGGCTGGCCTGCGCGGCCAGCACCTTGACGCTGGGCTTCGAGTGGCGGGTCAACCGGTTGCGGCGTGCTGGCGCTGCTGCAAAAACCCCAGCAACGCCGCCATCGGCAACGGCCTGCTGATCAGGTAGCCCTGCACCTGGTCGCAGCCAAAGCCACGCAGTTGGTCCATCTGCGCCTGGGTTTCGACGCCTTCGGCGACCACTTCCAAGTGCAGGTTATGGGCCAGGTTGACCATCGCATGCACCAGTTGGCGGTTTTCTTCGCGGTCGTCCATGCCAGCGACAAAGCTTTTGTCGATCTTCAGCAAAGCGATCGGCAGGCTGTTGAGGTGCACGAACGATGAAAACCCGGTGCCGAAATCATCCAGGGAGAAGCGCACACCCAACTGGCCGAGCACGTCCATGGTGTGGCGCACCAGGTCGTTGCGGCGCATCACCGCGGTTTCGGTGAGTTCGAACTCCAGCCAGCTGGCATCGATGCCGCGCTCTTTGATCAGCCGGCTGAGGGTAGACAACAGCTGGCTGTCCTGGAACTGGCGGAACGACAGGTTGACCGCCATGTGCAGCGGCGCCAGGCCGGCGGCGGTGAGGTTTTGCATGTCTTGCAGGGCGCGCGAGATCACCCAGTAGCCCAGCGGCACGATCAGCCCGCTTTGCTCGGCCAGCGGCACGAACTCGCTCGGCGGCAGCAGGCCGCGCTCGGCATGGCGCCAGCGCACCAGGGCCTCGAGGCCGACCACTTCGCCGGTGCACAGGTGCAGGCGCGGCTGGTAGTGCAGTTCCAGTTCATCGCGGCGCAGCGCCCGGCGCAGCTCGCTTTCGAGGTCGGCCAGGCTGCGCGCGTTGCGATTGATGCGCTCGTTGAACACATGGTACGTGCAGCCCTGGATGCCCTTGGCCTGCTGCATGGCGATGTGCGCGTGCCACATCAGCGGGTCCGCGCCGGCCTTGGCGCGGCCGTGGGCCACGCCCAGGCTGCAGCCGATCAACAGGCTTTCGCCGTCGATCCAGTACGGCTCGCCCATGGCCTCGACGATCCGCTCGGCCAGGCGCTCGGCGCGCTCAGGGTCGCCGCGGGTGTCGAGCAGCAGGGCGAATTCGTCACTGCCCAGCCGCGCCAGGTGGTCACCGGGCTCCAACTGCGCCTTGAGCCGCGCCACCACTTGCAGGATCAAGCGGTCGCCGGCCTGGTGGCCGAGCGAGTCGTTGGCGTGGCGGAAGTTGTCGAGGTCGAGGTGGCCCAGCGCCAGGCCGCGGCCTTCGGTGCTGGCCAGGCGCCCGGCAAGCAGGGTTTGAAAGCCCTGGCGGTTGGCGATGCCGGTGAGCGGGTCTTCTTCGGCCAGGCGCTGCAGGGTGCTTTCGAGCGAGGCGCGCTCGCGCACATGGCGCAGGCAGCGGCGCAGGGTGTCGGGGCTAAGGGTACTGCGCACCAACCAGTCGCTGGCGCCCTGCGGCGGCTCGGCGGGTTCGTCTTCGAGCAGCAGCACCTGGGCCATCTGGCAGTTGAGGTCTGCCGGCTGCAAGCCGGGGGTGGTCAGCAGCACCGCCTGGCGATCGTGTTCGAACAGGCTGCTGACCACCGCCCAGTTCGGGGCGCTGATCAACACAAAAGCGTCGCCCAAAGGCGCCAGGCACTCATGCAACGTTGCAGCCCAGACCGCCTGCTCGGCCAACAACAACAGGCGGGTAGGTTCTAGCGGCGTAGCCACGCAAGCTCCTTAGCATTCAGTACTGGCGGGTAGAGGGTCCCGGGCCCAGGCGAAAACGCTTGAATGATAATGATTTTCGATAGCGGCTGAAAAGAAAATTTCTAACCGAATGAAAAACTTCCGCTCGCATCCTGAGGCAAAGTAACAAAACGGGCAAATTTTGTTACACGATCTTTTGCGCTACGTCAGGTGGGCGCGGCAAGCGGCCCGGACCCTGTTAAAATGCGCGGCCTTTTTACTGGTCAGAATCCCCCATGTCGCGACTCAACCCCCGGCAGCAGGAAGCCGTGAACTACGTCGGCGGCCCGCTGCTGGTACTGGCCGGCGCAGGCTCCGGCAAAACCAGCGTGATCACCCGCAAGATCGCCCATTTGATCCAGCAGTGTGGCATCCGCGCCCAGTACATCGTGGCCATGACCTTCACCAACAAGGCCGCGCGCGAGATGAAAGAGCGCGTCGGCACCCTGCTGCGTGGCGGCGAGGGGCGCGGGCTGACGGTCTGCACCTTCCACAACCTGGGCCTGAACATCATCCGCAAGGAACACGCGCGGCTGGGCTACAAGCCGGGGTTTTCGATCTTCGATGAGTCCGACATCAAAAGCCTGCTGACCGACATCATGCAGAAGGAGTACTCGGGCGACGACGGGGCCGACGAGATCAAGCACATGATCGGCACCTGGAAGAACGACCTGATCCTCCCTGAGCAGGCCCTGGCCGAAGCGCGCAACCCACGCGAGCAAACCGCGGCGATCGTTTACGCGCACTACCAGCGCACCTTGCGCGCGTTCAACGCAGTGGATTTCGACGACCTGATCCTGCAGCCGGTGAAGCTGTTCCAGGAACACGCCGACGTGCTCGAACGCTGGCAGAACCGCGTGCGCTACCTGCTGGTAGACGAATACCAAGACACCAACGCCAGCCAGTACCTGTTGGTCAAGCTGCTGATCGGCATGCGCCACCAGTTCACCGTGGTCGGCGACGACGACCAGTCGATCTACGCCTGGCGCGGTGCGCGGCCTGAAAACCTCATGCTGCTCAAAGACGACTACCCCTCGCTCAAGGTGGTGATGCTCGAGCAGAACTACCGCTCGACCAGCCGCATCCTGCGCTGCGCCAACACGCTGATCGCCAATAACCCCCACGCGTTCGAAAAACAACTGTGGAGCGAGATGGGCCACGGCGATGAAATCCGTGTGATCCGCTGCCGCAACGAAGAAGCCGAAGCCGAGCGGGTGGCGATGGAAATCCTCACCTTGCACCTGCGTACCGAGCGCCCGTACAAGGATTTCGCCATCCTCTACCGCGGCAACTACCAGGCCAAGCTGATCGAGCTCAAGCTGCAGCACCACCAGGTGCCCTACCGGCTCAGCGGCGGCACCAGCTTCTTTGCTCGGCAGGAAGTCAAAGACCTGATGAGCTACCTGCGCCTGCTGGTCAACCCGGACGACGACAACGCCTTCCTGCGGGTGATCAACGTGCCGCGCCGGGAGATCGGCTCGGCCACCCTCGAGAAACTCGGCAACTACGCCACCGAGCGAGAAGTGTCGATGTACGGCGCCTGCGATGAACTCGGCCTGGCCCAGCACCTCGATGCGCGCTTCGTCGACCGCCTGCAGCGCTTCAAGCGCTGGATGGACAACGTGCGCCAACAGGTGGCCACCAGCGAGCCGATCCAGGCCCTGCGCAGCATGGTGATGGACATCGACTACGAAAACTGGATTCGCCAGAACAGCTCCAGCGACAAGGCCGCCGAGTACCGCATCAGCAACGTGTGGTTCCTGATCGAGGCGCTGAAGAACACCCTGGAGAAAGACGAAGACGGCGAGATGACCATCGAGGACGCCATCGGCAAGCTGGTGTTGCGCGACATGCTCGAACGCCAGCAAGAGGAAGAAGAAGGCGCCGACGGCGTGCAGATGATGACCCTGCACGCCTCCAAGGGCCTGGAATTCCCCTACGTGTTCATCATGGGCATGGAGGAAGAAATCCTCCCGCACCGCTCCAGCATCGAAGCCGACACCATCGAGGAAGAACGCCGCCTGGCCTACGTGGGCATCACCCGCGCCCGGCAAACCCTGGCGTTCACCTTCGCGGCCAAGCGCAAGCAGTACGGTGAAATCATCGACTGCCTGCCCAGCCGTTTTCTAGACGAACTGCCGCCTGACGACCTCGCTTGGGAAGGCCAGGAAGACGCCCCGGTCGAGGTCAAGGCGGCCCGTGGCAACAACGCACTGGCCGACATCCGTGCCATGCTCAAGCGCTGAATTCGAGGGCTTACCGTGCTCGCACTGCAAGAAAAAATCCGTGAAGAAGGCATCGTGCTCTCCGAGCAGGTGCTCAAGGTCGATGCCTTCCTCAACCACCAGATCGACCCGGCGCTGATGCAGGCCATCGGCGATGAGTTCGCCCGCCGCTTCGAGGGCCAGGGCGTGACCAAGATCGTCACCCTCGAAGCCTCCGGCATTGCCCCGGCGGTGATGGCCGGGCTGAAGATGAACGTGCCGGTGATCTTCGCCCGCAAGCACGCCTCACTCACCCTCACGGAAAACCTGCTCACCGCCGAGGTGTATTCGTTCACCAAGCAGGTGAGCAACAAGGTGGCGGTGTCGCCTCGCCACCTGGCGGCCCATGACCATGTGCTGATCATCGACGACTTCCTGGCCAACGGCCGCGCCGCGCAAGCGCTGATTTCGATCATCCAGCAGGCCGGCGCGAGCATCGCCGGGCTGGGGATCGTGATCGAGAAGTCGTTCCAGAGTGGCCGCGCCGAGCTGGATGCCCAGGGGTACCGGGTGGAATCGCTGGCCCGGGTGGGGTCTTTGGCGGGGGGGAAGGTTGAGTTTATTGAGTGATTGAGGGGCCCATCGCCCGGCACAGCCGGCCTCCCACGGGTTCTATGCTGCCTCGTAATTCAGGTACTTACACAGATCTGGTGGGAGGCCGTGGTCCGGCACTCCGGCTGTGCCGGGCGAAGGGCCCTGAAGCTCATGCACAAAATCAGCAGCGCTCACAGATTGATTCCCTCCGGGCCTTCCCTCACTGCGTCAAAAACACCAACGGCTCCGCCGGCCGCGTTGCCTGCAACGCCGCCAACAGCAGCCGCTGGTACAACTCCTCGCGCAACCCATGGGCCTGCATCAACTGCATGCGCTGCAGGTGTTCGGGGTACAGGTTTGGTTCCGGCGCATCCAACGCGGCCTTGCCCAGGTCGAGCAACTCAGTGAGGTGGAACTTGCTCTTCAGCCAGTTCAGCGCCCGTAGCAGGTCCCGCTCCACCGTGGTGAAGTCACTGCCCAGCGGGTACTCCGGAAACAACTGCGGATGGCGGGCGCGCACCGCCTCCAAGCGTTCCGGGGTGTTCTCGGCATAGCGCCGGTCGAGGCGAAAATCACGCGGCAGCTTGCCGGCCATTTGCGCTTGGTCGATCAGCGCCGGCTGGAAGCGTGAGTCGGCGATGTTCACCAGCGCCTCGATCACCTGGGCGTCGGTTTTGCCGCGCAGGTCGGCGATGCCGTACTCGGTGATGACCAGGTCCCGCAGATGCCGGGGGATGGTGCAGTGGCCGTATTCCCAGACGATGTTCGAACTCACCGCCCCGCCGCTTTCGCGCCAGCTGCGCAGCGCCAGCAGCGAGCGCGCGCCCTCCAGCGCGTGGCCTTGCACCACGAAGTTGTACTGCCCACCGACGCCGCTGAGCACCTGGCCGCCTTCCAGTTGGTCGGCCACCGCCGCGCCCAGCAGCGTGGCTTTCACCGCCGTGTTGAAAAACCGCGCGTGCTGGCGCTGCAGGCGTTTGAGCGGCTCATCGCCGTACAGCTCGTTGATGAAGCTGATGGCGGTCATGTCGAACTGCCCGCGCACCTCCAGCGGCATCTCCCGCAGGCGCTCATAGAAGCGCCGCGGGCCGAGGAAGAACCCACCGTGCACCAGCACCCCGCCGGGCACGCTTTCGCCGGCATTGGCCCGCGCCTGATGCTCGGCCTCGGCGTGCACCCGGCGGCGCAACACGCCGGCTTCGGCCAGCACCAGCAGGCCGTTCACGAACATTTCACTGCAGCCGTAGAGGCCCTGGGTGAACGGCGCGGTGCCGCCTTCACGGGCGATCAGCGCTGGGGCGAGGTCCAGCTCATCGAGCAACGCCAAGTAGGCATGGTTATTCGCCTGGCGCGCCAACAATGCCGCGGTAAGGGCATCGCCCATAGCGCCGATGCCGATCTGCAAGGTGCCGCCGTCGCGCACCAGGGTGCTGGCGTACAGGCCGATGAAGTGGTCCTGGCTGCCCACCGGCATGTTCGGGGTGGAAAACAGCGTGCTGCGCTCGGGCTCATCGATCACCAGGTCGAACTGCTCGTGCGCCACTTCGGCCGAGCCGGGCATGTAGGGCAGTTGCTCGTGCACCTGGCCCAGCACCAGCACCGCTTCCCCCGCCGCGCGGCGTTTGCCCAGGCGCGGCAGCAGGTCGAGGGTGAGGTCCGGGTTGCAACTGAGGCTGAACTGCCCGGGCCGTGAGGGCGCCTCGGCGATCAACTGCGCCACCAGGTTCAGCCCGCGGGCGTCGATGTCGCGCGCGGCGTGGCTGTAGTTGCTGCTCACGTAGCTCTGCTGGGCGGTGGCGCAGCCGACCAGCGCCCCGGGCTGCATGAAAAACTGCTCTACCGCGACGTTGGCGGGCAGTTCGTTACGGCGCAGGTCGGCGAGAAAATCCAGCTCCGGGTAATCGCCGTACACCTCTTCAACGAAGGGTTCGAGAAACCGTTTGTGCAGGCCGTCGCCCAGTGGCGGGCGGCCCAGCACCAGGGCGGTGTAGATCGTCAGTTGGCGGCTGGGGAGGGTTTTCAGGCGCGCATACAGCGCGTTAACGAAGCGGTTGGGCTTGCCCAGGCCCAGCGGCAGGCCCATCTGGATGTGGTTGGGCAGGCGTTCCAGCACTGCGTCTACCGCGTGGTCTATCGAGCAGCGTTCCACCGGCTGAGCTCCATTCGGGGTGGTGATGGAGGTTGGACCGGGGGTGGGGGTGGTTGTTCAGCGCTTAGAAATTCGCCGGCGTCGCCGCGCTGATCAACCGCGCTGGCGCCTCGAAGGGGTTCCTGAAGCGGTGCGGCCGGGTGCTTTCGAAGTAGTAGCTGTCGCCCACCTCGAGCACGAAGGTTTCCAGCCCTACGGTCAACTCCAGCCGGCCTTCGATGAGGATGCCGGTTTCCTCGCCGTCATGGGCGAGCATGTCGGCGCCGGTGTCGGCCCCTGGCGGGTAGGTTTCGGTCAAAAAGGAAATCGCCCGGCCGGTGTGGGCCTTGCCGACCAGCTTCATGGTCACCGCGCCGTCGGAGATGTCGATCAGCTCGTTGGCCTTGTAGACGATCTGGGCGGTGTTGTGGGTTTCGAGCTCTTCGGAGAAAAACTCGACCATCGACATGGGAATGCCGCCCAAAACCTTGCGCAAGGAGCTGATCGAAGGGCTAACGCTGTTTTTTTCGATCATCGAGATGGTGCTGTTGGTCACCCCGGCGCGTTTGGCGAGCTCGCGTTGGGACAGGCCTTTGAGCTTGCGGATGGCTTGCAGGCGTTCACCGACGTCCAATGGGGGGCTCCGAGGTGTTGTTGTTCGAGCAGGTATGATGGCAACCCTGTTCGGTATTTACAACAAAGCACCCCGGCGGCGGCTCAACCCTGGTAAACGAGCGGCACCCGGCGCAAGTTACAAAATATCTGGTAGGGGATGGTGCCAGCGGCGCTGGCCACGTCGCTGGCCAGCACCTGGCGGCCCCACAGCTCGACCGGGCTGCCGACCTGGGCGGCGGGTACATCGGTGAGGTCAATGCAGAGCATGTCCATCGACACCCGGCCCAGCAGGCGGCTGCGTTGGCCGGCGACCATCACCGGGGTGCCGGTGGGGGCGTGGCGCGGGTAACCGTCGGCGTAGCCCATGGCCACAACGCCCACGCGCATCGGTTTGTCGGTTATGAAGGCAGCACCGTAGCCCACCGGCTCGCCAGCCTCCAGCTGTTGCACGCAGATCACCTTCGACTCCAGGCTCATCACCGGCTTGAGCTGCGCGGCATTGGCCTGGGGGGCGTCGAACGGCGTGGCGCCGTAGAGCATGATGCCCGGGCGCACCCAGTCGCTGGGCACCTGTGGCCAGCCCAGCACCGCGGGCGAATTGCGCAGGCTCACCGGTGCCTGCAGGCCTTCGGTGGCGGCCTTGAACACCGCCACTTGGTCAAGGCTGGCGGGGCTGCCGGGTTCGTCGGCGCGGGCGAAGTGGCTCATCATCACCACCTCGCTGGCCTTGCCGCTGGCCTTCAGCCGGTTGAACGCAGCGGCGTAATCGCGTGGCGGCAGGCCCACCCGGTGCATGCCCGAGTCGAGCTTGAGCCACACCTGGATCGGCCGGCCGAGGCTGGCCTGTTCGATCGCCTCCAGTTGCCACAACGAGTGCACCACCGTCCACAGCCGGTGCTCGACGATCAGCGCCAGCTCGCTGGCCTCGAAGAAGCCCTCGAGCAGCAGGATCGGCCCCTGAATGCCGGCGGCGCGCAGCTCCAGCGCTTCTTCGATGCAGGCCACGGCAAAACCGTCGGCGTCTTGTTGCAGGGCCTGGGCGCAACGCACCGCGCCGTGGCCGTAAGCGTCGGCCTTGATCACCGCCAACGCGCGGGCGCAGGACAGTTCACGGGCGAGGCGGTAGTTGTCACGCAGGGCTTGCAGGTCGATCAGGGCACGGGCTGGGCGCATGAAAATCTTCTTGAACGCAGGTTACGGGTACGGGCTCAGGAACGGGAGTGCGACGGCTGGGCTTTACCGCCCTCACCTTGCGCGGCCGGCCGCGGTTGCTGGCCATAGCGGAAGATGTCGAGGCCCTCGGCGCTGATCTGCGGCGCCTTGCGCGCGATCAGGTCGGCCAGCAGCCGCCCGGAACCACAGGCCATCGTCCAGCCGAGGGTGCCGTGGCCGGTGTTGAGGAACAGGTTGCGGTACGGCGTGGCACCGACGATCGGCGTGCCATCGGGGGTGGTCGGGCGCAGGCCGGTCCAGAAGGTCGCTTCCTGCAGGTTCCCGCCGCGAGGATAAAGGTCGTTGACGATCATCTCCAGCGTTTCCCGGCGGCGCGGGTTGAGGCTGAGGTCGAAACCGGCGATTTCGGCCATGCCGCCCACGCGGATACGGTTGTCGAAGCGGGTGATGGCGACCTTGTAGGTTTCATCGAGGATGGTCGAGGCCGGCGCCATGGCGGCGTCGACGATCGGGATGGTCATTGAGTAGCCCTTGAGCGGGTACACCGGCGCCTTGATGCCCAGCGGCTTGAGCAACTGTGGCGAGTAGCTGCCCAGCGCCAGCACGTAGCGGTCGGCGGTTTCCAGCTTGCCGTCGATGACCACGCCATTGATGCGATCGCCAGCGAAGTCCAGGCGCTCGATGGTTTGCCCGAAGCGGAACTGCACACCCAGGCCGCGGCACAGTTCGGCCAGGCGGGTGGTGAACATCTGGCAGTCGCCGGTTTGATCATTCGGCAGGCGCAGGGCGCCGGCGAGCAGGTCGCCGGTGGCGGCCAGGGCCGGCTCGACGCGGGCGATGCCGGCGCGGTCGAGCACTTCGAAGGGCACGCCCTCACGCTCGAGCACGGCGATGTCCTTGGCGGCGTTGTCGAGCTGCTCCTGGGTGCGGAACAGCTGGGTGGTGCCCAGCGCGCGGCCTTCGTAGCTGATGCCGGTGTCGGCGCGCAGCTCGTCGAGGCAGTCGCGGCTGTATTCGGACAAGCGCACCATGCGCTCTTTGTTCACCGCGTAGCGGCTGGCGGTGCAGTTGCGCAGCATCTGCGCCATCCAGACGTATTGGTCGAGGCTGCCGGTGGCCTTGATCGCCAACGGCGCATGGCGCTGCAGCAACCACTTCATGGCCTTGAGCGGGATGCCCGGGGCGGCCCAGGGCGAGGCGTAGCCTGGCGACACCTGGCCGGCGTTGGCGAAGCTGGTTTCCATGGCCACACCGTCCTGGCGGTCGACCACCACCACTTCGTAGCCCTGGCGGGCCAGATAATACGCACTGGTGGTGCCAATCACACCACTGCCCAATACCAGCACACGCATACTCACCCCTTGCACGGCCTGGCGTGCGGAAAAGTCTGATAACCCATTCGATGGCGGCAGTATAAAAAGCGCAGCGCAGTGCTATTCACTATATAAGCAGCTATATTTGGCGATAATTCTCGGCCAAAATGGCTTTTTCGGAGGGGCATCGCCTATGAGAACCCAGCATCAGAGCAAACGGGAACTCGATAAGATCGACCGCAACATCTTGCGCCTGTTGCAGGCCGATGGTCGGTTGTCGTTCACCGAGCTGGGCGAGAAGGTCGGCCTGTCGACCACCCCCTGCACCGAGCGGGTTCGCCGGCTCGAGCGCGAGGGCATCATCATGGGCTACTACGCCCGGCTCAACCCGCAGCACCTCAAGGGTAGCCTGTTGGTGTTCGTCGAGATCAGCCTCGACTACAAATCTGGTGACACTTTCGAAGACTTCCGCCGCGCGGTGCTCAAGCTGCCCCATGTGCTGGAGTGCCACCTGGTCTCGGGCGACTTCGATTACCTGGTGAAGGCGCGGATTTCCGAGATGGCGTCGTACCGCAAGCTGCTGGGCGACATCCTCCTGAAGCTGCCCCATGTGCGGGAATCGAAGAGCTACATCGTCATGGAAGAGGTCAAGGAAAGCCTTAACCTGCCGGTTCCGGACTGATCACGGGTTGCCCCGTGGCAGGCCGCGCGCTTAAGCTCCGTTAAATTTTACAAACACCTACAGGATGTACCCATGAGCGCCCCGCTCGCGGCGAACTCGCACGCAGCCTCTTATTACGCCGCCAGTGCCGGCCCCCTGCCCCAGTACCCCACGCTGCAAGGTGAGGAACAGGCCGATGTGTGCATCATCGGCGGCGGCTTCACCGGTTTGAACACCGCCATCGAGCTGGCCGAGCGTGGCCTGCGGGTGGTGTTGCTCGAGGGCCGGCGCATCGGCTGGGGCGCCAGCGGCCGCAACGGCGGCCAGTTGATCCGCGGCGTGGGCCATGAGCTGGAGCAGTTCGAAGGCGTGCTGGGTAAAGAGGGCGTGACCGAACTCCAGCGCATGGGCCTCGAGGCCGTGGGCATCGTGCGCCAGCGCATCCAGCGCTACGCCATCGACTGCGACCTGGTGTGGGGCTATTGCGACCTGGCCAACCGCGCCCAGGAGTACGACGCCTTCGCCGGCGAACTGTGCGGCCTGCGCCAGTTGGGCTACGAGCAGGACATGCGCCTGGTGCCGCCCGAGGAGTTGCCGGGTTTGATTGCCTCCAATGCCTATGCCGGGGCACTGTTCGACGGCGGCTCCGGCCACCTGCACCCACTCAAGCTGGCCTTGGGCGAGGCCAACGCCGCCAGCCAGTTGGGGGTGCGGTTGTTCGAGCAGTCGATGGTCACGCGCATCGAGCACGGCGCCAGCGTGCGCGTGCACACCGCCGCCGGCGTGGTCGCCGCCCAGCACCTGGTGGTGGCCTGCAACGCCTACCTGGGCGACCTGGAGCCGCACCTGGCGGGCAAGGTGCTGCCGGCCGGCAGCTACATCATCGCCACCGAGCCGCTGGGGGCCGAACGCGCCCAAGCGCTGTTGCCGCAGAACACGGCGATGTGCGACCAGAAGCTGATCGTCGATTACTTCCGCCTCTCGGCCGACCACCGCCTGCTGTTCGGCGGCGCCTGCCACTACTCCGGGCGTGACCCGAAAGACATCGCCGCCTACATGCGGCCGAAGATGCTGCAGGTGTTCCCGCAACTGGCGGGCGTGGCGATCGGCTTCCACTGGGCTGGGATGATTGGCATCGGCGCCAACCGGCTGCCGCAGATCGGCCGGCTGGGCAAGCACAGCAACGTGTATTACGCCCAGGCCTACGCCGGCCACGGCCTGAACGCCACCCACCTGGCGGCAAGGCTGGTGGCCGAAGCCATCGCCGGCCAGGCCGGTGGGGGCTTCGACCTGTTCGCCAAGGTGCCGCACATCACCTTCCCAGGGGGCCGCTACCTGCGCTCGCCATTACTGGCGCTTGGGATGCTGTGGCATCGGTTCAAGGCGTTGGGCTAGGTTTTTTACCGGCCCTCACTCCCGCCAAAACGGCTTACCCCCCTCACCCACCGCATCGGCGCGGCTCAGGCCCAGGTCCTTGAGCTGCTCCGGCCCCAGCTGCAGCAATTGTTGCCGGGTGCGCCAGCGGTGCACCCAGCGGCCCAGCCAGCTCAGCCCGGGCGGGCCTTCGGCGGCCGGGGTTACCACCTGAACGCGCGGCCGCGCCAGTTCCTGGTTGTGCAGCCTTGCGTGCAACTCGCCTACCTGGGCCATGGTGCTTCCCTCCAACGCTGATCTGTATGGAAAGCAATCATGGTTTTTTTAAACAATTTGATACAGACTCACCCAGACGGGATATTCACCATACAGATGCCGCCTCGCGCCGCCTGTATGGTCAAAAAATGCCTCATCTGTATGGGAGCCTGCCTGCATGACCCTTTACGTTCACCTCGCCCAACTGCTGGGCGAGCGCATCGAGCAAGGCCTGTACCGCCCCGGCGACCGCCTGCCGTCGGTGCGCGCGCTGAGCGCTGAGCATGGGGTCAGCCTGAGCACCGTGCAGCAGGCCTACCGGGTGCTGGAAGACAACGGCCTGGCCGCGCCACGGCCCAAGTCGGGCTTTTTCGTGGCCGAGGGCAAGGCGCTGCCCGAGCTGCCCGCGGTGAGCCAGGCCACCCAGCGGCCGGTGGATATTTCCCAGTGGGACCAGGTGGTGGAGATGGTCCGCGAGGCACCGAACAAACAGATGGTCGCGCTGGGCCGCGGCATGCCCGACGTCAGCAGCCCGACCCTGAAGCCGCTGCTGCGCAGCCTGGCGCGGTTGAGCCGGCGCCAAGACATGCCCGGCCTGTATTACGACACCCTGCAAGGCAACCGCGCCCTGCGCGAGCAGGTGGCGCGCCTGCAGGTGGACTCCGGCTGCCGCCTGAGCGCGGATGACCTGCTGATCACCGCCGGCTGCCACGAGGCGCTGTCGTGCAGCGTGCGCGCCATCTGCCAGCCCGGCGACATCGTTGCGGTCGACTCGCCGAGCTTCTTCGGCTCGATGCAAACCCTGCAGGGCCTGGGCCTGAAGGCGCTGGAAATCCCCACCGACCCGCTCACCGGCATCAGTGTGCAAGCCCTGGAACTGGCGCTGGAGCAGTGGCCGATCAAGGTGATCCAGCTCAACCCCAACTGCAATAACCCGTTCGGCTACATCATGCCGGAGGCCAACAAGCGCGCCCTGCTCACCCTCGCCCAGCGCTACGACGTGGCGATCATCGAAGACGACGTGTACGGCGAGCTGGCCTATGACTACCCACGCCCGCGCACGATCAAATCCTTCGACAGCGATGGCCGCGTGCTGCTGTGCAGTTCGTTCTCGAAAACCCTGGCGCCTGGCCTGCGCATCGGCTGGGTGGCCCCTGGGCGCTACCTGGAACGGGTGGCCCACATGAAGTACATCGGCAGCGGCTGCACCGCGCCGCAGGCGCAACTGGCGATCGCCGACTTCATCAGCGCCGGCCACTACGACCCCCACGTGCGGCGCATGCGCCACCAGTACCAGCAGGGCCGCGATGAGATGACCGCCTGGGTGCGCCGTTACTTCCCTGCTGGCACCCGTGTCAGCCGCCCGCGCGGCGGCTTCATGCTGTGGCTGGAGCTGCCCGAGCACTTCGACTCGGTCGCCCTGAACCAGGCGCTGAAGGGCCAGAACGTGCAGATTGCGGTGGGTAGTATCTTTTCTGCCTCAGGCAAATACCGCAATTGCCTGCGGATGAACTTCGCCTCGCGGCCCACCGCGCAGATCGAAGACGCCGTGCGCAAGGTCGGCCAGGCGGCGGCGCGCTTGCTTGAAAGCGCCGCGGCCGGGTAACTTGCGGGCCGTTTCGCTGTCACACGCCCACCCAGCCAAGGCGAGCCCCCGCGTGAAACTCCTGACGCCCCTACTGCTGCTGCTCGCGCTGCTCTCCGGCTGCGCCAGCCAACCCGGCCCCCGGCAGGCCAGCGAGATGATCCCGGCGCAGCAATCGAGCCTGGGCCGGTCGATCTTCGCCGCCTCCGACGCCCACGGTGGGCAGTCCGGCTTTTACCTGTTATCGGGCAGCGGCTCGGCGTTCCGCGCGCGCGCCGAATTGATCCGTAACGCCCAGACCAGCATCGACCTGCAGTACTACATCGTGCACGACGGGCTGAGCACCCGCGCGCTGCTCGATGAGCTGATCAAGGCCGCCGACCGCGGCGTGCGGGTGCGTATTCTGCTCGACGACACCACCAGCGATGGCCTCGACGACCTGCTCGCCACCGTGGCCAGCCACCCGCGCATTCAGATCCGCCTGTTCAACCCGCTGCACCTGGGGCGCGGCAGCGGCATCACCCGTGGCGTGGGCCGGCTGATGAACCTCAGCCAGCAACACCGGCGCATGCACAACAAGCTGTGGGTGGTCGACGGCAGCGCGGCGATCGTCGGCGGGCGCAACCTGGGCGATGAATACTTCGACGCCGAGCCGAACTTGAACTTCACCGACATCGACTTGCTGGGCATGGGCCCGGTGGCCCGGGAACTGGGCTATAGCTTCGACCAGTACTGGAACAGCCGCCTCAGCCGGCCGATCGGCGAGGTGTACGGCGAGGCCGGCGGCAAGGCGCTGGAGAACCTGCGCCAGACCCTGCGGGCCTCGTTGGCCGAAGCGAGCGTAAAGCGCAAGGCGCTGTATGAGCGGCTGATGCGCTACCAGCAACAACCGCAACTGGCGACCTGGCGCAGCCAATTGATCTGGGCCCACAGCCGGGTGCTGTGGGACGCCCCGAGCAAGATCCTCTCTCAGGGCGAGCCAGACCCACACCTGCTGCTGACCACCCAGTTGGCCCCCGAGCTGCTGGCGGTCAACCACGAGCTGATGTTGGTGTCGGCGTACTTCGTGCCGCGGGAAACCGGCCTGTTGTACCTCACCGGCCGGGCCGATGCCGGGGTGCACGTCAGCTTGCTGACCAACGCCCTGGAAGCCACCGACGTGCCCGCGGTGCATGGCGGCTACGCGCCCTACCGCAAGGCCCTGCTCGAACACGGCGTGCAGTTGTACGAGCTGCGCCGCCAGCCGGGCGACAACAACGCCTTCCGCCTGCCGCTGCACGGCAACTCGGACTCCAGCCTGCACAGCAAGGCGATCATCCTAGACCAGCGCAAGGTGTTCCTCGGCTCGTTCAACTTCGACCCACGCTCGGTGCTGTGGAACACCGAGGTCGGCGTGCTGGTCGACAGCCCGGCGCTGGCCCAGGCCACCCGCGCCCTGGCCCTGCAAGGCATGGCGCCGGGGCGCAGCTACCAGGTGAAAATCGAGGGCGGCCAGTTGGTGTGGGTGACCGAAGACAACGGCCAGATGCACACCCTCAGCCGCGAACCTGGAGGCTGGTGGCGGCGCCTCAACGCCTGGGTGAGTAAGGCGGTGGGGCTGGAGAAAATGCTTTAGGCCACCTGGCCCACCGGCCGCGCCCGCGCCAACAACACCAGCACGAACGCGCCCACGGCCATCATCCACGGCAGCGCATGGCCGCTGACCCACTGGCTGCCGGCGCCGGCCACCAGCGGCCCCACCAGGCAACCCACGCCCCACAGTTGCGCCACATGGGCATTGGCGCGCACCAGCTCGTCGTCGCGAAAGCGCTCGCCGATCAGCACCAGCGACAGGGTGAACAGCCCGCCAGCGCTGGCGCCGAACAGCACCCACACCGGCCAGATCAACACGCTGTGCAGCAGCACCGGCACCAGCACGCTGGTGACCATCAGGGTGGCCGCGCAACCGAGGAACAGCCCGCCGCGGGAGATACGGTCCGCCAGCGCGCCGATCGGCAGTTGCAACAGCGCATCGCCCACCACCACCGCGCTGACCATGTACAGCGCCATCGAGGTCGAGAAACCCTGCTGCACGCAGTACACCGGCAGCAGGGTCAGGATCAGCGCCTCGAAGCCGGCGAACAGGGCGATCGCCCAGGCAATCATCGGCATGCGCTGGCAGAAACCGAACAGGTCGGCGAAGGTCACCCGCGAAGCCTCGGTACTGGGCGCGCCGCTACGGCCCACCAGCAACAGCGGCGCGGCCAGCAGCAACGCCGTGGCCAGCCAGAAGCCGTAGTCATGGGCGGTGCCGATGGCCCCCAGCAACAGTGGCCCGGCCAGTTGGCTGAGGGCATAGCTGCTGCCGTACAGCGCCACCAGGCGGCCGCGCCAGTGCTCGACCACCAGGGTGTTGATCCAGCTTTCGCCGAGGATGAACACGATGGTGAGGATGCTGCCGATCATCAGCCGCAGCAGCACCCACACCGGGTAATAGGGCAGCAGCGCGAGCAGGCCGATGGCCAGGGCACCGCCGGCCAGGCAACCACGCATCAAGGCGGCGGTGCCGAAACGTGCCGCCAGCCGGCTGGCCATCGACGCGCCAAGCAGCACGCCCACCGCCGGCATTGCGGCCATGACGCCGATGGCGAAGGGGCCGTAGCCCCAAGCCTCGAGGCGCAGGGATACCAAGGGCATGCTCATGCCCAACGCCAGGCCGACGCTCAACACCGACGCCAGCACGGCGAAATAGGTACCCCAACGCATGTATGAATTCCGCTTTTTGCCAGTATTTGAAGGCCCTTCGCCCGGTACAGCGGTAATGCTGTTCACTTAAGCAATCAGAGCGCGAAGTCGAGGTTCAAAAGCCCTGGTCTCTCCCGGAGGTTTTACCAAGCGCATGAGCTGACTGGCCCATCGCCCGGCACAGCCGGCCTCCCACCAGATTTGTGTAAGTGCTTGATTTACGCGGCAACACAGAGCTGGTGGGAGGCCGGCTGTGCCGGGCGATGGGCCCTCAGGCCAAACCTACAGCTTGATCCAGGTCGCCTTCAGCTCGGTGTACTTGTCGAAGGCGTGCAGCGACTTGTCACGGCCGTTGCCCGACTGCTTGAAGCCGCCGAACGGCGCGGTCATGTCGCCGCCGTCGTACTGGTTGACCCACACGCTGCCCGCGCGCAGCGCCTTGGCGGCCAGGTGCGCCTTGGAGATGTCCGAGCTCCACACCGCCGCGGCCAGGCCGTACTGGGTGTCGTTGGCGATGGCGATGGCTTCGTCGAAGGTGTCGAACTCGATCACCGACAGCACTGGGCCGAAGATCTCTTCCTTGGCGATGCGCATGGCGTTGTTCACGCCCGCGAAAATGGTCGGCTCAACGTAAGTGCCGCCGGTCTCCTGCAGGATGCGCTTGCCGCCCACCAGCAGCTCGGCGCCGTCGCTATGGCCGGCCTCGATGTAAGACAGCACGGTGTTCATCTGCTGGCTATCGACCAGCGCGCCGACGGTGGTGGCAGGGTCCAGCGGGTTACCCGGGGCCCAGCCCTTGAGCGCCTCGACCACCATCGGCAGGAAGCGCGCCTTGATCGAACGCTCGACCAGCAGGCGGGAACCGGCGGTGCAGACCTCGCCCTGGTTGAAGGCGATGGCGCTGGCGGCAGCCTCGGCGGCGGCCTGCAGGTCAGGGGCGTCGGCGAACACGATGTTCGGGCTTTTGCCACCGGCCTCGAGCCACACGCGCTTCATGTTCGACTCGCCCGAATACACCAGCAGCTGCTTGGCGATCTTGGTCGAACCGGTGAACACCACGGTGTCGACGTCCATGTGCAGGGCCAGGGCCTTGCCCACGGTGTGGCCGTAGCCGGGCAGCACGTTGAGCACGCCCTTCGGCAGGCCGGCTTCCACCGCCAGTTGGGCGATGCGAATGGCGGTCAGCGGAGATTTTTCCGAAGGCTTGAGCACTACTGAGTTGCCGGTGGCCAGCGCCGGGCCGAGCTTCCAGCAGGCCATCATCAGCGGGAAGTTCCACGGTACGATGGCGGCGACCACGCCGACCGGCTCGCGGGTGACCAGGCCGAGCTGGTTATGCGGGGTGGCCGCCACTTCGTCGTAGAGTTTATCGATGGCCTCGCCGCTCCAGGCCAGGGCGTTGGCCGAGCCCGCCACGTCGATGTTCAGCGAGTCACTGATCGGCTTGCCCATGTCGAGGGTTTCGAGCAGGGCGAGTTCTTCGGCGTGCTCACGCAGCAGCGCGGCGAAGCGGATCAGCGTAGCCTTGCGCTTGGCCGGGGCTTGGCGCGACCAGGTGCCGGCTTCGAACACCTGGCGGGCATTGGCCACGGCAAGGTTGGCGTCTGCTTCATCGCAACTGGCGACGGTGGCCAGCAGCCGGCCGTCGACCGGGCTCAGGCATTCGAACACGGCCTTGGCGGCGGCGTCCTGGTATTGCCCGTTGATGAAGGCGCGGCCTTCGATCTTCAGCTGGGTAGCACGTTGTTCCCAATCGGCGCGGGTCAGGGTGGCCATCGCAGGAGTCTCCTTGTGTAGGTGCGAACCGTGGCAGTTTCAAGCTGACACAGCTTAGTCGATCTACCCTAATGCACAGCCCTTGAGTTATCAATATATTTGACACTCGATAGATGAAAACCTTCGGGTGTATGATTTATTAAACACTGGAGCCCCACCGATGAACGTCAGCAGCCTTATCGATTTCGCCGCCAACACCCCCGCGCCCGAGCGCTACCTGCCCACGGCGGAGAAAATCCTCGCCGGGCAACCCGAGCAAACCGTGTACAACCACTATTCCAGCCCCCAGGGCGAGTTCTCCGCCGGGGTGTGGGAGGGTGAAGTGGGCCAGTGGCAGGTGAACTACACCGAACACGAATATTGCGAAATCGTGCAGGGCGTGTCGGTGATCCGCGACCAGGACGGCAATGCGCGCACGGTGCGGGCGGGCGACCGTTTCGTGATCCCGGCGGGTTTCAGGGGCACCTGGGAGGTGCTGGAGGCGTGCCGCAAGGTGTACGTGATCTACGAGCCCAAGTAACCGCGGGCAAACGCCGGAAACAAAAAACCCGCTCAGGTGAGCGGGTTCTTCGTGGTAGCCAGGATCAATTACTTGATCTTGCCTTCCTTGTAGATCACGTGCTTACGAACGACCGGATCGTACTTCTTGATTTCGATCTTGTCGGGGGTAGTACGCTTGTTCTTGTCGGTGGTGTAGAAGTGGCCAGTACCGGCGCTCGACACCAAACGGATCAATTCACGCATGATTTACTCCCTTAGAACTTCACGCCAGCGCGGCGCATGTCGACCAGAACGGCCTCGATGCCACGCTTGTCGATGATACGCATGCCTTTAGCGGAAACGCGCAGGCGCACGAAACGCTTCTCGGACTCGACCCAGAAGCGATGATGCTGCAGGTTCGGCAGGAAACGACGACGGGTTTTGTTGTTTGCGTGGGAAATGTTGTTCCCGGTTACCGGACCCTTACCGGTAACTTGACAGACTCTCGACATGCCTCAGCCCTCTAAACCACATGCCCAACCCGGCATGGGTTGGCCGCTTGATCTCTCTCAATCATTGGCGCCAAGGCGCCGTAATCCGGGGGCCGAAACAGGCTCGCCACCTGCGCGAACGCGGTGGTCCCGGAAAAGAGCGCTGCTTTATACCAGAAACCCCCCAGCACAACAACAGCGAGCACCGCGGAAAACTTAAGCGCAGCGCCCGCGGTCCATGCCTGGGCGGGTTCGGCGCGCCTGACCATTCGTCGCCAAAAAAACCCGGCTGCCCGTGGCCAATTCCGGCAAACCGCACTACGGTAGAGGTTTTCCCCAGACTGCACCGGCAGATGGCCACACCTTTGCCCCCTCAAGGACCCTTACGCCCATGCGCTACGCGACCGTGCCCCTGCTGCTGGCCACCCTGGCCCTTCCGCTGCTGGCCCAGGCCAAGCCACTGACCGTTTGCACCGAGGCCAGCCCGGAAGGCTTCGACGTGGTGCAGTTCAACTCGCTGACCACCACCAACGCCTCGGCCGACGTGCTGATGAACCGCCTGGTCGATTACGACGCCAGCGCTGGCAAGCTGGTCCCAAGCCTGGCCGAAAGCTGGAACATTTCCGCCGATGGCACCGTGTACACCTTCAAGCTGCGCGGCAATGTGGCCTTCCACAGCACCGATTACTTCAAGCCCAGCCGGCCGCTCAACGCCGAAGACGTACTACTGAGCTTCCAGCGCATGCTCGACCCAGCCAACCCCTGGCACAAAGTCGCCCAGAGCGGCTTCCCCCATGCCCAGTCGATGCAATTGCCCAGCCTGATCAAAGCCATCGACGCGCCAGACCCGATGACCGTGCGCTTTACCCTGGCACACCCGGACGCCACCTTCCTGGCCACCCTGAGCATGGGCTTCGCCTCGATCTACTCCGCCGAGTACGCCGCCCAACTGCTGGCCGCCGGCACCCCAGACAAACTCAACAGCCAGCCGATCGGCACCGGGCCGTTCGTGTTCGGCCGTTACCAGAAAGACGCGATCATCCGCTACAAGGCCAACCCGGCGTACTTTGCCGGCAAACCGGCGGTCGACCCGCTGATCTTCGCCATCACCACCGACCCGACCGTGCGCCTGCAACGGCTGAAGGCCGGCGAGTGCCAGATCGCCCTGTCGCCCAAGCCACAAGACATCGCCGCCGCCCAGGGCGACAGCCACCTCAAGCTCGTGCAAACGCCGGCCTTCATGACCGCCTTCGTGGCCCTGAACAGCCAGCACCCACCGCTGGACAAACCCGAGGTGCGCCAGGCGATCAACCTGGCCTTCGACAAGGCCAGCTACCTCAAGGCGGTGTTCGAGGGCACCGCGCAGCCGGCCAGTGGCATCTACCCACCCAACACCTGGGGCTACGCCAAAGACCTTCCCGGCTACCCCTACGACCCGGCCAAGGCCCGCGAACTGCTGGCCAAGGCCGGCTTGAAGGGCGGCTTCAGCACCACGATCTGGACCCGCCCCAGCGGCAGCCTGCTCAACCCCAACCCGGCCCTTGGCGCGCAAATGCTCCAGGCCGACCTCGCCAAGGTCGGCATCAAGGCCGACATCCGTACCATTGAGTGGGGCGAGCTGATCCGCCGCGGCAAGGCCGGCGAGCACGACCTGCTGTTCATGGGCTGGTCGGGCGACAACGGCGACCCGGATAACTTCCTCACCCCGCAGTTCAGCTGCGCGGCGGTGCAATCGGGGACCAACTTCGCCCGCTACTGCGACCCCGCGCTCGATAAACTCATCAGCAGCGGCAAAACCACCGCCGCCCAGGCCGATCGCGCCAAGCTGTACCACCAGGCGCAGGCGTTGATCCAGCAGCAAGCGCTGTGGCTGCCGCTGGCGCACCCGGTGGCGGCGGTGCTCACCCGCAGCAACGTCGAGGGCTACCAGCCGAGCCCGTTCGGCCGCCAGGACCTGACCAAGGTCAAGGTCGACTGAGGCTCACAACAGGCCCTGGTCACGCATCGACAGCGGCTCGCCATCGCCGACGATGAAGTGGTCGAGCAGCTTGACGTCGATGAACGCCAGGGCGTCGCGGATCTGCCGGGTCAGGGCGAGGTCCGCGGGGCTGGGGTCGGTGACACCCGAAGGGTGGTTGTGGCAAAGGATCAAACCCGCGGCGTTGTGCGCCAGGGTGCGCTTGATCACCTGCCGCGGGTACACGCTGGCGCTGTCGATGGTGCCGTCGAACAGCGCCTCGTAGGCCAGCACCCGGTGCCGGGCATCGAGAAACAAACAGGCAAACCGTTCGTGGGGTTCGTGGCGCAGCTTGGCCTTGAGAAAGGCCCGCACGCAGGCCGGGTCGGCCAGCACATCGCGCAGGCCCAGCGGCGTGGCCAGGTGCCGCCTGGCCATTTCCAGCACCGCCTGCAGTTGCGCATACTTCGCCTCGCCCAGGCCGCGCTCGGCGCAAAAGCTCTGGGCGTCGGCCTCGAGCAGGCCGCGCAGGCCGCCAAAGCGCGTGAGCAGGTCACGGGCGAGGTCCACCGCGCTGCGCCCGGGCAGGCCGGTGCGCAAAAAGATGGCCAGCAATTCGGCGTCTGACAACACCGCCACACCGTGCATGAGCAACTTCTCCCGCGGGCGCTCCGCCGCGGGCCAATCCCTGATCGCCATGGTACCTCCTTGTACCCCTGGGTGCCGCGCTGTTGCGCGCCTTGTGCTGTGGTATCTTAGCGGAACATTTTCCCCGCTGCCGGTGCCGGCGCGGCCCACTCAAACGATCCAAGGCAGGCCTATGCAGCGGCTGTATCGGAAACGCATCGTACTTGGCGTGGGCGGTGGCATTGCCGCCTACAAAAGCGCCGAACTGGTACGGCGCCTCCTCGACCATGGCGCCGAGGTGCGCGTGGTCATGACCCGCGGCGGCAGTGAGTTCATCACCCCACTGACCCTCCAAGCGCTCTCTGGCCACCCGGTGCACCTCGACCTGCTCGACCCAGCCGCCGAAGCGGCCATGGGGCACATCGAGCTGGCCAAATGGGCCGACCTGGTGCTGGTCGCCCCGGCCACCGCAGACCTGATGGCGCGCCTGGCCCAAGGCCTGGCCAATGACCTGCTGACCACCCTGGTGCTGGCGACCGACGCGACCGTGGCGCTGGCCCCGGCGATGAACCAGGCGATGTGGCGCGACCCTGCCACCCAGGCCAACCTCGAGGTGCTGCAACGGCGCGGCTTCAAGCTGTTCGGCCCGGCCGCCGGCAGCCAGGCCTGCGGCGACGTGGGCCTGGGGCGCATGCTCGAGCCCACCGAGCTGGCGCTGTGCGCCGCCGAGTGTTTCCAGCGCCAGGCGCTGACCGGCAAAACCGTGCTGATCACCGCCGGGCCGACCCAGGAAAACATCGACCCAGTGCGCTACATCACCAACCACAGCTCCGGCAAGATGGGCTTTGCCCTGGCCGAGGCCGCGGCCGAGGCCGGTGCCCGCGTGACGCTGGTCACCGGCCCGGTGCACCTGCCCACCCCTGACCGAGTACAGCGGGTCGATGTGGTCAGCGCCCGCGACATGCTCGCCGCCTGCGAAGCGGCCATGCCCTGCGACATTTTCATCGCCTCCGCGGCCGTGGCCGACTACCGCCCGGAAGTCGTCGCCGCGCAAAAGCTCAAGAAAGACCCAAACAGCGGCGACGGCCTGCTGCTGCAGATGGTGCGCAACCCCGACATCCTCGCCACCGTCGCGCGCCGCGCCGACCGCCCCTTCAGCGTCGGCTTCGCCGCTGAAACCGAACACCTGCTCGACTACGCTGCACGCAAGCTCAAGGACAAAAACCTCGACCTGATCGTCGCCAACGATGTGGCCAACCCCAGCATCGGCTTCAACAGCGAAGAGAACGCCTGCAGTGTGATCGACCGCGAGCTGAACACCAGCGTGTTCGCCCAAAGCAGCAAGGGCAAGATCGCCCGCCAACTGATCACCTTCATCGCCGACCGTATTCACCCAGCCGGATAACCCATGCACGCACTGCAAGCCAAAGTCCTCGACCCCCGCCTGGGCAGCGAATTCCCGCTGCCGGCCTACGCCACCCCTGGTTCCGCCGGGCTCGACCTGCGCGCCATGCTCAAAGAGAGCACCGTGCTCGGCCCCGGCCAAACGGTGCTGATCCCTACCGGCCTGGCGATCCACATCGCCGACCCGGGCTTGGCCGCCATGGTGCTGCCGCGCTCGGGCCTGGGCCACAAGCACGGCGTGGTGTTGGGCAACCTGGTCGGGCTGATCGACTCTGACTACCAGGGCGAACTGATGGTCTCGTGCTGGAACCGCGGGCAAACGCCATTCACCATCGAGGTGGGCGAGCGCATCGCCCAGTTGATCCTGGTGCCGGTGGTGCAAGCCCAGTTCGAGGTGGTCGAGCACTTCGACAGCAGCCAGCGCGGCAGCGGCGGCTTCGGCCACTCCGGTACGCGCTGAACCCCAATCGCTTCACATGTTTTCAGGATGAACCTCGCGGAGATGGCTGTGTGAAAGCGACCAAAGGCAGTGCCAAACCCACGCAACAAGCAGTTGAACAAGCCCCCTCCGCCAGCAATGCCAGCCTCGCCCGGCCCGGCTTGATCACCGCGGTGATCGGCGTGCTGGTCGCCGCGGCGCTGGTCTGGATTGGCCTGCCCGGCCCGTCGCAGCAAGCCTGGCGCTGGCAGCTGGCGCAGGCCCAGGGCGCGGCCCAGGCCGGCGCGCTGCGCCAGGCCATGCAGCAGTTGGGCGCCGGCACCCAGGCGCAAGCCCGCGACCCGGCCCTGGTCGCGACCCTGCAAAGCGGCGACAGCGCGCGCCTGCGCAACGCCGAAGGTGCCTTGAAATACCGCGACGGGCTGGTCGATGCCCAGCTCACCCCGCTCGGCCAGGGCACTCCGGACGACACCCGCGCAGCACCGATCACCTACGCCACCCTCGACCTGCTGCGCCGCGCCGAGGCCGGCACCGCGGTGCCGCTGGAAGCGCGCCGGGTCGGCGAGCGCTGGGTGGTATTGAGCGTGGCCGCGGTGCGCGATAGCGGTAACCGGGTGGTCGGCACCCTGCTGCAAGCCTTTGACTTCGCCCGCCTGCAACGCGCCCTGCCGCCGCTGGCGCCAGGCGCCGGCGTGCTGCGGGTGCAGCAGCAGTTCCCCGGCGCGGCGCCAGTGGCGCTGCTGCAGGCTGGCGATAGCCCGGCCGGCCCCACCAGCGACTACGACGTCGGCAACCCCAACTGGAAGGTGCAGTTCACCGCCGGCAGCGCCTTTGAAGCGCCGGTGCCGTGGCTATCGATCGCGTTGATGGCCGCCGCGGTGCTGGTCGCCCTGGCGGCGTTCTGGGCCGGGCTGGGCATTGCCCTGCAAGGGCTGCGCGCGCTGGTGCGCGAAGACGCCCGACAACTGGCCCAGTTGATTGAAGAACTATCCGGCGGAAAGGCCGTCAAAGCGTTCAGCCTGCGGCTTGCGGAGCTGAACGGTTTGGCTGTGCGCCTTGCCCGTTTTTCTGTTCGCGAGCGCCATGGCGTACCCGCCGCCTCCGCGGCGGCCAAGGAACCCGATGGCACTGAAGCCCCGGGCACCCCGCCAGCGAGCTGGGTCAACCCGACGTTTAAAGATACTGACATCCTCGACGTCGATATTGTCGATGCCGATCAGGGCATCTCGCGAATGGAGCACCTCCCTGCTATGAACAGCATTGCACAAGTCGCACCCACGCTACCCGCCAGCATCTTCCGCGCCTATGACATCCGCGGCATCGTGGGCGATACGCTGACCGCCGAGACCGCTTACTGGATCGGCCGGGCGATCGGTTCGCAAAGCATCGCCGAGGGCGAGCCCCATGTAGCGGTCGGCCGTGATGGCCGCTTGTCCGGCCCCGAGCTGGTCGCGCAATTGATCCAGGGCATCGCCGAAAGCGGCTGCCACGTCAGCGACGTGGGCATGGTCCCGACCGGCGCGCTGTACTTCGCCGCCAACGTGCTCAAGGGCAAGTCGGGGGTGATGCTCACCGGCAGCCACAACCCGTCGAACTACAACGGCTTCAAGATCATCATCAATGGCGACACCCTCGCCAACGAGCAGATCCAGGCCCTGTACCAGCGCATCGTGAACAACGACCTGAGCACCGGCAAGGGCAGCGTCGAGCAGGTCGACATCCTCAGCCAGTACTACGACTACATCCAGAAAGACATCGCCCTGGCGCGCAAGCTCAAGGTGGTGGTCGACTGCGGCAACGGCGTGGGTGGGGTGATCGCGCCCAAGCTGATCGAAGCGCTGGGCTGCGAGGTGATCCCGCTGTTCTGCGACGTAGACGGCAACTTCCCCAATCACCACCCAGACCCAGGCAAGCTCGAGAACCTCGAAGACCTGATCGCCAAGGTCGAGCAGACCGGCGCCGACCTGGGCCTGGCCTTCGACGGCGATGCCGACCGTGTGGGCGTGGTCACCAACAAAGGCAACGTGGTGTTCCCTGACCGCCTGCTGATGCTACTGGCCAAGGACGTGATTTCGCGCAACCCCGGCGCGGATGTGATCTTCGACGTTAAATGCAGCCGCCGCCTGACCCCGCTGATCAGCGGCTGGGGCGGCCGCCCGGTGATGTGGAAAACCGGCCACTCGCTGATCAAGAAAAAGATCAAGGAAAGCGGCGCTCTGCTGGCCGGCGAAATGAGTGGCCACATCTTCTTCAAGGAGCGCTGGTTCGGCTTTGACGACGGCGTTTACGCCGCCGCCCGCCTGCTGGAGATCCTCAGCCAGGAAAACGGCACCCTCGAAGACGTGTTCGCGACCTTCCCGAATGATGTTTCTACCCCGGAAATCAACATTAATGTGACCGAGGAGAGCAAATTCAGCATCATTGATGCACTGCAAAGCAACGCACAGTGGGGCAATGCCAACCTGACCACCATCGACGGTGTGCGGGTCGACTATCCCAAGGGTTGGGGCCTGGTTCGCGCCTCCAATACCACCCCGGTACTGGTGCTGCGCTTTGAAGCCGACGACCAAGCCGAGCTGGACCGGATCAAGGAAGTATTCCGTGGCCAGCTCAGCGCCGTGGCGCCGGATATCAAAATCCCGTTCTGACCTCTCCAGGAGCCCTGCATGACCCTCGATCGCGATGCCGCCGCCAATGTTGCCAAGGTACTCTCCGAAGCGTTGCCGTATATCCGCCGCTTCGTCGGCAAAACGCTGGTGATCAAGTACGGCGGCAACGCCATGGAAAGCGAAGAGCTGAAAACCGGCTTCGCCCGTGACGTGGTGCTGATGAAGGCCGTGGGCATCAACCCGGTGGTCGTGCACGGCGGCGGCCCGCAGATCGGCGACCTGCTCAAGCGCCTGGAAATCGAAAGCCACTTCGTCGACGGCATGCGCGTGACCGATGCCAAGACCATGGACGTGGTCGAGATGGTACTGGGCGGCCAGGTGAACAAGAGCATCGTCAACCTGATCAACCGCCACGGCGGCAGCGCCATCGGCCTGACCGGCAAGGACGCCGAGCTGATCCGCGCGCGCAAGCTCACCGTGACCCGCCAAACCCCTGAAATGACCACGCCGGAAATCATCGACATTGGCCATGTGGGCGAAGTCAGCGGGGTCAACACCGACCTGCTGAACATGCTGGTGAAGGGCGACTTCATTCCGGTGATCGCGCCGATCGGCGTGGGCTCGGAGGGCGAGTCGTACAACATCAACGCCGACCTGGTGGCGGGCAAGGTGGCCGAGGCCCTCAAGGCCGAGAAGCTGCTGCTGCTGACCAACATCGCCGGCTTGATGGACAAGGAAGGCAAGGTACTCACCGGCCTGACCACCGAGCAAGTGAACGCGCTGATCGCCGACGGCACCATCTACGGCGGCATGCTGCCGAAGATCCGCTGCGCGCTGGAAGCGGTACAAGGTGGGGTGAACAGCTCGCACATCATCGACGGCCGGGTGCCGAACGCGGTGCTGCTGGAGATCTTCACCGACAGCGGCGTGGGTACCCTGATCAGCAACCGCAAGCGCCACTGATTCTGTAACGCCCTTCGCCCGGCACCGCCGGCCTCCAGCACAGGGGAGGCCGGCGGTGCCGTAATGCTGTTCACTTAAGCCATTTCACGGCTTTACGGAAGAGATCAATCTGTGAGCTCTGCTGATTTTGTGCATGAGCTTCAGGGCCCATCGCCCGGCACAGCCGGCCTCCCACCAGTTCTGTGTTGCCCCTTAAATCAAGTACTTACACAAATCTGGTGGGAGGCCGTGGTCCGGCACTCCGGCTGTGCCGGGCGATGGGCCAGTCAGGTCATGCGTTCAGTAAAACCACTTGAAGAAATCAGGGCTTTTTAACCCCGATTTAGCGCTCTGATTGCTTAAGTGAGCAGCATTACGGCTGTGCCGGGCGATGCTTTTTTACTGCCCCAACAACTCCGCCAGCCGCGCCCTCTGCTGGTCGAACTGCGCCGCCAGCGCGAGCTTGTTCTGCTGGGTGGCGGCAATCTGTTGGGTGACGGCGTCTTGCTGCTTGCGCACCGCGTCGATCTGCTGCACCAGCGCGGCCGGCACCGGCTGGCCGTTGCGCTCGATCCCGGCGGCCTGGCCTTGCAACGAATCCTGCTGCTGCTTGAGCACCAGCAGGTTGTTGTTGGCCAGGCCGACCTGGGCGTCGGCCTCGGCCAGGCGCCGGGTTTTTTCGCGGTCGAGGTCGGCCAGGGAGCGGTAGTTCTGCAGCAGGGCTTGGTCCTGCTGGCTTTGCGCGGCCTGGGTTTGCTGGGCCTTGAGCTCGTCGGCGGTGGGTGCCGGCGGCACGGTCTGGATCACCCGCCCTTGCTGGTTGAGCACCTGGTAACCCTTGGCGATGTACTCGCTGGGCACCCCCTGGGTACTCATCACCGTCACGCCACGGCTGTCGACGTAGCGATACAGGCGGATGCCGGGGTTGCCCGGCGTGGCGGCCAGCGCCGCCGCCGGCAGCGCCGCGGCGAACAGCAGGCACAGGGCGGCGCGGCGCAAAGGCAGGCTAGATGCCGTACTGGGCACGGTAGGCTTCGACGGCCGGCAGGTGTTTTTTCAGTTCCGCGTCGCCCTGCAGGTACTCGAGCACCTGGTTCAGCGAAACGATGCTGACCACCGGGATGCCGTAGTCGCGTTCGACCTCCTGAATCGCCGACAGCTCACCCTTGCCGCGCTCCTGGCGGTTCAGGGCGATCAGCACCCCGGCGGCCTTGGCGTTTTGCGCGGCGATGATCTGCATCACCTCGCGGATGGCGGTGCCCGCGGTGATCACGTCGTCGATGATCAGCACGTTGCCTTCGAGCGGCGCGCCCACCAGGCTGCCGCCTTCACCGTGGTCCTTGGCTTCCTTGCGGTTGAAGCACCAGGGCACGTCGCGCTGGTGTTGCTCGGCCAGCGCCACCGCGGTGGCCGACGCCAGCGGGATGCCTTTGTACGCGGGGCCGAACAGCACGTCGAAGGCCAAACCGCTTTCCACCACGGCCGCGGCGTAGTATTTACCCAACTGGGCCAGCGCCGTACCGGTGTTGAACAGGCCGGCATTGAAGAAGTAAGGACTGGTGCGCCCAGACTTCAGGGTGAACTCGCCGAAGCGCAGAACGCCCCGTTCGATGGCAAAACGAATGAAGTCGCGCTGATAGGCGTGCATTTAAAAGTCCCGGATACCACGGATTTAGCTAATTAAGTTGACCTCGGGTATCATACACGCACGAGATTTATGGGGCCATTTATGCGGATCATCAGTGTGAACGTCAATGGGATTCAGGCGGCAGTCGAGCGCGGTCTGCTCAGTTGGCTGCAAGCCCAGAATGCCGACGTCATCTGCCTGCAGGATACCCGCGCCTCCGCCTTTGAACTAGACGACTCAGCCTACCAGCTGGACGGCTATTTCCTGTACGCCGCAGACGCCGAAGTGCCCGCCCAAGGCGGCGTGGCGCTTTACTCGCGGTTGCAGCCCAAGGCGATCATCAACGGGCTGGGTTTTGAAACCTGCGACCGTTATGGGCGCTACCTGCAAGCCGATTTCGACAAAGTCAGTATTGCCACGCTGCTGTTCCCGTCCGGGCGCGGTGGCGACGAAGAACTCAATCAGAAATTCAAACTGATGGACGACTTCGCGCGCTACCTCGACAAACAGCGGCGCAAGCGCCGCGAATACATCTACTGCGGCTCGCTGTATGTGGCCCAGCAGAAGCTCGACATCAAGAACTGGCGCGACAGCCAACAGTCGCCCGGCTTCCTGGCGCCCGAGCGGGCCTGGATGGACGAGATCGTCGGCAACATGGGTTATGTCGATGCACTGCGTGAAGTCAGCCGTGAAGGCGAGCAATACAGCTGGTGGCCCGACAGCGAACAGGCCGAGATGCTCAACCTGGGGTGGCGCTTCGACTACCAACTGCTCACCCCCGGCCTGCGCCGCTTCGTGCGCAGCGCGCGGCTGCCGCGGCAACCGCGCTTCAGCCAGCACGCGCCGTTCATCGTCGACTACGACTGGACACTGACCATCTAAGCGGCAAGCCCGAAGGCACGAGCGGCAAGCCGGTTGGCCTGCCGCCCGCGGCGGTTACTCGGCCAATGCCGCCTGCTGCACTTCGAGCAGGCCATTGATGCCCTGCTGGGCCAGCGCCAGCATGGCGTTCAGCTCGACCGGCTGGAACGCCGCGCCTTCGGCGGTGCCCTGCACTTCGATGAAGCCACCGGTGCTGGTCATCACCACGTTCAGGTCGGTTTCGGCGGCGGAGTCTTCGAGGTAGTCGAGGTCGAGCACCGGCTCGCCCTGGTACATGCCCACGGACACGGCAGCGATCATCTGCTTGATCGGGTCGCCGCCCTTCAGGCCGCCGCGCTTCTTGACCACCTTCAGGGCATCGACCAGCGCGACCATGGCGCCGGTGATCGACGCGGTGCGGGTGCCGCCGTCGGCCTGGATCACATCGCAGTCGACGTACAGGGTGATGTCGCCCAGCTTGCTCATGTCGAGCGCGGCGCGCAGCGAACGGCCGATCAGCCGCTGGATTTCCAGGGTGCGGCCGCCTTGCTTGCCCTTGCTGGCCTCGCGCTGATTACGCTCGCCGGTGGCGCGTGGCAGCATGCCGTACTCGGCGGTCAGCCAGCCTTGGCCCTGGCCTTTGAGGAAGCGCGGCACGCCGTTCTCGACGCTGACGGTGCACACCACCTTGGTATCGCCGAACTCCACCAGCACCGAGCCTTCGGCGTGCTTGGTGTAGTGGCGGGTGATGCGGATCGGGCGGAGCTGATCGGCGGCGCGACCACTAGGACGTTTCATCTGGACACCTGTGTACTGGCTGAAAACTGGCCGACAGTATAGAACCGCTGTGCCCGAGGGCCCAGCACAATCGCCCCGCGCTGGTGCAATGCTTTGACACAGCACCGTTTGGGGACGCCGCGCCCCTGCGCTACACTGACGCCCTGCAGCCGCTGCCCAGGATGGCGCAGCGCCCTCACGTTCCGGGAGACCACCTTATGATTCGCAGCATGACCGCGTTCGCCAGGGCCGAGCGAGCAGGCGGCGACGGCACGCTCAGCTGGGAGGTTCGGTCGGTCAACCACCGCTACCTCGAACCCCACCTGCGCCTGCCCGAGGCGCTGCGCGACCTCGAAGGCCCGGTGCGCGACGCCTTGCGCCAGCAGCTGTCGCGGGGCAAGGTCGAGTGCACGCTGCGCTTCAGCGAAGCCACCGCCAGCCAGGCGCTGCATGTCGACCGCGAGCGCGCCGCGCAGGTGGTCGCCGCCGCCGAGGTGGTGGCCGGGCTGATCAACCAGCCCGGCCCGCTCAACCCGCTCGAGGTGCTCGCCTGGCCCGGCGTGCTGGCCAACCGAGACCCAGACACCCAGGCCCTGAACCTGCAGGCCCTGGCACTGTTCGACCAGGCCCTGGCCGAACTCAAGGCCGGGCGCGAGCGCGAGGGCACCGAGCTGGCCCGCCTGATCAGCGAACGCCTCGACGCCATGGCCCAGGAAGTACAGGCCTTGCGCGCCCTGGTGCCACAGATGCTGGCCCTGCAGCGGCAGAAAATCCTCGACCGCTTCGCCGAACTGAAGGTCGAGGCCGACCCTCAGCGCCTGGAGCAGGAGCTGGTGCTGCTGGCACAAAAAAGCGATGTGGCCGAAGAACTCGACCGCCTCGCCACCCACGTGGGCGAAGTGCGCCGCGTGCTCAAGGCCGGCGGCGCCGCCGGCCGGCGCCTTGATTTCCTTATGCAGGAACTCAACCGCGAAGCGAATACCCTGGGGTCGAAAGCCTTCGACCCCCGCAGTACCCAAGCAGCGGTCAACCTCAAGGTGCTGATCGAACAAATGCGCGAACAAGTGCAGAACATTGAGTAAGGTTCATACACCCATGGCCCACACCAGCGGTACCCTCTATATCGTTTCGGCGCCTTCGGGCGCAGGCAAGACCAGCCTGGTCAAGGCACTGATCGACGCCCAGCCGAACATCCGTGTGTCGGTGTCGCACACCACCCGCGCCATGCGCCCGGGCGAGGTGAACGGCGTGAACTACCACTTCACCCAGCGCGAAACCTTCCTCGAGATGGTCGGCCACGGCGACTTCCTCGAGCACGCCGAAGTGTTCGGCAACCTCTATGGCACCTCGCTGAGCACCCTGGAGCAAAGCCTGAAGGAAGGTTTCGACCTGATCCTCGAAATCGACTGGCAGGGCGGCGAGCAAGTGCGCCGGCTGATCCCCGGCACCCGTTCGATCTTCATCCTGCCGCCTAGCCAGCAGGCTTTGCGCCAGCGCCTGACCAACCGCGGCCAGGACAGCGACGAAATCATCGAGGGCCGCATGCGCGAAGCCGTCAATGAGATGCGCCACCACGTCGAATACGACTACCTGGTGATCAACGACGATTTCGCCACCGCCCTCGAAGACCTCAAGGCGATTTTCCGCAGCAACCGCCTGCAACATGGCCAACAGGCCGAACGGCACGCCCATTTGCTGCAAGAATTGCTCTGAACCGGATCACCGGCCGCCTCGGTTGCCCCGGGGCCCTTCCCTTAATGCCGGGGTTTTCTTAGACTATCGAGTCCGCTCGCCCAAACTGGGCGCTGCCCACTGTATTTGTAACGAGGAACACCATGGCCCGCGTGACCGTTGAAGACTGCCTAGACCACGTCGATAACCGCTTCGAGCTGGTCATGCTCGCGACCAAGCGTTCCCGCCAACTCGCCACCGGCGGCAAAGAGCCCAAGGTCGGCTGGGAAAACGACAAGCCTACCGTCGTTGCCCTGCGCGAAATCGCTGCCGGCCTGATCGACTACGACGTGATCGCCGAAGCTGAAATCGTCGATGAAGAGCCGCTGTTCACCGCCTTCGAGGACGAGTCCAGCGAGGCACTCTAAGCCATGCCCAGTCGACCGCATACGGCGAAGGCGCCGCTACGGCAGGAGTATTGATCTTGCCCGCCATAGACGTTCTCGCCGATCGTTTGTCGACTTACTTGGGTAAGGACCAGGTCAACCTGGTCCGCCGCGCTTACTATTACGCCGAGCAGGCCCACGATGGGCAGCGCCGCCGCAGCGGCGAGCCCTACGTGACCCACCCGCTCGCCGTGGCCAACATCCTGGCCGACATGCACATGGACCATCAAAGCCTGATGGCCGCCATGCTGCACGATGTGATCGAAGACACCGGCATCGCCAAAGAGGCGCTCAGCGCGCAATTCGGCGAAACCGTGGCCGAACTGGTCGACGGGGTGAGCAAGCTCACCCAGATGAACTTCGAGACCAAGGCCGAGGCCCAGGCGGAAAACTTCCAGAAAATGGCCATGGCCATGGCCCGGGACATTCGCGTGATCCTGGTCAAGCTGGCCGACCGCCTGCACAACATGCGCACCCTCGAGGTGCTGTCCGGTGAAAAACGCCGGCGCATCGCCAAGGAAACCCTCGAAATCTACGCCCCCATCGCCAACCGGCTGGGCATGCACAATGTGCGCGTCGAATTCGAAGACCTTGGCTTCAAGGCCATGCACCCGATGCGCTCCGAGCGCATTCACCAGGCGGTCAAGCGCGCCCGCGGCAACCGCAAGGAAATCGTCGCCAAGATCGAGCAGTCGCTCAAGCACTGCCTGGCGGTAGACGGCATCGAAGGCGACGTCAGTGGCCGGCAAAAGCACCTGTACGGCATCTACAAGAAGATGCGCGGCAAGCGCCGGGCGTTCAACGAGATCATGGACGTGTACGCCTTCCGCATCGTGGTCGACAAGGTCGACACCTGCTACCGCGTGCTCGGCGCCGTGCACAACCTGTACAAGCCGCTGCCGGGGCGCTTCAAGGATTACATCGCGATCCCCAAGGCCAACGGCTACCAGTCGCTACACACCACGCTGTTCGGCATGCACGGGGTACCGATCGAAATCCAGATTCGCACCCGCGAAATGGAAGAAATGGCCAATAACGGCATCGCCGCCCATTGGCTGTACAAATCGGACGACAACGAGCAGCCCAAGGGCAGCCATGCCCGGGCGCGCCAATGGGTCAAGGGCATCCTCGAACTGCAGCAGCGCGCGGGTAACTCGCTGGAATTCATTGAAAGCGTCAAGATCGACCTGTTCCCTGACGAAGTCTACGTGTTCACCCCCAAAGGCCGCATCATGGAGCTGCCCAAAGGGTCGACCGCGGTGGATTTCGCCTATGCCGTGCACACCGACGTGGGCAACAGCTGCATCGCCTGCCGCATCAACCGCCGCCTGGCGCCGCTGTCCGAACCGCTGCAAAGCGGCTCCACCGTCGAGATCGTCAGCGCCCCTGGCGCGCGGCCGAACCCGGCCTGGCTGAACTTCGTGGTCACCGGCAAGGCGCGCACGCACATCCGCCACGCGCTGAAGCTGCAACGCCGCTCCGAGTCGATCAGCCTGGGCGAGCGCCTGCTGAACAAGGTGCTCAACGGCTTCGAAAGCGCGCTGGACAAAATCTCCCCGGCCCAGGTGCACGCCGTGCTGGCTGAGTACAAGGTCGAGGTGATCGAAGACCTGCTCGAAGACATCGGCCTGGGCAACCGCATGGCCTATGTGGTGGCGCGGCGCTTGCTGGCCAACGAAAACGACCGCCTGCCCAGCCCCGAAAGCCCCCTGGCGATTCGCGGCACCGAGGGCCTGGTGCTCAGCTACGCCAAGTGCTGCACGCCGATCCCCGGAGACCCGATCGTCGGCCACCTGTCGGCCGGCCGCGGCATGGTCGTGCACCTCGAGAACTGCAAGAACATCAGCGAAATCCGGCAGAACCCGGAAAAATGCATCCAGTTGTCGTGGGCCAAGGACGTGACCGGCGAGTTCAACGTCGAACTGCGGGTCGAGCTCGAACACCAGCGCGGGCTGATCGCCCTGCTGGCCAGCAGCGTCAACGCCGCCGACGGCAACATCGAGAAAATCAGCATGGACGAACGCGACGGGCGTATCAGCATCGTCCAACTGGTGGTCAGCGTGCATGACCGCATCCACCTCGCCCGCGTGATCAAAAAGCTGCGCGCGCTTACCGGCGTGGTGCGCATCACCCGCATGCGCGCCTGAACCACGCCCACCCCCTTCAAGGAGAACCACATGACCAAGTCCGTTATCCACAGCGACAAAGCCCCCGCGGCCATCGGCACCTACTCCCAGGCCATCAAGGCGGGCAACACCGTGTACATGTCCGGGCAGATCCCCCTCGACCCGGCCACCATGGAGCTGGTCGAAGGCTTCGAGGCCCAGGCCGTACAAGTGTTCGAGAACCTCAAGTCGGTGGCCGAAGCCGCGGGCGGTTCGCTCAAGGACGTGGTCAAGCTGAACATCTTCCTGATCGACCTGGGCAACTTCGCCACCGTCAACGAAGTGATGGGCCGCTACTTCCAGCAGCCGTACCCGGCGCGCGCCGCCATCGGCGTGGCCGCCCTGCCGAAAGGCTCGCAGGTCGAAATGGACGCCATCCTGGTCATCGACTGATCGCACTGCGGGGCGGCCCGCCGCCCCGCGCTCCCTGTTTCGAAGCGCAAGGACCCTTCCCATGCGTCACTCGCTGCCCGCCCTCGCCCTGCTGGCCCTGCTCAGTGGCTGCGCCAGCCACAACGACCGCGACCCTGGCGGTACCTGGGTCAACCAGCAAGCCATCGACGATGCCGTGAAAACCGGCAACCTGCGCAAAGCGCTGCTGGCCGACGGGCCGAACCTGGAATGGAAAATCGACAGCAAGGCCGGCGAAGCCACCTTCAGCAATGGCTTCGAGCTGGGTGAGGGCACCTTCAAGCCCGGCCCCGGCAAAGGCCAGTGGCAGGTAGACATTTACGGCAGCGGCCAGGAAACCCTCAGCCTCAGCGGCAATGAGCTGACCCAGGCCGCGACGGACTCCGGCCCCGAGCAAACCTTCGCCCGGCCAGCCGCGCAGCCGGAGGGCGAACTGCCCCCCGGGGCGGCCTTCGAGCGCCAGTTGTATGGGGCGTTCATGGGCGGCAACTGGAAGATCGTCGACGGCCAGGGCAGCGGCGCCACCGTGACCTTCGGCGCCGACGGCCAGGTCACCGGCCTGCCCGGCCTGGACCGCTACGCCCTGTGCCTGGGCGGCGATTGCGCGGCCATGAGCGGCGAGTACGACAGCCTCTGGCTGGAGCGGCAGAAGGTGGGCAATGCGTACATCTTCCGCCGCGACGGCAAGCGCCTGGAGATCCTCGAAGCGGTGAACACCGCGGGCGCCGATGAAATGCCGAGCTTCCAACCCGGCGCGCGCCGCTGGCTGTTGCAGCGCTAACCGGCCCTACAGCAACGCCGAATACCCCTCACGGTAGCTGGGGTAGCGCGGCGCCCACCCGGCCGCCCGCGCCAGGCCGTTGCTGCAACGCTTGCTGCCGGTACGGCGCACAAAGGCCTCGGCCTTGAGCTGGGTCACGCCCAGTTGCCCCCGCAGCCATTCGAACACCTCAGCCAACCCCACTGGCGCGTCATCCACCCCCAGGTAACACGGCGCCAACGGCTGGCCTTGCTGGTCAGCCAGCAGCAGGTGGGCAAGCAGCCCGGCGGCATCGTCGGCGTGAATGCGGTTGGCGTACATCGGCGGCTGCGCCGCCACCTGGTAGCCCTCGCGCACCTGGCTGAGCAGGCGCTCCCGCCCAGGGCCGTAGATACCGGCCAGGCGCACCACGGTAGCCGGCACGCCACTGCCGTGGGCCAACGCCTCGGCCTGTAGCATCAACCGCCCGGAAAACCCCGCCGGCTCAGTGGCGGCCTGTTCATCGACCCATTCCCCCTCGGCCTGGCCGTACACACTGGTGCTGGACACGAACACCAGCCGCCGTGGCCGCTGCCCGTGGGCGGCCAGCCAACCCAGCACATGGCGCAAGCCCTGCACATAGGCGGCTTGGTAGCCGGCTTCGCTGTGGCTATCAGCGGCCACGCAATACACCAGGTAGTCCAACGGGCCGCTGGGCCAGGCCGCCGGGCAGTTGGGCTGGGCGAGGTCGGCCGCCAACGGCAACACCCCAGCCGGCACCTGGCTGGCGTTGCGGCGCAGCCCGTGTACCGCCCAACCCCGCGCCAGCAGCAGGCTTGCCAGGCGCCCGCCGATGTCGCCACACCCCGCCAATAACGCTGTCGCCACGTGGTTCTCCTGCCGCCCGGCCAACATTTGATTGCAAATCAGCCGCATTAAAGTGAAAAAAAGCCCTGTAACAACTTTTGTTAACAAGAATTACTTGCAATAATACGCGCCCATTTGTCCCGGCGCTCGGGTGCCGAAGCAAGGACAGCCAAACCTCTTTTTCGCTATTCAGGTCCGGCCAGCATGACAAACCACCGCCACTTTGCATCGCCCTCCCAGCCATCAGGCCAGTTCCGTGCATGGCGGGCTGTCGCAGCGCTGCTGCTGGGCCTTGCCCTTGCACCGGCCGCCTTCGCCGAAGAGCCCAACACCGCCACCAGCGCACCGGCCGCCAGCGCGCCCGCAGCTGCGCCGGCTGATGCCAGACCGGCCCACGACGCCAACAGCCTGCCGGCCGCCGACGGCGCCAGCAGCGATGCGCTGCCGCCGCTGGCGCAAGATACCACGCTGGGCATGGGCCATGACCTGTCGCCCTGGGGCATGTACCAGAACGCTGACGTCGTGGTGAAAGCCGTAATGATCGGCCTGGCCCTGGCCTCGATCATCACCTGGACCATCTGGATCGCCAAAGGCCTTGAGCTGCTGGGCGCCAAGCGCCGCCTGCGCCGTGAAATCGTGCAACTCAAGCAGGCCGCCACCCTCAAGGCCGCCAGCGAGGTTGCAACCCGCAAAGGCACCCTGGCGCACACCCTGGTGGACGACGCCATGGAAGAAATGCACCTGTCGGCCAACGCCCGTGAAATCGAAGGCATCAAAGAGCGCGTGAGCTTCCGCCTCGAGCGCCTGGTGGCCGCCAGCGGCCGCAGCATGAGCGCCGGCACCGGCGTACTCGCCACCATCGGTTCGACCGCGCCGTTCGTGGGCCTGTTCGGTACCGTGTGGGGCATCATGAACAGCTTCATCGGCATCGCCAAAACCCAGACCACCAACCTCGCCGTGGTCGCCCCGGGCATCGCCGAAGCGCTGCTGGCCACCGCCATCGGCCTGGTCGCGGCGATCCCCGCCGTGGTGATCTACAACGTCTTCGCCCGCTCCATCACCAACTACAAGGCGATGGTCTCCGACGCCAGCGCTCAGGTGCTGCTGCTGGTCAGCCGTGACCTCGACCACCAGCCCGTTGGGGAGCGTACTGCCCAGCGGCCCATGGTGAAGGTGGGTTGAGCCATGGGCCTGCATCTTAAAGAGGGTGCCGGCGACGAGCTGGCGGAAAACCACGAGATCAACGTCACGCCCTTCATCGACGTGATGCTGGTGCTGTTGATCATCTTCATGGTCGCGGCGCCGCTGGCCACGGTCGACATCAAGGTTGACCTGCCGGCCTCCACCGCCAAGCCGCAGCCGCGCCCTGAAAAACCGGTGTTCCTCAGCGTAAAGGCCGACAAAAACCTTTACGTGGGCGACGACGCGGTGAAAAAGGAGCAGCTGGGCCAGTTCCTCGACACCAAGACCAAGGGCAAGAAAGACACCACGATTTTCTTCCAGGCTGACAAAGGCGTGGATTACGGTGACCTGATGGACGTGATGAACACCCTGCGCGCCGCCGGTTACCTGAAGGTCGGCCTGGTGGGCCTGGAAACGGTCGGTAAAAAATGAACCCGACCCCTCGCCAGAACATTGCTCGCTATGGCGGCGGCCTGGCCCTGGTGCTGGGTGTGCATGCCGCGGTGATCATCATCGCCCTCAACTGGCCGGGCCCCAAGCCCGTCGAGTTGCCGCCGGCGGCGATGGTCGTGGAACTGCCACCGCTGCCAGAGCCGCCGGCGCCACCGCCGCCGCCCAAGGTGGTGCAGCCGCAGCCCCCGGCCCCGGTCGAAGAGCCGCCACTGCCAAAGCTCGCTGAAGCGCCCACGCCGAAGATCGCCGTGCCCAAGCCGGTGAAGCCCAAGGCCAAGCCGCAGCCCAAGCCGGAAGAGAAAAAGCCCGAGCCGCCCAAGGAAGTACCGCAGGAAGTGGCCAAAACCGCGCCGACGGACTCCGAAAAGGCTGCCGCGCCCAAGCCGGCACCGCCGCAGCCGGCCGCGCCGCCGTCCAACAGCGAAGCCAAGCGCACCTGGCAAAGCGATTTGCTGCAGCACCTGGCCAAGTACAAGGAATACCCACGCATGGCGCGGATGCGCCGCAACGAGGGTACGGTGATCCTGGAGTTCACCCTGGACAGCGACGGCAAGCTGCTCGACGTGGCCGTTTCGATGAGCTCCGGCAGCAGCCTGCTCGACGAAGCCGCCCTCAAACAGGTGCGCAAGGCCACGCCGATGCCCAAGCCGCCCGCCGAGTTACTCAGCGGTGGCACGGTCAAGCTCAAGGCCCCGTTCAACTTCAACCTGACCGACCCGCGCTGATTGTTTTTTGTCATGATTGAGCGCGGCTGATAACGTGCGTCTATCGAAGGTACCGGCTATGCTGGGCCCGCCACTTCCCGGACGCACGTTATGACCCTCACTGAATTGCGCTATATCGTCACGCTCGCCCAAGAGCAGCACTTCGGCCATGCGGCCGAACGTTGCCACGTCAGCCAGCCCACCCTGTCGGTTGGGGTGAAAAAGCTCGAAGACGAACTGGGCGTGCTGATTTTCGAGCGCAGTAAAAGTGCCGTGCGCCTGACCCCGGTCGGTGAAAGCATCGTCGCCCAGGCGCAAAAGGTGCTGGAGCAAGCCCAGGGCATCCGTGAACTGGCCCAGGCCGGCAAGAACCAGCTCACCGCCCCGCTCAAGGTCGGCGCCATCTATACCGTCGGCCCTTACCTGTTCCCGCATCTGATCCCGCAACTGCACCGCGTGGCGCCGCAGATGCCGCTGTACATCGAAGAGAACTTCACCCACATCCTGCGCGACAAACTGCGCAACGGCGAGCTGGACGCGGTCATCATCGCCCTGCCCTTCGCCGAGGCCGATGTACTTACCCTGCCGCTGTACGACGAGCCCTTCCAGGTGCTGATGCCCAGCGACCACCCCTGGACCCGCAAGGAAACCATCGACCCGGCCCTGCTCAACGACAAGAGCCTGCTGCTGCTTGGCGAGGGCCACTGCTTCCGCGACCAGGTGCTCGAAGCCTGCCCCACCCTGAACAAGGGTTCGGAGGCCTCGCGCCACACCACGGTCGAATCCAGCTCGCTCGAAACCATCCGCCACATGGTCGCCTCGGGCCTGGGGGTGTCGGTGCTGCCGCTCTCCGCCGTGCACAGCCACCATTACGCCCCCGGCGTGATCGAAGTGCGCCCGATGACCTCCCCGGCTCCGTACCGCACCGTGGCCATCGCCTGGCGCGCCAGCTTCCCGCGGCCGAAGGCGATTGAAATTCTCGCGGACTCCATCCGCCTGTGCTCGGTGGCCAAGGCCCCGGCCCAGGAAAAAGTCGCGGTATGACCGAACTCGCCAGCGTACCGGTCACGGTACTCAAGGGCGTGGGCGAGGCGATGGCCGAAAAGCTGGCCCGGGTAGGGCTCGACACCCTGCAAGACGTACTGTTCCACCTGCCCCTGCGCTACCAGGACCGCACCCGCGTGGTGCCGATTGGCCAGCTACGCCCGGGGCAGGACGCGGTGGTAGAAGGCACCGTCACCGGCGCCGACGTGGTGATGGGCCGGCGCCGCAGCCTGGTGGTGCGGCTCAACGATGGCAGCGGCGCGCTGAGCCTGCGCTTTTACCACTTCAGCAACGCGCAAAAAGACGGCCTCAAGCGTGGCACCGCGGTGCGCTGCTACGGTGAGGTGCGCCCCGGTGCTTCAGGGCTGGAAATCTACCACCCGGAGTACCGCGCGCTGACCGGCGACGAACCGCCACCGGTCGAGCAAACCCTTACGCCGATCTACCCGCTGACCGAAGGGCTGACCCAACAGCGCCTGCGCCAGCTGTGCCAGCAAAGCCTGGCACTGCTCGGCCCGAGTAGCCTGCCCGACTGGCTGCCGGAGGAACTGGCCCGCGATTACCAGTTGGCGCCCCTGGCAGATGCCATCCGCTACCTGCACAACCCGCCGGCCGACGCGGATGTAGAAGAGCTGGCCCTGGGGCACCACTGGGCGCAACACCGGCTGGCCTTCGAAGAACTGCTCACCCACCAGTTGTCGCAGCAAAAGCTGCGCGAAAGCCTGCGCGCGCGCCGCGCCCCGGCATTGCCCAAGCCGCGCGCGTTGCCGCAGCGCTACCTGGCCGGGCTGGGCTTCCAGCCAACCGGCGCGCAGCAGCGGGTCGCCGCCGAGATCGCCTACGACCTGGCCCAGCCCACGCCGATGATGCGCCTGGTGCAGGGCGACGTCGGCGCGGGCAAAACCGTGGTGGCGGCGCTGGCGGCATTGCAGGCGCTGGAGGCCGGCTACCAGGTGGCGCTGATGGCGCCCACCGAAATCCTCGCCGAGCAGCACTACATGACCTTCCAGCGCTGGCTCGAGCCGCTCGGCATCGAAGTCGCCTGGCTGGCGGGCAAGCTCAAGGGCAAGGCCCGCGCCTCGGCGCTGGAGCGGATTGCCGGCGGCGCGCCGATGGTGGTGGGCACCCATGCGCTGTTCCAGGATGAAGTGCGCTTCAGCCGGCTGGCGCTGGCGATCATCGACGAACAACACCGCTTCGGCGTGCAGCAGCGCCTGGCCCTGCGCCAAAAGGGCGTAGACGGCCGCCTCAGCCCGCACCAGTTGATCATGACCGCCACGCCGATCCCGCGCACTCTGGCGATGAGTGCCTATGCAGACCTCGACACCTCGATTCTCGACGAACTCCCCCCCGGGCGCACCCCGGTGAACACCGTTCTGGTCGCCGACAGCCGCCGCGCCGAAGTGGTCGAGCGGGTGCGCGCGGCCTGCGCCGAAGGGCGCCAAGCGTATTGGGTGTGCACGCTGATCGAAGAGTCCGAAGAGCTCACCTGCCAGGCCGCCCAAGGCACGTTCGAAGACCTCAGCCTGGCCCTCGGCGAACTGCGCGTGGGGTTGATCCACGGGCGCATGAAGCCCGCGGAAAAAGCCGAGGTGATGGGCCAGTTCAAGGCCGGCGAGCTGCAGCTGCTGGTGGCCACCACGGTGATCGAAGTGGGGGTAGACGTACCCAACTCCAGCCTGATGATCATCGAAAACCCCGAGCGCCTGGGCCTGGCCCAGTTGCACCAGCTGCGCGGCCGGGTGGGCCGGGGCAGCGCCGCCAGCCACTGCGTGCTGATGTACCACCCGCCGCTGTCGCAGATTGGCCGCGAGCGGCTGGGTATCATGCGTGAAACCAACGACGGCTTCGTGATCGCCGAAAAAGACCTCGAGCTGCGCGGCCCCGGCGAAATGCTCGGAACCCGACAGACGGGCCTGCTACAGTTCAAGGTGGCAGACCTGATGCGCGACGCCGATCTGCTACCATCAGTGCGCGACGCCGCGCAGGCGCTCATCGCACGCTGGCCCGATCACATCAGCCCTTTGATGCATCGTTGGCTGCGCCATGGGCAGCAATACGGCCAGGTTTGACGCAAACACAACTGCAAAGCATTCCAGCCCCTGTACAAGGGATGGGTATACTGGCGTCCTTGTATAGGTTCGGATACAGCAAATGACTGAAGTAGCCCTGGAAACCGCGGTACCGCACGCCCCATTGGTGGTGCAGCAGCACCTCGACAAGTTGGGGGTCACATGGAGTGAAGTCATCGATTCGCCCGCCATCGAGGCTGGGCGCAAGGCGCAGGCAGTGCTGCTGGGCGACGCCGTGGGCACCCTGATGGTGCTGATGACCCAGGACCAACTGCTCGACCTCAACCGAATCGCCGAGCTCACCGGGCGCACGCTCACCGCGGTGCCGACCGAACGCCTGCGGCGCATGCTCGACCCTCACCAATTGGCCAGCCTGCCGGCGTTGCCGTCGCTGATCGCCGCGCCGTACCTGTACGACGAACGGTTGCTTGACCAGCCCACCCTGCTGATCGCCTCCGGCACGCCCGGCGTGCTGCTGGAAATCGCCAGCGAGCAACTGCGCAAAACCCTGGCCAACGGCAGTGCCGCGCGCTTTGGCGAGTCGATGAAAATGGCCCGCCTGAGCCACGCCGCCCTGCCCGCTTCCACGGCGGAAGTCAGCAAGCAGGTGCAGGCCTTCACCGCCCGGCGCATCCAGCAGCGCCTCGAGTCGACCATCGAGATCCCGCCGCTGGCCAAGACCGCGCAAAAAATCATCAAGCTGCGGGTTGACCCGAACGCCTCGGTCGACGACATCGCCGGCGTGGTCGAAACCGACCCGGCGCTGGCCGCGCAAGTCGTCAGTTGGGCAGCCTCGCCCTACTACGCTTCGCCCGGCAAGGTGCGCTCGGTCGAAGACGCCATCGTGCGGGTGCTGGGCTTTGACCTGGTGATCAACCTGGCACTCGGCTTGGCCCTGGGCAAAACCCTGAGCCTGCCCAAAGACAACCCCCAGCACGCCACGCCGTACTGGCAGCAGTCGATCTACACCGCCGCGGTGATCGAAGGCCTGACCCGCGCCATCCCCCGAGACAAGCGCCCGGAAGCCGGCCTGACCTACCTCGGCGGCCTGCTGCACAACTTCGGCTACCTGCTGCTGGCGCACGTGTTCCCGCCGCACTTCTCGCTGGTGTGCCGCCACCTCGAGGTGAACCCGCACCTGAACCACAGCTTGGTCGAGCAGCACCTGCTGGGCCTGAGCCGCGAGCAGATCGGCGCCTGGTTGATGAGCTACTGGGACATGCCCGACGAGTTGGCCACCGCGCTGCGCTTCCAGAACGACCCGGACTACGAGGGCGAACACGCGATGTACGCCAACCTGGTGTGCCTGGCGGTCAACCTGCTGCACGCCCGTGGCATTGGCTCGGAGCCGGCGGCAGAGCTGACGCCGGCGTTCTTCGAGCGGGTGGGCATCACCCGCGAGAAGGCCGAAGAAGTGGTGGCCAAGGTGCTCGAAGCCGAAAAACTGCTACGCGAACTGGCCCACCAGTTCGGCTGATCAACGCAGCAACAGCGCGTAGCCCAGCGCCATCAAGGCCCAGGCCAGCAGCGGGTGGAACATCACCCGCCAGGCCAGGGCGCGGGGCACGAAGCCCACGCCATGAATGAACCCACCCGCCACGCCCCACATCACCAGCATGAGCAGGTTGTGGCTGTACTGGCCCTGCTCGTCGAGCATGGCCGCGGGGGTAATCAACAGCACTAACGCCATGGGCGCCGCCAGCAACAGCGAGCCCACGCGCCCGGCCGCCTGCCAGCGGCCGGGGCGCGGCAGGTCAACCGCGCTCATGGCCGCACTCATCGAGGCTGCCCGAGCTTTCGAGCCACAGGGCGTTGATGATGCCGAAGCTGCAGGCCAGCAACACGCCGAGAATCCAAGCGAAATACCACATGTTCGAAACTCCTGGGCTCAGTAGAGGCCGTGCGGGTTGTTATCGATGTGCGCCGGGGTGACCTTGCCCCACATCTTGAAGTAGCACCACGAGGTGTAGGCCAGGATCAACGGCACGAAGATCGCCGCCGCGCAGGTCATGATCACCAGCGTGGTACGGCTTGAGACAGCGTCCCAGACGGTCAGGCTGGAGGCCGGGTCGAGGCTGGACGGCATCACGAAGGGGAACAGCGCAAAGCCCGCGGTGAGGATCACCCCGGTGATCGCCAGGCTGCTGCCCAAGAACGCCGTGCGCGCCTTGCTCATCGAAGCCCCCAGCAGCGCCAGCAGGCCGCCGACGATGCCCAGCACGGGCGCCAGCGCGGTGAGCGGGTAGGCCTGGTAGTTGGCCATCCAGCCCGGGTTGGTCAGCGCCACGGTTTTATCCAGTGGGTTGAGCGCGGCGCCGGCCTCGAAGGTAGAGGTGATCACCATGCCCTGGATGTTGCCCAGTTCCAGCCACACGCCACAGCCAGCAAACGCCAGCAGCAGCACCAGCGCCAGCAGTTGCGCCGAGCGCCGCGCGCGTTGGGCCAGCGCGCCTTCGGTGCGCATCATCAGCCAGGTGCCGCCGTGCAGCGCCAGCATGCTCAGGCTGACCACCCCAGCAAGCAGGCCGAACGGGTTGAGCAGGCCCCAGAAGTTGCCGTGGTAGCTGGCGCGCAGGGTTTCATCGAACTGGAACGGCACCCCTTGCAGCAGGTTGCCAAAGGCCACGCCGAACACCAGCGACGGCACCACCGCGCCGATGCACAGCGCCCAGTCCCAGCTTTGCCGCCAGCGGGTGTTCTCCAGCTTGCTGCGGTAGTCGAAGCCCACCGGGCGCACGAACAGCGCGAACAGCACCAGCAGCAAGGCCCAGTAAAAGCCCGAGAACGCCGCCGAGTACACCAGTGGCCAGGCGGCGAACAACGCGCCGCCGGCGGTGATCAACCACACCTGGTTGCCGTCCCAGTGCGGCGCGATGGTGTTGATCACCACCCGCCGCTCGGTGTCAGTGCGGCCCACCACGGGCATCAGCAGCGCCGCGCCCAGGTCGAAGCCGTCCGTCAGGGCGAAACCGATCAGCAACACGCCGACCAGTACCCACCAAATCAGTTTGAGTGTTTCGTAATCGAACATCGTCAGTTCCTCAGGCCAGGGCCGGGGCAGCAGGGGCGGCCGGCTGGGCTTGCTCGAAGTGGTAGCGGCCGGTGTGCAGGCTGCTCGGGCCCAGGCGGGCGAACTTGATCATCAGGTACATCTCGATGATCAACAGCACGGTGTAGAAGCCCACCAACGCCAGGATCGAGCCGATCACATCGCTGCTGGCCAGGGTCGAGGCCGAGAGGTGGGTGGGCAGCACTTCACCGATCGACCACGGCTGGCGGCCGTGCTCGGCCACCCACCAGCCGGTTTGCGTGGCCACCCAGGGCAGCGGCAGGCTGAACAGCGCCCATTTGAGCAACCAGCGCTTCTTGAACTCGTTCTTGCGCGCCGAGGCGTAGAAGGCGCAGGCGAACAACAACAGCATCAGCACGCCGCTGAGCACCATCAGGCGGAAGGTCCAGAAGATCGACGCCACGTGGGGGATGGAGTCCAGCGCGGCCTGCTTGACCTGCTGGTCGTTGGCGTCGACCACGTTGCTGGTGTACTTCTTCAGCAACAAGCCGTAGCCGAGGTCTTTTTTCACCTCGTTGAAGGCCGCCACGGTTTCAGCACCCTTGTCGCCGCTGCGCAGCTTGCTCAGCAGCCCGTAGGCGACCATGCCATTGCGGATGCGCCCCTCGTGCTCGGTGACCAGGTCTTTGATGCCGGTGACCTGTTTATCCACTGAACGGGTAGCGATGATGCCCATCACGTAGGGGATTTTCACCGCGTAGTCGGTGCGCTGGGTTTCCTGGTTGGGCAGGCCGAACAGGGTGAAGGCGGCCGGGGCCGGCTCGGTTTCCCACTCGGCTTCGATGGCGGCGAGCTTGGTTTTCTGTACGTCGCCAATCTCATAGCCGGACTCATCCCCCAGCACGATCACCGAGAGGATCGAGGCCATGCCGAACGCCGAGGCGATGGCGAACGAGCGCCGGGCGAAGCCGATGTCGCGGCCCTTGAGCAGGTACCAGCTGGAGATGGCCAGCACGAAGATCGCCCCGGTCACGTACCCGGAAGCCACAGTGTGGACGAACTTCACCTGCGCCACCGGGTTGAAGATCAACGCGCTGAAGCTTTCGAGCTCCATGCGCATGGTGGTGAAGTTGAACTCGGCACCCACGGGGTTCTGCATCCAGCCGTTGGCGATCAGAATCCACAGCGCCGAGAGGTTCGAGCCCAGCGCCACCAGCCAGGTCACGGCCAAGTGCTGCACCCGGCTGAGGCGGTCCCAGCCGAAGAAGAACAAGCCGATGAAGGTCGACTCGAGGAAGAACGCCATCAGGCCTTCGATCGCCAGCGGCGCGCCGAAGATGTCGCCCACGTAGTGGCTGTAGTAGGCCCAGTTGGTGCCGAACTGGAACTCCATGGTCAACCCGGTGGTGACACCCAGGGCGAAGTTGATGCCGAACAGCTTGCCCCAGAACTGGGTCATGTCCTTGTACACCTGCTTGCCGGTCATCACGTAGACCGACTCCATGATCGCAAGCAGGAAGGCCATGCCCAGCGTCAGCGGCACGAACAGAAAGTGGTACAGCGCCGTCATGGCGAACTGTAGCCGTGAGAGATCGACGACCGATTCGGAGATCATTTTGGGAGGTTCTCAGGCGTTACGGAGGGGGGTGCGAGCAGGTGCTGGCCAACCGCCGTGCTGCTCTGAACCTGCGGCGGAGTGCTGAACCACAGGCTTTTGATGCCCATGATCAACACCAGCTTGAGCAGCAGGATCACAGCGATTTCCTTCGCCAGGGGGGACTTGAGAAATGCGAAGTGCGCGGCCATTGTCAGTCACTCAGGTTTTGCAGGGATTTTCCCAAGCCCGGCGCGCCGGACCTTGACCGGCATCAATGCGTTCCGACAACGTGCCGCGGCAGGTTGTCGCAGGGGCACCCCAGGGGATTTTTTACCGCCAGTACCTGACTAAAGTGGATAGCCCAGAGCCCAGGCGCACGTATGAAAATCATCGATCAGGTGTACCGAACGCTAAACCCGGAAACCAACCCGGCCCTGCAGACCGCCTTCGAGCGCAGCGCTCAGCAACTGCCCACGGTGTGGCTGCTGGGCAAGACCGGCGCGGGCAAAAGCTCGATGATCCGCGCCCTCACTGGCCTGGACCGGGTCGAGGTGGGCTCGGGTTTCAAGCCCTGCACCATGACCTCGCAGCAATACGCCTACCCCACAGACACCCCAGTGCTGGCGTTCATGGACACCCGTGGGCTGGCAGAAGCCGACTACGACGCCAGCGCCGACATCGCCAACTGCGAAAGCGCCAGCCACGCCCTGCTGGTGGTGATGAAAGCCGAAGACCCAGAACAATCCCAGGTGCTCAAGGCCCTCAAGCAGATCAAACGCTCCGGGCGCATTCGCGAGCTGCTGCTGGTGCACTCGGGCATCTACCAGGTGCACGATGAGCTCGAGCGCCAGCGCTGCATCCGCCATAACCAGCAGCAGGTCGAAGAGGTGTGGGGCGGCCGGGTGGATGCGCTGAGCGTTGACTTCAACGCCCCCGAAGGCCTCGAATCCAACCTGCAGGGCCTGAAAGACAAACTCGGCCAGCGCTTGCCGATCATTCGCGAGCTGTTTCAGGACCAAGGCCATAACGACGCCGAGGAGCATAACTTCCAGCAGCTCAAGAGCGAGGTGATGTGGTACGCCGGCGCCGCCGGGGCCTGCGACGCGCTGCCCGGGGTGGGGTTGATCGCCGTGCCCACGGTGCAATTGAAGATGCTCCACAGCCTGGCCAACCAGTACGGGCTGGAGTACACCCGCCGCCTGCTGGGTGAGTTCGCCGCGGCCATGGGCACCGGCTTTGGCGTGCAGTACGCCTCGCGGCTGGGCCTGCGCCAGCTGGCCAAGTTCATCCCGGTGTGGGGCCAAACGATTGGCGGCGCCTCGGCGGCGGTGGCCAGCTATGGCTACACCTATGCCCTGGGGCGGGCGGCGTGCATGTACTTCTACCGCCTCAAGCGCGGCGAGCCGATCACCCACCAGGAACTGCGCGAGCACTTCAAGCAGGCCTTCGAACACATTCTGCCCGTTGCCCGCGATGAAAAGAGCCATTAGTGCGCTGGGCGTGATCGCCCGCCTCTCTGAACGGGCCATCCCCTACGCCCTGCTGACGGCGGTGATCCCGCTGCTGGTGCTGGCCGGGTTTGGCCTGTACAGCGTGTTCGCCAACGGCCACCTGCTGTTGTTCATCGGCATCTTGCTGGGCTGCACGGTACTGGCCAGCGCCGGGCTGCTGCTGGCCCGGCGCAAGCTGGCGCAAACCGTGGCGCCGGCGGTGGAGCATGCGCTGGAGGCCACGCCCAAGGTGCCCGACTACTGGCGCGAGCGTGACCGCGCGATCCAGCGCGACACCCTGCCGGAGCTGGCCGAGCTGCTCAAGCAGCAACCGGCCTGGCAAGCCCTGCCCGGGCATGCCCTGGCGGTGGTGCGCAGCGTCGCCAACCGCTACCACGACAACAGCCGCCACGCCCAACTGGCCTTTACCGCGCCCGAGCTGCTGGCCATTACCGAGCAGGTCAGCCGGCGCTACCGCAAGGTGCTGCGCGCCCACGTGCCAGGGGTCGACCACATTCGCCTGTCGACCTTGGTGGCGTTGAACGAACAGGTGGAACGTTACGGCCCGCTGGCGATGAAGCTGTTCAACGGCTACCGCGCGGTGCGGCTGTTTTCGCCCCAGGGCCTGCTCGCCGAAGTGCTCACCCAACTGCGTGGCGAAGTGTTCAGCGGCCTCAGCGATGAGCTGCAAAACCGCTTGAAGATGTTACTGCTGCTGGAGGTGCTGCGCGCGGCGATCGACCTGTACGGCGGCCATTCGCGCAGCGAAGACGCCGACCTCGCCCGCGGCAAGGTGGCGCTGGCCGACGATAAGCGCCAGGCGCCGCCGCTGGACCCTGTGCGCATCGGCTTGGTCGGCCAGGTGGGCGCGGGCAAGTCGTCGCTGGTCAACGCGCTGACCGCCAGCCTGGGCGCGGAGGTCAGCGCCTTGCCGGCGACCGAAGGGGTCACGGTGTATGCCTGCAGCGTCGACGGCGCGCCAGACCTCCGGCTGGTCGACCTGCCCGGCCTGGACGGCAGCGAAGCCGTGCAAAAGCTGCTGTTCGAGCAGGTGCGCGATTGCGACCTGGTGCTCTGGGTGCTCAAGGCCAACCAACCGGCGCGGGCGCTGGACAGCGCCTTTCGCAAACACCTGCTGGGCTGGTTCGAACAGGCGAAAAACCTCGACCACCAGCCGCCGATCATCATCGGCGTGCTCAACCAGGTCGACCGCTTGCTGCCTGCCGGGAGCTGGCCCGAGCACTGGGCGCCGGGCGACGGCAGCCAGGCGTCACAGGTGGTGGAGCAAGCGCTGGCCTACAACCGCGAGGTCATGGGCCTGCCGGAACTGGTGCCACTGGCCCTGCCGCCGGGGCGGCCGCCGTTCAACCTCGACGGCTTGCGCGGCGAATTGCAGGAGCGCTATGCCCAGGCGGTGAACGTGCAATTGAACCGCCGCCGGCGCGAGGCCGGTGACTTTTCGATCAGCAAGGAGATGGACCGCGTGCGCAAGGCGGCGGTGGGGGTGTTTGAGTTGTTGAAATGATTGGAGGGCCCATCGCCCGGCACAGCCGGAGTGCCGTTCACTTAAGCAATCAGAGCGCTCAATTGAGGATAAAAAGGCCTGATTTTCTTCAAATGGTTTTACTGAGCGCATGGCCTGACTGGCCCATCGCCCGGCACAGCCGGCCTCCCACGGGTTCTATGTTGCCTCGTAAATCAATGGCTTACACAAATCTGGTGGGAGGCCGGCTGTGCCGGGCGAAGGCCCCGCAACCCCAACTCAGATCAACGGCGTTTCATCGTCGTTGATCAACCGGCTCAGGCCACCGAGGTTTTCCCGCGCCACGCTACGGTCGGCCAGTTTGGCCTGGGCGGCGTCGGGCAGGTCGGTCACGCGGATCACCCCGTTACTGACCAGCAACTGGATCAAGTCGTCCAGTACGCGAATCATGTTCAGGTCGGATTCGCGTAACTGCTCCAGGCTGCGCAAGGCGGTCTGGTTGGAGAACCACTCCAGGATGGTCACGTCGTCGGCGTTGAGCGTTTCGGTGGCTTCGGCGAAGGCCGCGGCTTCTACGCGGATCAATTGGCCTTGTTCATCGCGCTGTACGTAAAACATGTCAAAACCCTCGAAAAACGACCGGCGGCTGCCTACGCGGTTAAGCATAGGGCAGCCGCCGGCCGGTTGATACTGCTAGCGGGGTTACAGGAACGTAGCGGTTGATACCTTCGGCCCCGGCCTGCGGGTGCAGGGCGGGGCCGGGGGTTATCAGTGGCTCTGGTTCACTTTCAGGGTGTGATCATCGATCAACGCCTTCACGGCATCGTGCGAAGAGGCATAGCCACTCAGCAGGTCGGTACCAGACACCTTGATCGTCACGTCAGCGTTGCTGGCACTGGCGTTCAGGGCGCCGGTGCTGCTGATCGACAGCGTCGACGTGGTCACGTGGTTGGCGTCGGTGCTGGTGGTGATCTTCAGGTAGCTGTCGATGTTCGCGTCCGTTGGGTTACCCAGCAGGTCGCTGATGTCGATCTTGTCGCCTTCAGCCTTGCTGAAGTCTTTGATCAGGTCCGCGCCACCGTTGGTGCCACCGCTGGTGTTGAGGTCACCCTTGAGCCACATGAAGGTGTCGGCACCGGTGCCGCCGTACAGCGTGTCGTTGCCTTTGCCGCCGATCAGGATGTCGTTGCCGGCACCGCCGATCAGGGTGTCATCACCTGCCTGGCCAAAGAGAATGTCATCACCGTTGCCGCCGTTGATCGTGTCATCGCCACCGGCCACGCCAACGTTGAACTCACCCAGGTGGCCCTTGATGTAGGTGTAAACGTCAGCGGCGCTGGCGGCGCTGCCCTGCTTCTCGGTCACGTACGCGGTGATCGCCGCGGTGCCGTCGCCCGCGATGCCGTTGAAGAACACGGTATCGCCGAAGAGGATGTCGTTGCCTTCGCCACCGTTGACGGTGTCAGCGGCCGGGACCGCGGTCACGGTCTTGGCGGAGATCACCCCGGCCAGGTTGTCCAGAGACACGTTCTGTGCCGCATGGCCGCTGGTGTCGTAGGCGTTGAGCGACGACAGGTCGGACGTACCCAGGCCTACCGCGTTGATCGTTGGCGACACCGCGTGCAGCAGGTTCCAGCCTTCCATCGAGTTGGTCGCCAAGTCGCTGGCGCTACCGCTGGTTTCCAGCGCTTTCTCGGTGCCACCGTGGCCATCGGCAACCGTGGTGTAGCTCTTCGACGTCCCGGTGTAGCCTTCGCCGGTCAGGTAGCGGTTAGGCTGCCCGTCGGTAATGAAGAAGGTTTCGTTCACCGCGCCGGTGTTCGGGTGGGTGATGAACCAGTTCGCCGCCGTTTTGAACGCTTCTTCGTAGTTGGTACGGCCACCGGTGCTGACCGAGAGCGAGTTCACCCAGGCAGTCACGTCGACGGTTTTGGTCAGCGACAGCGTATACGCCGTGGCGTGGTCGCTGAACGCGACGACGCCCACGTTGATGGTCTGCGAGCTGCTCATGTCGCTCTGGACCGCCTTGATCGCCGCGATCAGCGCGTTTTTCTCGGCGGTCAGGTTGTTCGCCATGCTGCCCGACACATCGACGATGAACGCAACGTTGGCGTTCTTGCCGATAACCACCGTGCTGTTGGCCTTGTCGCCAACGATGATGTCGTTGGCGGCAGTGCCGTTGATGGTGCTACCGGTGGTAGTGCCATCGATCAGGTTGTACACCGACTTGGCAATCGCCACGGTCGTGGTCGCCGTGTTCGACGACGTACCGTAGATGTCTTGCACGGTAACGGTGACGGCACGGGTAGTGTCGGCGGCGTAGTGCGCGCTGCTGCTGAAGGTGATCGCCTTGATCGCGTCCTGGAAGCTCGCGTTGGTGGCGCCGCTGTTGGCGGCCGCGGTCAGGGTCACCGAGGTACCGTCGCTCGACAGCACCGCCGCGATGCCGGTCGGCAGCGTACCGATGTTCAGGTGGTCGCCGCTGATGGCATTGCTGATCGCGATGGTCGCGGTCTTGATGCCAGCATCGTCCAGGGTGATGGCTGCCTTGTCGCTGACCGAGACACCGTCGTGGTTAGCGATGTAGCTGACCGAGTGGTCCGCGCCCACCACACTGGTGTCGAGGTCGAGCACCGGTGCCACCGGGGTCACCCGCACGGTCACGGTTGCGCTCTTCACGCTGTTGGTGCGGCCGTCATACACGTCGTAGGTGAAGTACGTCAGGCCCGAGAAGCCGGCCTTCGGCGTGAACACCACGTTGCCGTCGGCGTTGAGCACCGCGGTATCGCCGGCATTGACGGCCTTCACGTTGACGATGGTCAGGGTATCGCCATCGGCATCGGTGTCGTTCGCCTTCAGGGTCGCGCCGCTGATGATCAGGCTGTGGTCGTTGGTGTGCAGGTTCTCGGTGGTCACGAACAGGTTGTGTTCGAGCGCCGAGCCGGTGTCACCCAGCACCTTGAAGCTGCTGCTGGTGGCGTTGGCATCACCCACTTGTACCTTGAGCACGGCATTGGCGCCCTGATCCCAGTACACGATCTGGATGTCATGCACAGCGGTGCCGCTGACGGTGAACTTGAAGTCGTTGGTTTGCGCTGGCGTGTTGCCGTCGTAAACCGCGACCTGCTTGCCATCGATCAACACCATGTAACCGTCGTCGGCGGTGATACGCAGGGTGTAGGTGCCGGCAGCCAGGCTCACCTGGCCGGTCAGGTTGACGATCGCGTCCGAGGTGTTGCTTTCGTGGTTGTCCAGGCTGTTGGCATTGCTGCCCAGGAACTTGACCAGGCTGGAGGTGCCCGAGCTGGCGTTGTAGGCACCCAGGTTGTTGGTCACGCCATTGCCGTAGTCGATCTTGGTGGCATTGAACGTGGCATCAGCCTGGTGGCTGGCGATCCAGGCCAGTACCTGCGCGACGCTGGTCAGGTTCGGCTGGTTGACGCCTGCCGAGTTCACGCCCTCTGCGTAGCCGTAGTACTCGCCCTTGAGGCCGCCGACGATGGAGATGTCATCGTTGGCCACTGGCGCGCTGTTGCTCAGGCTGAGTGCCAGCGGCGAACTGCCTTCGCTGCTGGCGCGGCCATCGGTCACGACCAGCGTGACGGCAGGCAGCGTGTTGTTGTGGCTGTTGTAGTAGTTCACGCCAGCCTCGGTCAGCACCACCTGGTGGGTGGTGGTGTTCAGGCTGTAGTACGCCGCCGAGCCGTCGGCATTGGCCTTGACGGTCACAGTGAGCTTGCTCTGCGCGTCGTCACCGTCGGCGGTGCTATAAGTACCGACAACGCTGCCGACCGCCGCGACGTGCGGCTTGGAGTCGGTCGCGGTGACGCTCACGGTCGGCGCCAGGTTGCTCAGCGTTGGGGTGTCGCTGCCAGCCACCGACACACGGCCATCGGTCACTGCCAACTCGATGGTCGGCAACTGCCCTTGGTGCGTGGTGTAGTACTGCACACCGGCATCGGTCAGCGCGACCGTCTTGTTGACCGTGTCGAGGGTGTAATAGGTCGCCAGGTTGCTGCCAGCCTTGAAGGTCACGGTCAGGGCATCACCGTCGGCATCGCTGGTGGTGTAATGCGCCACCACCGCGCCCGAGGCAGGGGCATGGGCCGTGCCATGGTCAGCGGTTACGCTGATGGTCGGCGCGGCGTTGGTCAGGGTCACGACCGGCGTGCCGGTTGCCGAAGCGGTCAGGCTGCCGTCGCTGACGGTCAGCTGAACTTGCGGCAGCGTATTGCCCGCGTTCACCCAGGCAGCGCCGGTGGTGGTCAAGGTCACGTTGCCAGCCTGGTCGACTGCGTAGTAGCCCTGCGAGTTGCTGGTGCCGGTGAAGCTCACCGTCAGCGCATCGTGGTCGACATCACCGGCGACGTAGGTAGCAACCACCTCTCCAGCGTGTACAGCGTGCTCGACCAGGGTCAACGGGGTGACGCTCAGGGTCGGGGCATCGTTCACCGCATCGACGATCACGTTGAACGACACCGACGGAGCATCGGCGTGAACGGTTGGCGCGACTTTTTCGGCGGCGTAAGCGTCCACCGTCAGCGTCATGGTGCCGTTCCAGTCGGTGTTTGGCTTGATCTGCAGGGTCGACAGGTCGTACCCAGAGATGTCGGCCTTGCCGTTGGTGATGGTGATGTTCACCAGCGTGGTGGTACCCGCCAGCGCCCCTTGCAGTTGCTGCACGTTGCCCAGCCCGCTCAGGGTGACCACGTGGGTTTCCGACCCGTCGGTGTCCGGGAAGGTCGCGGTGATGGTGCTCAGCTTGATGAAGGCGTCTTCAACGCCGTGGTTCACGGTGTTGACGGTGTAGTAGCCCTCGCCATTGGCCAGTACGTGCTGGGTAGCCGAGCTGCCCAGTGCATCGGCACTGGTGTAGGTCAGCAGCGCGCCGCTGTCCAGGCCGCTCGCCGTGCCGCCATTGACCGCAACGGTGAGGTTGTAGTTACCGGCGCCGTTCTGGTTGTAGTGGTAGATGTCTACCTGGTAGTAGCCGCTGTTCTGCGGGGTGTAGCTGCCGCTGATCACGCCGTGCACGCCATTGGTGACGGTGCTCCAGCTGGCAGTGGCCACCGTGGTGCCACCGACGACGACAGCGAAGCTGTCATCGGCCTGGCCGCCGAAGGTGTAGGTTTTGCCTGCTTCCAGGTAAACCAGGCCGAAGAACTTGGTCGCGGTATCCACGGCAACGTTGCTGGTGCTGTGCACCGAAGCGGTGTTGTCCGGGGTCAGGCCCGCGGTCGCCTTGCCGACCTGGGTGATCAGGTCGGCGGTGGCCGCGCCGCCACCGCCGTTGCCCAGGGCGCTGAGCAAACCAGCGCTGGCGACGGTGACCTTGTTGAAGCCCGTAGTGGCCGCGGCGGGCACGCTGACGGTCAGGGTCGGTGCGTTGGCGATCGGGTCGACGTCTACTTTCAGGGTGGCGCTGCTGCTCACCTGGCCGTGGTTGGCGGCCTCGTAGGTGAACGAGGCGTAGACCGACTTCTGGTCACCGGTACCGGTGGTGCCGGTGTAGCTGTCGTTGCCCGACTGGTGGGCAGTTGGCGTGAAGGTCAGTGCGCCAGCATTGATGTCATGCTGGGTCACGCTGATGCCGTTGGCCAGGTCTGCCGAGGTCAGCGGCTTGCCATTGAGGGAGAGCACTCCATCGGTTGGCAGGCTGGTGATCTTCAGGCTCCAGGCGGTGTCGGTGTTGTCTTGCGCGGTACCGGTGACGTTGAAGTCAGACCAGCTGAAGACCTTGGTCGTGGCTTCGTCGGTGTGAACGGTATTGCCCGCGGCACCTGGCAGGTCGTCGTCGTAGGCGATGACCTTGATGTTCGCGTCGGCGAAGGTGACTTTTTCCAGGCCCGAAGCGCTGACGCTCAGCACTTGGAAGGTCAGGTCACGGGTGCCTTCGATCACCGAATCGTTGGTGAGGAACAGCGAGATAGAGCCGGTGGTGCCGTTTTTCGGGATCACCACATCGAAGCTGCCGGTCGAGGTCGTCCCATCCGCGTTCTGCAGGGTGTAACCCAGCTTGACGGTGGTGTTTTCCGTGACAGGGCGATCCAGCGTCATGCTGAACAGCTGGCTAGCACCGTTCTCGTAAAGCGCCGCCGGGCCGCTCAGGTGAAGGACGGTCTCACTCTGGTTGTCCAGCACGGTGGTGTGCACGTTGCTGCTGTTCACCGAGAGGTTCAGCACATCGCCGCCCGTTACGCTGGTGATGTGCGTGTCTACCGCGAGCGACGGGGTGTTGATGTAGTAGTCATCAGGCGCCGTCACCGTTTCGGTTTCGGAAGTGCTCTGGCCTTTCTGGATGGTCAGTTGCTTGCCGTTGTCCAGGCTGATGGTCATGTCGCTGTTGGCGGTGACCAGGTTGCCCGCGGTGTCTTTCAGCGTGGCGACGTAGTGGATGGTGTCGCCTTCAGTCACCGAAGCCTCGGCGCTGACGCTGACGATCACTTGCTTCTGCAAGGTCACGGTGGAGGTCGCGGTCTGCGACGTCACAGCCGGCTGGCCATCGCCACCGTTGTCGGTGACCGTGACGCTGACGCCACGGCTGCCCACTGCCGGGTGGTCGCTGTTGCTGAAGGTGATCGACTGGATCAGTGCCTGGTACGCCTCGACCGACTGCACACCGGTGAGGGTGACGGTCCAGGTCTGGGTGGCGCTGTCGTATACCCGGGTGAAGTCGATGCCATCGGAGGTGGTACCGCTGGTGACATCGCCATTCTGGGTAGCGCTGGTGGCGTGCGAGGAATCCAGCACATCGTTGGCCGATGCGTTGGAGACGACGATCACCGCCTTGCTCAGGGTGGTGCTGTCCTGGTCAACGATGGTGAAGCCGCTGGTGACCAGCGATACCGCATCGTGACCTTCCAGGAAGGTGCTGTCGGCGATGGTCAGCTTGGCCGGGTCGTTGACCAGGGTCACGGCCGGCGTGGCATCCGCCTCGGCGGTTGGGCTGTTGGCAACGCCCACCAGGCTGGCGACCAGCTGGATTTCCGGCAGCACGTGGCCGCTGTTCACATACGCGGCACCGGCGTCGGTGAGTTTCACGCTGTGGGTCGCTTCGTCGACCTGATAGTAACCGTTCGGGTTGCTGCCGTCTTTGAGGGCAACGCTCACCGCCTGGCCGTTCTGGTCCCAGGTGCTGTAGTTGCCCACCACCAGGCCCGCCACGGTGTTCGGGCTGTCTTCGGTTACGCCCACGGTGGTCAGGGCAATGTGCGGCGCGTTATCGGCGGCCAGCACATGCACGGTCACATCCACCGGCGTTTCGGCCGAGGTCACGGCCGCGCCGAGGGTACCGGCGGTAGCGCCAGCGTAGTGGTCGGTAGCGATGGCAACGACCTTCAGCGCAACATCACCGCTGCTGCCAGCAGGCGCGGTGAAGCTGATCGCGCTCAGGTTCCAGCCGGTGACATCCACCGCGCTGCCCGCGGCGAGGTACTTGACGCTGTCGGTGTCGGTGCCGGTAACGCCCACGTAAACGGTGTGGGTGCCGTCGCTGATCACGCCGCCGGTAGGCACCTGGCGAATCTCGACCTTGAGGGTCTCGGAGCCGTCGGTGTCGTTCAAGGTGGCGGTGATCGGTTGCAGCAGGATCGGCGAACCGGCCAGGCCGGTGTTGTCGTGGGTGGTCAGCTGGATGTTGTCCAGCACACCGCCTACGGAGTTGTAGCCGCTGTCCGAAGCCGCGACGAAGGTCAGCGTCTGGTTGCCGTCGGCGGTGACCGGCAGGTTCAGGGTGTAGGTTTGCAGGCCGACGGTGGCGCTGTTCAGCGTGGCCACCACGGCATCGCCCCACTTCACCAGGATCTCGGAGTCAGCACCGGTGTAGCCGGCACGTGGCGAGTAGTCGAAGGTGAGGGTGTAGACAGTGCCCGCCTTGGCGTTCTGTACCACGGTGTACAGGTCGCTGGCGTCGCCACTGTTGCGCTCCAGCTCGATGACCTGGTTGGTCGCCGGCAGGCCGTACTTGTCGCCGCTCTGCACTTCGACCTGGCCGCTACCGTTATGGGTGAGCCAGGTAGCACCGGCCACGCTGGAAACCGGCACGTCGATGCCAGGCGCGGTGTTTTCGAAGTTCGAGCTGATGGCCCACTCGCGGCTGCCAAGGGTGAGCGAAGGCGCGTCGCTGACGGGGGTGACGTCGATCGCGCTGGTCACCGAAGTGCTGGCGCCGGAGTTATCGGTCGCTTGGAAGCTGTACTGGGTGTTGCCACTCCAGTTGGTATCCGCCTTGAACCAGACGCTCAGGCCGCTGCCGTCGGCCGGGGCCGCCAACACGGTGCCTGGCTCGATCTTGGTGGTCGCGCTGGCGTCGGTGTAGAAGCTGCCGTGGGCCACGTCGGTGATGGTGTAGCTCTTGATGGTGCCATCAACGTCGCTGGCCGCGAGCACCACTTCCTTGGCAACGTCTTCGACGGCGTGGATCGGCGTGTCATTGACAGCCGGCGCATCGTTCACGCCGTTGACGGTCAGGGTCAGGCGGCCGGTGCTGCTGGCGCCCTGGCTGTCGGTCACGGTGTATTCGATGACTTCCTTGGCCGATTGGCCCACGTTGAGCGGGTCGTACTTGGCCGCGGTGGCATCGAACTTCCACTCGCCAGTGGCCTGGTTGACCCAGGTGAAGCCCGCGGGGGTGGTGCCCTTCACTTCGAAGTGCAGGGTGTCGCCCAGGTCGGCGTCTTTGCCGACCACGGTGCCGCTGACGCTGCCGCCTTCGGCGACCTTGGCGCTAGTCCAGTCCGAGGATGGCGCGTGGTTGAGGCTGTTGACCTGCACGCTGACCGTTGCCGAGCTGGTGCCGCCATGGCCATCGCTGATGCCGTAGGTGAAGGTCGCGGTGCCCACGAAGCCATCGGCCGGGGTGAAGACCACCTTGCCGGTGTTTACATCGTAGGTGGCGGTGCCGTGGGTGCTGGCAGTGATCCCGGTGATGCTCAGGCGGTCGCCATCGGCGTCGGTGTCGTTGCCGAGCAGGGTCGCGGCATCGATGGTCAGCGGTGCTTGCGCGGTGGTGGTCAGCAGGTCGTGCTCGACCGCGAAGTTGCTACCGGCGGCGGCATCGCCGAGCACGGTGTAGGTGGTGCTGCCCGCTGGGGCCAGCTCCACTTTCAACTGGGCGCCACCGCCCTGGTCCCAGTAAACGATCTGGATGCTGTGCTCGCTGTTACCGGCAGAGGTGTCTGCCACAGTGAACGAAGCAGTCTGGGTGCTGAGGCCGTTCTGGTTGACCAGCGTAACTGGCTTGCCGTCGACCAGGACTACATAGCCATCATCGGCGGTGACCTTGATCGAGTAGGTGCCCGCGGCCAGGGTGACCTTGCCGGTCATCTCGAGGATGGCGGACTGGGTGGTCGGCTGGCTGCCGGTGGCGTCGGTGGCGTTGCCTTTGAGGAAGGTGTCCAGGCTGTTTTTGCCCAGGCCATCCTTGCTCACGCCGCCAAAATCGACTTTGCCGGCAATGAGCGTCACGTTTGGTGCCTGCACCGAGGCAGTGCCGGTGCCGTTGATGTAGTTCAAGGCGTCGGCGATGCTGCCCAGGCCTTTGGCATCACCGTAGTAATGAACCAGCAGGCCGCTGCCTTCGATGCCGGTGTTCGCGGCATCGGCCACGGCTACCGGGTTGATGTTGGTCAGTTCGACCGACGCCGGGGCCGAGCCCGGGGTGGTCGCCTGGCCATCGCTGACCTCCAGCTGCATGGCTGGCAGGGTGTGGCCGGCGTTGACGTAGTCGGCGCCGAACTGGGTCAGTTTCACTTCGCCGTTATCGACGGTGTAGTACTGGCTGACCTTGCTGCCATCGGCCAACACGGCGTCAGATACCCGCACGGTCAGGCTGGAGGCTGCGTTGTCGACGTCTTTGACGGTGTAGGTGCCCACCACGTTGCCTTCAGCGGCTTCGTGCACGCTGACCGGCTGGGTGACCACGTCGATTTCAGGTGCATCGTTCACACCGTTGACGGTCAGGGTCAGGCGGCCGGTGCTGCTGGCGCCTTGGCTGTCGGTCACGGTGTACTCGATGATTTCCTTGGCCGATTGGCCGACGTTGAGCGAGTCGTACTTCGCCGCGCTGGCGTCGAAGGTCCACTCGCCGGTGGCCTGGTTGACCCAGGTGAAGCCAGCCGGGGTGGTGCCCTTCACTTCGAAGTGCAGGGTATCGCCCACGTCGGTGTCTTTGCCGACCACGGTACCGCTGACGGTGCCGCCTTCGGCGACTTTGGCGCTGGTCCAGTCCGAGGTCGGCGCGTGGTTCAGTGCGTTGACCTGTACCGTTACGTCGGCCGTGGTGGTGCTGCCATGGCCGTCGCTCACGGTGTAGGTGAACACAGCCTGGCCGCTACCGGTCAGGGACGGGGTGAAGGTGACCTTGCCGGTGGCTTCATCGAAGCTCACCGAGCCGCCGGACTTGGCGGTCACAGCGGTGATGGTCAGTTTGTCGCCATCGCCATCGGTGTCGTTGGCCAGCAGCGTCGCGGCGTCGATCACCAGCGGTGCGCCAACGGTGGTGGTCAGGGTGTCATGGCCCAGGGCGAAGTTGCCGCTGGTGGTGGCGCCGAGCACGGTGTAGGCCGAATCCGGAGCGTCGTAGTCCTTGACCTCGACTTTCAGCGAAGCGGCGCCGCCCTGGTCCCAATAGAGGATCTGCAGGGTGTGGCTGGCATCACCGGTCACGGTGAAGTCGGTCACGCCGTGGGTCTGGCCATTGGTGTCGACCGAAGCCACTGGCTTGCCGTCGATCAGCACCAGGTAGCCGTCATCGGCGCTGACTTTCAACGAGTAGTGGCCGGCGGCGAGGCTCACGGTGCCGCTCATTTCGATGATGGCCGACTGGGTCGACGCTGGGGTACCGGTCACGTCCGAGGCGTTGTTGCCCAGGAAGGTCGCCAGTTGGCCCTTGCCGATGCCATCGGTGGTCACACCGCCGAAATTCACCTGGTTGACGGTGAAGCTGGCATCAGGGGTACGGCCGGCGGTGTTGATGTAGTTCAGCGCCTGCGCGATCGAGCCGACGTGGGCGGCATCGCCATAGTAGTGGGCGACCAGGCCGCCAGCATCGCTGGTGTTGGCCGGGGTGTCGTTGGCCGCGACCACTGGCTCGTTGGTCAGGGTGTAGTTCGGGGTAATGAGGTACTGAGCGCCATCGGCGGTGCCGTCGTTCGGCACCACCACCACGGTCGGCAGGGCGCTGGCGCCTTGGCTGTTGACCAGGGCCGCACCGGCCTCGGTCAGCACGACGTTGTTGCCATCAAGGGCGTAGTACTGCTTGGCCGGGTCGCTCGACTGCTCCAGGTGCACGGTAACGGTGTCGCCATCGAGGTCGACCACGTTGCTGAACGCGCCGATGACCTGGCCCGCCTGGGCAATGTGCGCGCTCACCGGCACCGCTTCAACGGCCAGGGTTGGCAGGTCGTTGACCGCCACCACGTTGAACTCGGTGTTGAACGCAGCGCTGCTGACCGGCGTGCGGGCATCATAGTTGGTGCTGCTGTCGCCTTCGTCAGTCACGGTAATGCTGACGCCGCGCGCGCCACCGGTAGGCGTGTCGGTGCTGTTGCTGTACTGGATCGACGAGATCATCTCGGCGTATTGCGCTTTGCTGGCCACGCCTTCGATGGTGATCGTCACGCTGCCATCAGCGTTGGTCACCGGGGTGACGGTGACGCCGGCTGGCGTGCTGCCGGTGAAGGCGATCTGGTCAGCGCCGCTCAGGTGGGTGATGGTCACCACCGCCTTGGTCAGGTTGGCGTTGTCGACGTCGGTCAGGGTCAGGCCCTTGACGATCGACATGGCCGCACCGTTCTCGGTGAAGGTCACCGGCTCGCTGCTCACCGCGACGATCGGCGCGTCGTTGTCTGGCTTGATGTACAGGGTGCCGCTGGCCGTGGCGAGGTTGTTCTCGCTGCTGCCGTCGTCCACCACCAGGGTGAAGGTACGGTCCGGGCCGTGCAGGTCTTGGGTTTCGTTGTCGAAGGTGACGGTTTTCAGCACCTTCTCGTAGTCCGCGGCCGAGCCCACGCCGGTCACGGTCAGCACCAGGCTGGTGACGTTGCCGTCGGCGTCCTTCACCTGCTCGACGTTGACGCTGAGGTTAGTGCCGGCGGTGCTGGCGGTCAGTTGGTCAGCCGACTGCACGTGCAGCAGGGTCACCGTTGCGCTTTTCAGCGAGCTGCTGTCTGCGTCGGTCAGGGTCAGGTCGGCGAGCAACAGGGCCGAGCCTTGGCCAGGGCGCGCTACTTCGCCATTGGCGACGTCCGGGGCTTCCATGAACACGTTGCCGAAGCTGGTGATCGAGCCGTTGGTGCGACCGATGACCGGCGCGTCGTTGACCGCCACTTCGGTCAGGGTACTCTGGGCCGTGCCGCTGAGAACGGTGCTGGTGTTGCTGCCGTTGTCGGTCACCGAGATGGTCACGGTGCGCTCGCCAGCGGTCGGGTTGTCGCTGCCGTTGGCCAGGGTGATCGATTCGATCAGCTGCTTGTAGGTCGCGGTGTTGGCCACGCCTTCGATATGCAGCACCACGGTGCCGCCTTCGTCGGTGCGGGTGACCTGCAGGCCATGGGCGGTGGCATAGGCGCTGTTGATGGCGATCACGTCGCCATTGCCCAGGCCGCTGACGGTCACGCTGGCCGCGCTCATCTTGCTGTCGTCGACGTCGCTGATCTTCAGGTTGCTGACGATGGCTTTGGCGCTGTCGCCTTCGGTGAAGGTCACATCGCCGAAGCTGATGGTCGGTGCGTCGTTGACCGGGGTCACGTGCAGCGTGGTGGTGGCGACTTCCGAATCATCGGTGCCATCGTTCACGGTGATGGTGATGGTGCGGTCGCCGATCGCCGGGTTGCTGCTGCCGTTGGAGAAGGTGATCGCCTGCAGCGCTTGCTGGTAGGCCTCAACGCTGGCGGTGCCGGTCAGGGTCACGACCAGGTTGCTACCGTCGCGGGTCACGGTCGGAACGATGCCGTCAGGCATGCCGGCGGTGTTCAGCTTGTCGCTCGGCTGGAAGCCGACCAGGGTCACGGTGGCGCTTTTCAGCGTGGTGTTGTCCACGTCGGCCAGGGTCAGGGTCGGCGCGATCTGCACCGCGGCGCCCTTCTCGGTGAAGGTGGCGTCGAAGTGGTTGCCCGCATCGCCCGAACCACCGCCAATGACCGTCGGGTCGTTGACCGGGGTGACGGTGATGGCGATGTTCTGAGTACCTTTGAGCGCGCCGCCGATGCCGGTGTTGCCGTTGTCGTTAACGGTGATGCTGATGCCAGCGTTGCCGTTGAAGTCCTGGTTCGGGGTAAAAGTCGCGCCTTCGAGCTTGGCGTTGATCTGCTCAACGGTGCCGTACAGGAAGATCGCGTTCTTGCCACCGGTTTCGGACGAGGTGCCATCGGCCAATACCAGCTTGCCGTTGCTCACCGTGACGAAGAAGTTCATCGGGCTGCCGTTGGCGTCGACGTCGGCGACTTTGATCGCGTTGTCGCCGCTGAAGGTGACCGAGTGGTCTTCAGCGATGGTCAGGGTAGCCGGTGCGCTGACGGTCGGTGCGTCGTTGACCGCGATCACGGTCAGGCTGCTGCTGTCGGAGGCGCCGAGCAAGGTGGTGGTGCTGCCGCCGTTGTCGGTGACCGCGATGGTCACGGTCCGGTCGGTGGTGGTCGGGTTGTCGCTGGTGTTGGCGAAGGTGATCGTTTCGATCAGCGCCTTGTACGCCTCGATGCTGACCGGCGCGTTGGTGTCGCTGGTCAGGGTGTAGGTCACGCTGCTGGTGCCAGCGGAGTACTCGATGTGGATGCCTTTTTCGGCGGCCAGGGCGTTGTTGATCGCCAACTGGTCAGCCGAAGACAGGCCGCTGACGGTCACCACCGCTTTGCTCAGGGTGCTGTCGTCGACGTCGGTGATCTTCAGGTTGCTGATGATCGCCGTGGCTTGGTCGCCTTCGGTGAACTTCACGCCGTTGAAGCTGATTTCCGGCGCATCGTTGACCGGCGCCACGCTGATGGCGATTTCCTGAGTACCTTTAAGCGCGCCGCCGATGCCGGTGTTGCCGTTGTCGTTCACGGTGATGCTGATGCCAGCGTCGCCGAAGAAGTTGGCGTTCGGGGTAAAGGTCGCGCCTTCGAGCTTGGCGTTGATCTGCTCAACGGTGCCGTACAGGAAGATCGCGTTCTTGCCGCCCGCCTCCGAAGAGGTGCCGTCGGCCAGCACCAGCTTGCCGTTGGAAACGCTGACGTAGAAGTTCATCGCGCTGCCGTTGGCGTCGACGTCGGCGACTTTGATCGCGTTGTCGCCGCTGAAGGTCACCGAGCTGTCTTCGGCGATACTCAGGGTGGCCGGTGCGCTGACGGTCGGTGCGTCGTTGACCGGGGTCACGTCGATGACCGAAGTGGCCACCAGCGAGTCTTTGTCGCCGTCGTTGACCACGATCGAGATGGTCCGGTCGGCAGCGCTCGGGTTGTCGCTGCTGTTGCCATACATCACCGCGCGCAGGGCGTTCTGGTAGTCCTCGAGCGAGGCACTGCCGGTAAGGGTGATGGTGGTCTTGTCGTCGCTGATGTTCACCGTCAGGCCGCTGAACACTTCGCCGATGGTCAGCGCGTCGCCCGGCTTGGCGTTGGTCAGGGTGATGGTCGCGCTTTGCAGCGTGGTGTTGTCGACGTCGCTCAGGGTCACGCTGCTGGCCACCGGCACGCCGCTGTCACCTTCGGTGAAGCTGTTGCTGAAGTGGTCGGTACCGGTTGGCAGGCCGCCGATTACCGGGGCGTCATTGACCGGCACCACGCTGACCGGGATGGTCACCGAGGACTCGGAGGTGTCGACGATCACACCGTTGGCGGTTTCCAGGGCGGTGGCGGTGGCAACCAGATTGATGGTGCCGTTGGCGTTCAGCGGCGGGGTGAAGCTCAGGTTGGCCAGGTTCCAGCCGGTGACGTCGACTTTGCCGTCGCCGCCAACAATGGCGGTGTAGCTGTTAGTGCCATCGGTCAGGGTGCCGCCTAGCGGGATGTTGCTGATGGTGATCAGGTGAGTTTCGGAGCCGTCGGCGCTGTCACCGAAGGTGGCGCTGATGGTCGCCAGCTTGATGGCGCTGTCTTCGGCGCCGTGGTTCAACGCGTAGCCGCTGTAGTAGCCGTCGCCATTGCTGTCAAGGTGCGCGTCCACGTTAATGCCGAGGCTTTCGACCGCGCCGATGTTGGCGTATACCGGCAGGCCGCTGGCGCCGAGCGAGGTCGCCGGCTGGCCATCGACGGCCACATTGACGTTGTAGGCGCCCGGGCCATCGGCGTTGTAATGGTACAGCTCAATGGTGTAGAAGCCGCTGGCGGCCGGGGTCACGGTGCCGCTGAAGCCTTGGTTGACACTCCACTGGGTGCTGCCCACCACTTGGGTGCCCACTTGCAGCAGCAGGGTGTCGTCACCGCTGCCGCTGAAGGTGTAGGTGTGGCCGGCTTCGAGGTAGATCACGCCAGACAGCTTGGTGGCTTGGTCCACCGGTACATCGGTGTTGCTGAATTGCGTGGTGTTGGCGCTGCCATTGGGCTGCTGGGTCGCCGTATCGATGGCGTGCTTCAGGTCAGCTGGCGGCATGCCGCCGCCATCGTGGCCCAGCGCCAGGGTGGTCCAGGTTTGCCCCAGCAAGGTGGCGGGGGTGCTGCCCAGGCTGATGCTGGTGGGGTCGGCAACCGGGGTGATGTCGATGCCGAGCTTGACCGTCTCGCCGGTCAGGCTGTCGAGGGTCGGCTTGTAGCTGATCTGGGCGTAAACGTCGTGCTGGTCGCCGGTGCCCGGGTTGCTATAGCTGGAGTCGCCCGAAGCGTCGGCGGCCGGGGTGAAGGTCAGCTCACCGGCCTTGATCTCGGCGCGGCTGACGAAGTAACCGTCGGTGCCCAGGTCAGCCGCAGTCAGTGCCTTGCCGTTCAGATACAGGGTGCCGTCAGTTGGCAGTTGGGTGAGGGTGATGCCCAGGCGCTCATCGCCGACGTCGTTGACCGGCTCCTGAACGTGGAAGTCAGCCCAGGTGAGGGTCACGGTCTGGTCTTCGCTGCCGGTCACGCTGCCGCCTTCGGCGACTGGGCGGTCACGGTCGTAAATGGTGGTCGTGACGCTGTCGGCGTCGCCGTTCACCAGTTTTTCAAAGCTGCCGCCGGTCACGCTGCCAATGCTGACGGTGTAGGTTTCCAGGCCTTCGACCTTGCCATCGGCCAGGGTCGGCACCGAGAACGCCTGCGAGCTGCTGCCCGCGGCGATCGTCACCGACTGGGTGATGGTGATGTCATCGCCATTGGCGGCTTTGCCGGTGTACACCAGCTCGACCACAACGTCGGTCTTGGCCTCGTTGCTCAGGCTCAGGGTGTATTGGGCGGTTTCACCTTCGCCGATGCGGGTGTCGCCGGTCAGCGTCAGGGTGGTGGTGTCGATCACGTCGGTCACGGCAGTGGTGACGTTGGTGTCGGCGGCCGGCTGCAGGTTTTCGTAGTTGCCGCCGGTCACGCTGGTGATGCTGTTGTCGACGTTGGGGTAGCCCTGGTACACATCACCGCCCACCGCGGCGGAGGTGGTGCTGCCCTCGGTTTCGCCCACGGCGATGGTGATGGTTTCGCCGTTTTTCAGGGTAACCACGACCGGGCTGCCGGTCACGGCGGCGCCGACGGTGGCGGTGTAGGTGATGGTGCCGCCTTCGGAAACGCTGGCGCTGGCGGCCAGGGTCACGCTGGTGGTGGTGGCACCGTTGTCGCTGCCGTCACCGATCGAGTCGGTGATGGTGGTGGTGATCTCCGAGCCGATCTGCACGTTCTCCAGGCCGCCGGCGCTTTGTACGCCGGTCACGCTCAGGGTGGTGGTGCTGTCTGCGTCGTTGTAGGCGTTGTCCGGGCGGTTGCCGTCGAGCTCGGCGCCCACGTTCACCGTGTAGGTGGCGCTGGTCGAGTTGGCGGCGATGGTCACGGTGCCGCCGTCAGACAGCGTCAGCACCAGATTCGACGACGGTGCGTTGCTGACGGTGAAGGTGTAGGTGATGTCATGCCCTTCGACCACCTTGCCGCCCGCGGCATCGGAGGTGATGGCCACGGTGGTCAGGGTGTTGTTATCGGTGATGCTGGTGGTCGCCGAAGCGCCGCTGGTCACCACCGATTCCAGGTTGCCGTTGGCGCCATTGACCACGCCGGTCACGCTCAGGGTGGTGCTGGTAGTGCCTTGGACCAGGGCGTCGTCGCCGCGGTTGCCATGGTTGGCATCGCCCACGTTGACGGTGTAGGTGGTGGAGGTCTGGCCGGTGGCGATGGTCACGGTGTTGCCATCGGACAACTGCAGCACCAGGGGAGACTGCGGGGCATTGGCCACGCTGATGGTGTAGGTCAGCGAACTGCCTTCGTTGACCGACTCGGCGGCACTGACGGTGACCTGGGTCGGGTCGATGGTGTCGGTAACCTGGGTCACCGCCGGGGTGGTCTGGCTGGTGATGTTCAGGCCAGCACCACCACTGGTACCGGTGATGGTCACTTCGAGGCTGTGGGCATCGATGTACGGGGTGTTCTCGTTGCCCATCGTGACGTTGACCGAGCCGCTGGTCTGGCCGGCGGCGATGACGATCTGCGCGCCGTTGCTCAGGGTCACGGTGGTGGCGCTGAGGGCCGCCTGGCTCAGGGTGGCGGTGTAGGTGAGTACGCCGCCCTCTTCGGTGATGGTCGACGTCGCGCTCAGCGTCAGGGTGGCCGCGCGTACGGGCGTGGCATCGGTTTGCTCGGCGGCGATGGTCTGGCCACCGTCCAGGCCGGCGGTATTGAAGCCCACGGTGGGGTCAACCACGGCGTTGGTTTCGGTCAGCATCACCACGGTGTGGCCGCCACCCCCCGAACCACCGGTGTCTACGGCATCGTTGCCGGCCGCGGTGGCTTCAAGGTCCTGCGTCGGGTCGGCACCGGCGGCGATGGCCTTCTGCAGGTCATCGACGGAAGTCGCCTGGGCGTTGCTGGCCACGATGCTGTCGTGGCTGGCCTCTACACGGGCAGGCGCCGCGGCGCTCCACTGGCTGTCCCGGCCGACGTCGAGGGTGCGCCCATCTTGAAGTTGCAGGGTGACGGCGCCTGCGCCGGTCTCTACCTGCTCCCCGGCAAACAGCCGATCGCCTTCCACCAGCACACGTTTGATCCCTTCCGGGGATACAGCGACAACCTGGCCAACAATGCTTTTGACGATGGCAACAACACTGCTCATGGGGACTTCTCCGGGGTTACCTTCTGGGTCGCTTCCTTACGACTGGCGAAAATTCTCAGCCATTTCAGAGGGGAGCGCTTAGATTCGATTAATGTTTAAATATGGCGTCAATATTTCGTCTAACTAATTAGCTTGCTACCAACACGACAAACTATTGACCAATTGCGCGTCATCCTAAACAATCCGCCGCGCAATGTCACATTGATATTGCGGGTGGCGAATCGTCTCGCATTGTGTGTGTAGTTTCTGTGACAGAACTTCCGACATACGGTCTCTTCGGTTGCCATTTATGCCAGGCGGCTGCTTCAAGCACCGCGACTGAAACCAGCTATAACCCGGGTAAATCACAATGCGCGCGCCATTTTTAGCAGTACTTCCACTGACTCTCGCTGCCAGCCTCGTGCAAGCACAAACCCTGCCAGAAGCTATGCAGCACGCCCTTGAGGTTCACCCCGAGGTGCAGGCTGGTGTTAACGCTCGCTTGTCCGCTGACTACGCGGTCAAGTCCGCCAAGGGCGGCTACCTGCCGCGCGTTGACGTACTCGCCGGTTATGGCCGCGAGAACACCGACAGCCCGACCACCCGTGCCGAGGGTTACAACAGCCGTGACCTGAACCGCGGCGAAGCCAGCGTTCGTTTGCAACAAATGATCTTCGACGGTTTTGCGACGCAGAACGAAGTTGCCCGTCAACAAGCCACCGCCAATTCTCGGGCGTACTCGCTGTTGGGTACTTCGCAAAAGACTGCGCTCGATGTTGCCCAGGTGTATCTGGACGTTCTGGCCCGCCGTGAATATGTCCGCCTGGCCGACGAAAACTTGAAGAACCATCAGCGCATTCTCGACCAGATCAAACTGCGCACCGCGCGCGGTGTTGGCCGTAACGCCGACCTGGACCAGGCCGAAGCCCGCGTGGCCGGCGCGCAGAACAACCTGCTGACCGAGCAGACCAACCTCAACGACGCCAACACCAACTACTTCAGCGTGGTCGGCCTGGCGCCCGACGAGCTGACCGCCCCGGCCGCCGCCGTGCCGATGTTCCCGGCCAGCCTCGACGAAGCCCGCGCGCAGATGGTCTCCAACAGCCCGGTGCTGCGTTCGGCCGAGTCGGACATCGCCGCTACCGAGAAGCAGTACTCCGCCGCCAAATCGACCTTTTATCCGCGCTTCGATGGAGAACTGACGAAGAATGCCGATAACAACGTGAGTGGCGAAGAAGGCCACTACAACGGCTGGTCGGCGATGGTGCGCATGCAGTTCAACCTGTTCGCCGGTGGTAGCAACAGCGCCGACCTGCAATCGAAGGCCTACGCCAGCAGCCAGGCCCTGGACATTCGCAACAACGCCCTGCGCCAGCTGAACGAAGAGCTGGGCCTGGCGTGGAACGCCTACAACAACGCTGGCCTGCAATTGCCGGTCGCCCAGCAGTACGCCGCGCGCAGTGAGCGCGTACGCACCGCCTACCAGTCGCAATTCAGCCTGGGCGAGCGTACCTTGCTCGACCTGCTCGACAGCGAGAACGAAAACTTCACCGCGCGCCGCCGCGTGGTGGAAGTGGAGTACCTGAAGGAGTTCAGCCAGTACCGCATCCAGGCGGCCATGGGCCAACTCCTGAAGAGCCAGGGTGTGGTCGCGCCATTGGCATCGGTTGTGCAAAGCGACATCAAGCCGGAGGTGAAACTCCCCGGCATGAACTGATTTTTGACAGTTCGGCCCCATCAACCCGTTTAGTAGTAGAGAGTGTGCAGCGTGGAATCTGAAACCGGTCGAGTTCAACTCATTCACGATCCCAGGAGCCTGCACGACGATCCGCTATTGGACGGGTTGCTTGCGCTTTGCTACCTGCACCAGAAGCCCGCCAGCCGGGCCATGCTGACCACCGGCCTGCCGCTGCCCGACCAGCGCCTGGCGCCGGAGCTGCTCGGCCGCGCCGCCGCCCGTGCCGGGCTGCAAGGGCGGCTGCTGGTGCGCAAGCTCACGGCGATCCCAACCATTGCACTGCCAGCGCTGGTCCTGCTGAAGGAAGGGCGCTGCGCGGTGCTGGTGGGCTGGGAGGGCGACAACGCCCGCCTGCTGCTGAGCGAAAGCGACGGCGGTGAAACGAAAGTTTCCCGCGAGTTGCTGTTGGAGGATTACAGCGGCAAGGTGTTCTTCGCCCAGCCGCAACACAAATTCGATACCCAGCGCGGTACGCTGATTCCTCGGGCCAAGTCGTGGTTCAAAGACACCCTGAAGAAGTCGCGCTGGCTGTACATGGACGCCGTGGCCGCGAGCCTGGTGATCAACCTGATCGCCATGGCCGCGCCGCTGTTCACCATGAACGTGTATGACCGCGTGGTGCCGAACCAGGCCACCTCCACCCTCTGGGTGCTGGCCGCCGGTATCTGCGGCGCCTACCTGTTCGACCTGCTGCTCAAGGGCCTGCGCAGCCTCTGCCTGGACCTGGCCGGCAAGAAGACCGACCTGATCATCTCCGCCACGCTGTTCGAGCGCGTGGTCGGCATGGCCTTCAAGCAACGCCCGGCGCGGGTGGGCAGCTACGCGCAGAACATCCATGAGTTCCAGGGCATGCGCGACTTCATGACCTCGCTCACCCTCACCACCCTGATCGACCTGCCGTTCACGCTGTTGATCATGCTGGTGATCGGCCTGCTTGGCGGCTGGCTGGTGATGATCCCGCTGGTGGCCTTCCCACTGGCGCTGACCATCACTCACCTGCTGCAACGCCCGCTCACCTCCACCCTCGAGCGCACCATGGCGCTGGGCGCCGAGCGCCAGTCGACCATGATCGAAACCCTGTCGGGCCTGGACGGCATCAAGGTGAACAACGCCGAGAGCGAGCGCCAGCACCTGTGGGAACACACCATCGGCACCCTGAGCCGGCTGGAGCTGCGGGTGAAGGTGCTGTCGAGCCTGTCGATGAACCTGACCATGCTGATCCAGTCGCTGGCCGGCGTGATCATGATCATCGGTGGCGTGTACATCATCATCGACGGCAACCTCAGCATGGGCGGCCTGATCGCCTGCTACATGCTCAACCAGCGCGCGATGGCGCCGCTGTCGGCGCTGTCGGGCCTGATGACCCGCTGGCAGCAGACCAAGGTGACCATGGGTTCGGTCAACCAGATGATGGAGCTGCCGCAAGAGCGCAACTTCGAAGAACGCCCAATGACCCGCCCGGTGCTGCAGGGCGCGCTGGAGTTCCGCAACGTCGACTTCACCTACCCTGGCCAGGAAAACCCGGCCCTGCGCGGGATGAACCTGAACATTCGCCCCGGCGAGAAGGTCGGCATCATCGGCCGCAGCGGCTCGGGCAAAAGCTCGCTGGCCAAGCTGCTGGTGGGCCTGTTCGAAGCCGAAAAGGGCGAGCTGCTGGTCGACGGCGTAGACATTCGCCAGATCGACATCAGCGAGCTGCGCCACAACATCGGCTACGTGCCGCAAGACATCCAACTGCTGGCCGGCACCCTGCGCGACAACCTGGTGTCCGGCGCGCGCTACGTAGAAGACGAACTGGTGCTGCAAGCCTCGGAACTGGCCGGCGTGCACGAGTTCGCCCGGCTGCACCCGCAAGGCTATGAGCTGCAGGTGGGCGAGCGTGGCCAGAACCTCTCCGGCGGCCAGCGGCAGATCGTCGCCCTGGCCCGCGCCCTGCTGCTGAACCCGCCAGTGCTGCTGCTCGACGAGCCCACCAGCGCCATGGACAACACCGGTGAAGAGCGCCTCAAACAGCGCCTGCAGGCGGTGATCGAACACAAGACCGTAGTACTGGTCACCCACCGGGCGTCGCTGCTATCGCTGGTCGATCGCCTTATCGTTATCGACCGCGGGCAAATCGTCGCTGACGGGCCGAAAGCCGCCGTCATGGAAGCGCTGCGCAAGGGGCAAGTCAATGTCGCTTAAGATTGATAAAGGCGGGATCGGCGCGTACTTCAAAGGCCGCGAATCCCTCGACGGGCAACCACTGCCGGAAGTTAAAAAAGCCCTGCTCGACGACGCCCCGCGCATCGTCCGGCTGACCATTTGGGGCGTTATCGGCTTTTTTGCGTTCCTCGGCCTGTGGGCTCACTTCGCGATCATCGACGAAGTGACCAAGGGCGAAGGCAAGGCGATCCCGTCGTCGAAAATCCAGAAAATCCAGAACCTCGAGGGCGGCATCGTTGCGCAGATTTACGTGCACGAAGGCCAGATCGTCGAAGCCGGCGCGCCGCTGATCCGCCTCGACGATACCCGCTTTGCCTCCAACGTGGGCGAAACCGAAGCCGACCGCGTGGCCATGGAACTGCGCGTGGCGCGGTTGTCGGCCGAGATCGACGACAAGCCGCTGGTGATCGACCCAGCCATCCTGAAGAAGGTGCCGAAGCAGTCTGCCGACGAGCTGGCGCTGTACCAGAGCCGCAAGCAGCAGTTGGCGGACGAAGTCGGCGGCCTGCAGGCGGTGCTGGTGCAGAAGCAACAGGAACTGCGCGAGTTCGCCTCCAAGGCCGAGCAGTACCGCAGCAGCCTGGGCTTGCTGCAGAAGGAAATCGGCATGTCCGAGCCGCTGGTGGCCCAGGGCGCGGTGTCGCCGGTAGACATCCTGCGGCTCAAGCGCAGCGAGGTCGAAACCCGCGGCCAGCTTGATTCCACCACCCTGGCCATGCCACGGGCGCAGGCGGCGATCAACGAAGCCCAGCGCAAGATCGAAGAAACCAAAGGCAAGTTCCGCAGCGACGCGCTGACCCAGCTCAACGAAGCCCGCGCCAACCTGAGCAAGTACACCGCCACCGCCAAGGGCCTGGAAGACCGCGTCAACCGCACCATGGTCAACTCGCCGGTGCGTGGGGTGATCAAGCAGGTGATGGTCAACACCGTGGGTGGGGTGATCCAGCCAGGTAGCGACATCGTCGAGATCGTGCCGCTGGATGACACCCTGGTGGTCGAAGCGAAGATCCGCCCGCAAGACATCGCCTTCCTGCACCCCGGGCAGAAGGCAATGATCAAGTTCACCGCCTATGACTACACCATCTATGGCGGCCTCGAGGGCAAGCTCGAGCAGATCGGCGCCGACACCATCACCGATGAAGACAAAAAGCAGACGTATTACCTGATCCGCCTGCGCACCGACCGCAACCACCTGGGCAGCGATGACAAGCCGCTGTTGATCATCCCCGGGATGGTCGCCTCGGTCGACATCATCACCGGCCACAAGAGCATCCTGAGCTACCTGCTCAAGCCGATCATCCGGGCCAAGGCCGAGGCGCTGCACGAGCGGTAAGTGCGCTTTGCCCGGCATAGCCGGAGTGCCGGACCACGGCCTCCCACGGGTTCTGTGTTGCCTCGTAAATCAAGCACTTACACAAATCTGGTGGGAGGCCGGCTATGCCGGGCGAGGGGCCTCCCAAGCCTGAATATAGTTATTCAATAACGATATTTAAACCCAGGCTTTTATTCCCTTAAGATACCTCCACTGCGTACGCGCCGACCAATCGGAGTGCCGCACGAGAAGAACCAACACGGGGCCAACCCCCGTGAATGTCTAATCGTTGCGCGCCCGTGGCGCGCTTGCGTGGAGTGTCATCATGCCCCTGGCAGCTTCTACCCCTGCGCCTGCCGCGCAGCCTTTCGAGATTCGCCCGTTCCCCGCCGGCACCGGCGCTGAAATCATCGGCCTGGACCTCACCCAGCCGCTCAACGGCGACGACTTCGCCCGCGTTCACCGCGCCCACCTCGACTATCACGTGGTGGTGTTCCGTGAAACCCGCATCACCCCGCAGCAGCAGATCGACTTCAGCCGCCGTTTCGGCACGCTGCAAATCCACGTGCTCAAGCAGTTCCTGCTCGCCGGCCACCCGGAAATCCTGATCGTCTCGAACGTGGCGGAGAACGGCCAGAACATCGGTTTGTCTGACGCCGGCAAATTCTGGCACTCAGACCTCTCCTACAAGGAGCTGCCGAGCCTGGGTTCGATGCTCTACGCCCAGACCCTGCCCAGCGAAGGCGGCGACACCCTGTTCGCCGACATGCACAAAGCCTATGCCGCCCTGCCGGCCGAGCTGCGCAAGGCCATCGATGGACAAAAAGCGTCACATTTATACACCGCGCGCTACGCCGAGCCCGCCATCAACGGCTACCAGCGCCCCACCCTCACCCCCGAGCAACTGGCCCAGGTCAAGCCGGTGGAGCACCCGATCGTGCGCACCCACCCCGAGACCGGGCGCAAGGCGCTGTTCGTCAGTGAGGGCTTCACCACCCACATCGTCGGCCTGCCGGAAGACGAAAGCCGGCAGATCCTCGCCGAGCTGTACCGCTACAGCGTGCTGCCGGAAAACATCCACCGCCACCAGTGGCAGGAAGGCGACATGGTGTTCTGGGACAACCGCTCGGTGATCCACCTGGCCACCGGCTGCCCCGCGCACCTGCACCGCACGCTGCACCGCACCACCATCCAGGGCGATGCCCCGTTCTGAATTCAGGAGTTTCGCCATGTTCAAACGTATCACCACCCTGGCTTCGGCCCTGGGGCTGGCCGGCAGCGCGCTGCTGGCACCGGCCGCGGCCCAGGCCGAAGGCCAGATCCGCATTGCCGAACAGTTCGGCATCGTTTACCTGCTGCTCAACGTAGTGCGTGACCAGCACCTGATCGAAAAGCACGGCAAGGCTGAGGGCGTCGACATTCAGGTCGACTGGACCCAGCTTTCCGGCGGCTCGGCGGTGAACGACGCGCTGTTGTCCGGCTCGGTCGACATCGCCGGCGCCGGCGTGGGCCCGCTGCTGACGATTTGGGACCGTACTCACGGCCGCCAGAACGTTAAAGGCGTGGCCTCGCTGGGCAACTTCCCTTACTTGCTGGTGAGCAACAACCCGAACGTTAAAACCATTGCCGACTTCAGCGAAAAAGACCGCATCGCGGTGCCCGCTGTTTCGGTATCGGTGCAGTCGCGTTACTTGCAATACGCCGCGGCCAAACAGTGGGGCGACAAGGAATTCAACCGCCTGGATAAATACACCGTGGCGGTGCCACACCCCGACGCCAGCGCTGCCATCATCAGCGGCGGCACCGAGCTGAACGCGCACTTCTCGAACCCGCCGTTCCAAGAGCAGGAAGCCGCCAGCCCGAACGTGCACACCGTGCTCGACACCTACGACCTGCTCGGCCCGAACTCGCCTACCGTGCTGTTCGCCACCGAGAAATTCCGCACCGAAAACCCGAAAACCTACCACGCCTTCATCGAGGCGCTGGCCGAGGCGGCGGACTTCGTGCAGCACAACAAGCCGGCCGCCGCCGAGACCTACGTGCGCGTGACCAAATCGAAGGTGAGCCAGCAAGACATCCTCAAGTTGCTGGAAAACCCGAAATACGAGTTCACCATCGACCCGAAAGGCACCTACAAACTGGCTGACTTCATGTACCGCGTGGGCGCGATCAAGAACAAGCCTGCCTCCTGGGAAGACTACTTCTTCCAAGACGCCCGCCCGCTCAAAGGAAGCTGACCGATCATGAATGCGCCTTTGCAAGGCCACGTGGCCAGCAATACCGCACTGCTCAAGGTGGCGGGCCTAAGCCTGGAATACCGCACCGCGCAAAGCGTGGTGCGGGCCACCCACCAGGTGAGCTTCGACGTCGACAGCGGCGACCGCTTCGTGCTGCTCGGCCCCTCGGGCTGCGGCAAATCGAGCCTGCTCAAGGCAGTGGGCGGCTTCCTTGAGCCCACCCAGGGCTCGATCGAGCTACTGGGGCAGAAGGTCAAGGGCCCCGGCGCCGACCGCATCGTGGTGTTCCAGGAGTTCGACCAACTGCCGCCCTGGAAAACCGTGAAGCAGAACGTGATGTTCCCGTTGCTGGCCTCACGCACCCTGGGCAAGGCCGACGCCGAAGCCCGCGCCTTGGAGTACTTGGCCAAGGTCGGCCTGGCGCGCTTCGCCGACGCCTACCCGCACCAACTCTCCGGCGGCATGAAGGCACGGGTGGCGATCGCCCGCGCCCTGGCCATGCAGCCGAAGATCCTGCTGATGGACGAGCCCTTCGCGGCGCTCGACGCACTGACCCGGCGCAAGATGCAGGAAGAGCTGCTGGCGCTGTGGGAGGACGTGAAGTTCACCTTGCTGTTCGTGACCCACTCGATCGAAGAAGCGCTGGTGGTCGGCAACCGCATCCTGCTGTTGTCGCCCCACCCAGGCCGCGTGCGCGCGGAAGTGCACAGCCACCACTACGGCCTGCACAGCCAAGGCGGCGAGGCCTTCCAGGCTTCGGCGCGGCGCATTCACCAGTTGCTGTTCGACGAGGCGCCGAGCGCCGAGCCGAGCGCCGACCGCGCCTTCGCCGATGTGCGTATTTCCTACTGAACAGCAGGTACCTTGCCATGCGCCAAGAATTCGAAATCGACCTGCAGCCGCTGGTGGAAGTGCCGCTGGAGCGCGACATTCCCCTCGCCCAGCGCCTTTGGCAAAAAGGCTGGCTGCGCAAAAGCGTGATCCTGATCGTGATCGCCCTGCTCTGGGAAGCGGTAGCCCGCTACCAGGGCAACGACCTGCTGCTGCCCAGCTTCAGCCAGACCGCCGCGGCCCTGTGGGGCGGCACCCTGAGCGGCGAACTGCCAGAAAAAGTCGCGGTCTCTTTGGGGGTGCTGCTCAAGGGCTACCTGCTGGGCATCGCCCTGGCCTTTGCGCTGACCACCCTGGCGGTGTCGACGCAACTGGGCCGTGACCTGCTCAGCACCCTGACCAGCATGCTCAACCCATTGCCGGCCATCGCCCTGTTGCCTATCGCCCTGCTGTGGTTTGGGCTGGGCGAGAAAAGCCTGATCTTCGTGCTGGTGCACTCGGTGCTGTGGCCATTGGCGCTGAACACCTACGCGGGGTTCATGGGGGTGTCCGACACCTTGCGCATGGCCGGGCGCAACTACGGCCTGCGCGGGTTGCGCTTCGTCGCCTGGGTGCTGGTGCCCGCGGCGCTGCCGGCGATCCTCTCGGGGCTGAAGATCGGCTGGGCCTTCGCCTGGCGCACGCTGATCGCCGCCGAACTGGTGTTCGGCGCCACCAGCGGCAAGGGCGGGTTGGGCTGGTACATCTTCCAGAACCGCAACGAGCTGTACACCGACAAGGTGTTCGCCGGGCTGGCGGTGGTGATCCTTATCGGGTTGCTGGTCGAGAACCTGGTGTTCGACACCTTCGAGCGGCTGACGGTGAAGAAGTGGGGGATGGTGAGGTAGGTGAAGGGGCAGCTACAAGCTACAAGCTACAAGCGGCAAGCGGCAAGCGGCAAGCGGTGACACACCACGGCCAGTAGCTTGAGTTGAGCCGCGGGCCCTGCCTACTTGCAGCTTGCGGCTAGCCACTTGCCACTCACCCACCCATCACTTCGCCGTTGACTGGCCAACCACTCGGGAGCATATTATTAGTTAGCAAACTATGAATATTTTCCGACCGGCCTGCCATGACCCTCGAAAAGCTTCAGCAGAACGTCACCAGCGGTGCCGTTGCCGCTAGCCGGCACTGGCGCCGCATTTGCCAGGCGACCCTGGCCAACTACGGTATTTCCGAAGCCTGCGCGGTGCCCTTGCTCATTATCGTGCGCTTGGGCGATGGCGTGCGCCAGGTCACCGTGGCCCAGGCCGCCGGGCTCGAAAGCCCGTCGCTGGTACGCCTGCTCGACCAACTCTGCGCGCAAGGCTTCGTGCAACGCACCGAAGACGCCACCGACCGCCGCGCCAAGGCCCTGAGCCTGACCGACGAAGGCCGGCAACTGGCCGAAGCCATCGAAGGCGAGCTGGCGCGCCTGCGCAAGGACGTGTTCAAGCACATCGACAAAGCCGACCTCGAGGCCACCCAGCGCGTGCTGCAGGCCTTCGAGAACGCCGCCATGCAAGGGCCCGGTACATGGGCAAACTGAAGCAGTTTTTCAGCGATGTACCGCCGGCCCAGGATTGGTGGTACGGCGTGCGCACCTTTGCTGCCTCGATGCTGGCGTTGTGGATCGCCCTCAAGCTTGAGATGCCCCGCCCCTACTGGGCGATGGCCTCGGTGTACATCGTTTCCAGCCCGTTCGTGGGCCCGACCAGCTCCAAGGCGGTGTATCGCCTGGTAGGCACCTTTCTGGGCGCGGCCGCGGCGGTGTTGTTCGTGCCGCTGTTCGTGCAGGCGCCCTACCTGCTGGCCACGGTGGTGGCGCTGTGGACCGGCACTTTGCTGTACTTGTCGATGCACCTGCGCACCGCTAACTTCTATGCGCTGATGCTGGCCGGCTACACCCTGCCGCTGATTGCCTTGCCGGTGGTGGACAACCCCACGGCGGTGTTCGATGTAGCCTCCTCGCGGACCCAGGAGATTTTCATCGGGATCATGTGCGCGGCGGTGGTCGGGGCGATCTTCTGGCCACGGCGGCTGGCCACCGCGGTAGGCGGCGCCCACGACAAATGGTTTGGCGAAGCCAGCACCTACGCCCTGCGCTACCTCACCCGCTCGGTGAGTGCCGATGAAGTGGGCCCGCTGCGCGCGTCGATGGTGGTCAACTTCAATGGCCTGGAGCAGATGATCGGCCAACTGCCCCACGAAGGCGCCACCCCGCACCACATGCGCAACACTCTGGAGCTGCGCGGGCGGATGATTCACTTTCTGCCGGTGATCGATGCCCTCGACGACGCCTTGGTGGCGTTGGAACGGCGCACCCCAGAGCTGGTGGCGCGCTTCACGCCGCTGCTGGAACACACCCGCGAATGGCTGGCGGCGAGCCTCGACGGTGCCCGAAGCGGCCCCTGGGAAGACCTCCACGCCCACCTCGAGCGCCTGCGCCCCAGCGACGAAGCCCTCGACGACCGCCGCGAGCTGTTGCTGGCCAACGCCCTGTACCGGCTCGGCGAACTGGTCGACCTGTGGCAAGACATGCGCAGCCTGCATGAAGCCATCCGCAGCGAAAGCCGCGCGCCCTGGCGGGCGGTGTATCGCCATTGGCGCCTGGGCCGCCTGCGGCCGACCTTCGACCGCGGCATGATGCTGTACTCCTCGCTCACCTCGGTCACGGCGATCATCGTTGCCTCGGTGATCTGGATTCAACTGGGCTGGGCCGACGGCAACAGCGCGGTGATCCTCGCGGCCGTTTCGTGCAGCTTCTTCGCCGCCATGGACGACCCCGCGCCGCAGATCTACCGGTTCTTCTTCTGGACCTCGGTGTCGGTGGTGCTGTCTAGCCTGTACCTGTTCGTGGTGCTGCCCAACCTGCATGACTTCCCCATGCTGGTGCTGGCCTTCGCGGTGCCGTTCATTCCCATCGGCGCACTGACCGTGCAGCCAAGGTTCTACCTCGGCACGCTGCTGACCATCGTCAACACCTCGACCTTCATCAGCATCCAGGGCGAGTACGACGCGGACTTCATGAACTTCATCAATGCCAACGTGGCCGGGCCGGTGGGGTTGCTGTTCGCCTTCTGCTGGACGCTGATCGTGCGGCCGTTTGGCACCGAACTGGCTGCGCGCCGGCTCACCCGCTTTACCTGGGGCGAGATCGTCGAGCTGGGCGCCTCCGGCACCCTCACCGAGCACCGCCGCCGTGGCGTGCGCGTGCTTGACCGGCTGATGCAACTGCTGCCGCGCCTGGCCAACACCGGCCAGGACACCGGCGCGGCGCTGCGCGATGTGCGGGTGGCGCTGAACGTGCTCGACATCCTCGCCTACGCCCCCCGGGTGGGGCTGCCGGCCCAGGCGCTGCTCGGCCAGGTGGTCACGGAAGTGGCCAGCTACTTCAAGGCCTGCCGCAAGGCCGGCCAGCGGGTGGCCGCGCCGATGGCCATCCTGATGACCATGGACCGCGCCCGGCGCGCCCTCAACGCCCAGGCCTGCGCCAGCGAAGACGACGCCGAGCATGCCCGCGAGCACCTGCTGCTGGCCCTGAGCGGCCTGCGCCTGGCCTTGCTGCCGGGCGTTGAAATGGTTCATGAACCTGAAGCACAACACCACGAACATCACCAGTTTGGCCCGGACGCACCTCTATGATCGGAGAACTCGATATCGGCGGGATCTTCCTGCCCACCCTGCTGGGGATCATGGCCCTCGCCTACGGCCTGTTCCTGGTGGTCCATGCGTTGCTCAACCGTGTGCATTTCTACCGCCTGGTCTGGCACCGGGCACTGTTCAACGTGGCCCTCTATACCGTGCTGCTTGGCGCGGTCGACGTAATCTGCCGAAACCTGATGACATGAAAAAGCCCTTACTGACATTTGGCCGTTTGGTCCTGACCCTGCTTGTGGTCGCCTTTGCCTGCGTGGTGGTCTGGCGCATGGTGCTGTACTACATGTTCGCCCCCTGGACCCGCGACGGCCACATCCGTGCCGACGTGGTGCAGATCGCCCCGGACGTGTCCGGGTTGATCCAGCAGGTCAGGGTGAAAGACAACCAGCCGGTGGCCCGCGGCGATGTGCTGTTCACCATCGACCAAGACCGCTTCCAACTGGCCCTGCGCCAGGCCCAGGCGACCCTGGCCGACCGCAAGGAAACCCTGGCCCAGGCGCAGCGCGAGAACAAGCGCAACCAGGGCCTGGGTAACCTGGTGGCCCGTGAGCAGCTCGAAGAAAGCCAGTCGAAGGTGGCCCGCGCCCTGGCCACGGTGAACGAGGCGCAGGTGGCGGTGGACGCCGCGCAACTGAACCTCGACCGCTCGGTGATCAAAAGCCCGGTCAACGGTTTCGTCAACGACCGCGCCCCGCGTGACCGCGAGTTCGTGACTGCCGGGCGCCCGGTGCTGTCGGTGGTCGACGGCGACTCGTACCACATCGATGGCTACTTCGAAGAAACCAAGCTGGGCCACATCCATGTGGGCCAGGGCGTAGACATCCGCGTGATGGGTGACGACACCCGCCTCAGCGGCCACGTGGTGAGCATCTCCGCCGGTATCGAAGACCGTGACCGTTCCAGCGGCAGCAACCTGCTGCCGAACGTCAACCCGGCGTTCAGTTGGGTGCGCCTGGCCCAGCGGATCCCGGTACGGATCGCCTTTGACCAGGTGCCCGAGGGCTTTCGCCTGATCGCCGGGCGCACTGCCACGGTGTCGATCATCCCCGGCGCACCCGGCAAGGCCGAGGCGGGGGCGGCGCAATGAAACCGCTGATACGGGGCAGCCTGCTGGGCTTGGCCATGGCGCTGTCGGCCTGCCAGGTGATGGGCCCGAATTACCACCTGCCGCAACAGGCCGCGGTCAACCGCCCGGACCTGCAAGGCGCGCTGGCCGCGCAGGACCACGACGTGGTGTCCGCGCCGGTGCCGGCCGACTGGTGGCGGCTGTACCAAGACCCGCGCCTAGACACCCTGGTGCAACAGGCGCTGGCCGCCAACACCGACTTGCGGGTGGCCGCGGCGAACATCCAGCGGGCGCAGAACCAGCTGGAGTTTGCCCAGGCCCAGGGCGGCTTCAGCACCAGCGTGAGCGGCGAAGTGCAGCGCGTGCAAGAGTCCGGGCAAGCCTTCTTGCTGACCGAAAAGGTCCCGGTGGGCAACATCGGCGCGTTCTCGATCAAAACCTCGTACCAGTTCGACATGTGGGGCGTGTTCCAGCGCGGCGTCGAAGCCGCCAGCGCCAACGCCGAAGCGGCCCAGGCCGCGGCGGACCTGGCGCGCATCACCGTGGTCGCCAACGTGGTACGGGCCTACACCCAGGTGTGCGCGGCCAATGAAGAGCGCGACATCGCCCTGCGTTCGCTCGGCCTGCAGCAGGAGGGCGTGAGCCTGGCCCAGCGCCTGCGCGATGCCGGCCGCGGTGACGAGACGCAGGTCACCCGTACGCAAACCCAGTTCAAATCGTTGCGGGCGCAGTTGCCCCAGTACGAAGCCGAGCGCCAGGCCGGGGTGAGCCAGCTGGCGATGCTGCTGGCCAAGCCGGCCAACCAGTTGCCGGCCGGCACCGACAGCTGCGCCGAGCTGCCGAAGATCGCCCAGTTGCTGCCGGTGGGCGATGGCGCGGCGCTGCTCAAACGCCGCCCAGACATCCGCCAGGCCGAGCGCAAGCTGGCCGCGGCCACGGCCGACATCGGCGTGGCCACCGGCCAGTTGTACCCAGACATCAGCTTCGGCGCCACGGTCGGCACCGTGGGCCTGCTCGATGACCTCGGCACCCCATCGACCAACCGCTGGGCCTTTGGCCCGCTGATCAACTGGACCATCCCCACCAATGGCTCGCGGGCCAAGGTGCGCGTGGCCGAGGCCTCGACCCAGGCGGCGCTGGCCAGCTTCGACGGCACCGTGCTCAATGCCATCCGCGAAACCCAGACCGCGCTGGCCAACTACACCGCCGCGCTGCAGCGCCGCGAAGCGTTGGTCGACACGGATCGCTCGGCCCACGACGCCGCCGACCAGACCCACCGCTTTTACCTGGCCGGGCGCCAGTCGTTCCTTGAAGACCTGCAGGCCACCCGCACCTACACCGACGTACGCGCGCAACTGGCGGCCGCCAACACCCAGGTGGCGATGGCGCAGATCACCTTGTTCATGGCGTTGGGTGGGGGGTGGGAGCAGCGTAAGTAACCGGCCTCGAAGCCATGGCTTCTTCAGGTGGTTTGACTGAGCGCATGATCTGACTTGCCCTTCGCCCGGCACAGCCAGCCTCCCACCAGATTTGTGTAAACCCTTGATTTAAGAGGCAATACATAACCCCGTGGGAGGCCGGCTGTGCCGGGCGATAGGCCCTGAAGCTCATTCACCAGACAGCCGGGCGAAGGGCCCTCGAACCCTCAACCCCAGGGCGCCGGCTCACCCACCAGCCGGCCTTGCACGCCCTGGATGCTCATCTCGCGGATCACCTTCAGCTCACCCTCGGTCTCGACCCGCTCGGCCACCAGCGGCAGGTCGATGCTGTGGGCGGCGCGTTGCACGGCTTCGATGAACAAACGTTTGTGGGTTTCTTCGTCGATGGCGCGGATGTAGCTGCCGTCGATCTTCAGGTAGGCCAGGCCCAGGTGGGCGAGGTTGCCGATCATGCTGAAGCGGCCACCAAAGTGCTGCAGCGCCAGGCCGTAGCCGAGGCTGTGCAGGCGCCGGGCGAGGCGTTCGAGCACGTTCTGCTCGGGCACCTGGGCTTCGGCGATTTCGAACACCAGGCGTGGCCCGATGATCGGGTTGCGGCCCAGCACCGAGTACAGTTGGTCCAGCGCCGCGGCGTCGGCCAGGGTCGGCGCGGAGAGGTTCAAGGCGTAGTCCCCGGGGTGCTTGTGCATGTGTCGCAGCACCAGTTCGACCATCACCCGGTCCAGCCGCGCGGCCCAGCCAAAGCGCTCCACCCACGGCAAAAAGCGCCCGGCGGCGATCGGCTGGCCTTGGCTGTCGAGCAACCGCGACAGTACCTTGTGGTGCATCACCCGGCCCGGCTCGGTACTGCTGACCACCGGCTGGAAGTACAGCTCGAAGCGGCCCTGGCTGAGGGCGGCGTCGAGCAACTGGTGCCAGGTATGGTGGTCTTCGGCTACGGCCGCGCGCGGCTGGCGTTGCAGGCACACCCAATGCTGGGCGCCAGCGCTTTCGGCCTGGGCCAGGGCCTCGTCGGCGAGCTTGAGTACATCCTGCGGGGTATCGCCGGCGGCATAGGAGGCCAGCCCCAGGTGGGCGACCGGGGTCACGTCGCTGGCGCCGGTGTCGTACAGGCTGGCCAGGGCGGCATCCAGGCTGCGCGCGAGTTGTTCGGCTTCGTCAATGGTCAGCCCGGGGGCCAGCACCGAGAATTCCCCACCGCGGCTGCGGCAGATCAGGTTGCCGGCTTCCGGGCGCCGGCCACACAGGCGCACCAGGGTTTCCGACACCGCCTTGAGCAACTGGTCGGCATGCCCGCCACCCAGGCGTTGGTTCAACCCGGCCAGGTCACTGACCCGCAGCAGCAGCAGGTAGCCGGTGCTGTTTTCTTCGGCCAGGCTCACCCGGGTTTGCAGTTGCATGTCGAAGTAACGGCGGTTAGACAACCCGGTGAGGCTGTCTTGGTAAGACTCCACCCGCAGCCGTTCGCTGCGCTCGGCCTGCTCCATGAACAGCGCCTTGAGCTTCTCGACCATCTGGTTCATCGCCTGCACCACCCGGCGCAGTTCCGGGGTGCGCGGCAGCTCTGGCAGGCTGAGAAATTCGCGGCGGGCGATGGCCTGGGACTGCTCGACCATATAGTCCAGCGGGCGCAGTTGCCGGCGCAGCAGCAGCGCACCGAGCAGGGCGCTGATGGCGCCGCACAGCAGCAGCCAGCCGAGGCTGCCGATCGCGCTTTGCCACAATTTGGCCAAGGCGAACATCGGGTGGCTGACCACCTCGACCCGCGCCGCCTGTTGCCAACCGCGGCTGACGATCGCGTCGCCGCCGGCGGCGTCCAGGCCGATCAGCTTGATGAACCACCGCGGCACGCCGTTCGGGTCCGGCTCAGCCTCGCGCTCGACCATCACCTGCTGGTTCGACAGGTCGATGACCTTGATGCTGGCGTAGTAGCCGCTGTCGAAGATCGAGCTGACCATCAGCTCGACCATGGCCGGGTCGTCGATGTTCGGCGTCAGCGACAACGCCAGCGCCGTGGCGGCGTCCTGGGCGTGCGAACGCAGCTGGTTCACGTACTGGCTGCGTGAGCTTTCCAGGCTGACCATGAAGCTGCCGGTAAAAGCCACCGCCAGAAACAGGCATATAGCGATCAACAGTTGTTTGAACAGGGACATCTCGACTCCGGTTTTACTGTTCGACCTGCGCCGGGAAACCCTCGGCGTTCATCTTCTGAAGTACGTCTTGCCAACGCGACAGGCGCTTGGCGTCACCCACCTTTTTGTTACCCGCCGCGCCCGTCAACCACAGGCCTTCACCGTTGAACGCGTACACCGGCACCAGGTCGGTCCGTTCAGTGGCGGGGCGAATCGGATCTTCCAGGCTGTCGAGCACCAGCGGGATCGCTTCGGGGGTCGGGTAATACGTCAGGACCATGTGCGCGCGGTTCTGGCGCAGCGCCTTGACGTAGGTGATCCGTAGCTTTTCCGCTGGCACGCCGAGGTGCCGCAGGCTGAAATACTTGGCGATGGCGTAGTCCTCGCAATCGCCGGCCCCCTTCCACAGGGCCTCAATGGGCGTGGCCCAATAATCGACCTGGTTCCACAGGTCGATGTCTTCTTCGTAGCGCAGCTGGCGGTTGAAAAACAGGTTCACGGCCGTCAACTGTTGGGTCTCGCTGGCCTGGCGCTGGTCGAGCAGCAACCGCTGCCAGGCATCGATGCGCTGCTTGCCTTCACCCAGGGGGCCGTAAAGGGCGGTGGCCTGCCGGCTGATGGTGTTGAAGTCCCAATCAGCATGCAGGCTGCCCAGCAGGCCACAGGCGAGCAACAGCGCAAGGCACACCCTGCGCATGGTCAGTGGTCGGTTCGCACGTTGCGCCAAGGCCAAAGCCCCGCCCCTCGCTGGAAAGGAACGCATGGTGCGTGTACATTCAGCAAAAAACAATGGCACGTTGCAATCACTTTCCTGTCAAAAACCGTGCACGCGATAAACGGCTGCCCCAAACCCTTGAACATTCGGCTTAATTGCCGATCTGCCTTACAGCGAGCTCAATTGCAGTAAAAAAGCCCCCGCTGGCATCAGGATGGCACCACAGCGGTCACAGCCTTGGGACATAACCAAGGTGTCGGCAAGTGCGCATAAAGGATGACACTCGCCGAGAAAATAACCGTGTCGCCATAATGATGAAGGTGAACCATCGTGCCGAAGAAACCGAGCCCGGTACGCGCCGTATTGGTGGCAGAGCAATTGCCTGCCCATCTCGCGCGTTCGATCATCGAGGAACGTATCCGCAACGCCATCCTGGACGGCAGCCTCCCCACCGGTACCGCGGTGCGCCAGCAGGAGCTGGCGACGTTGTACGGAGTCAGCCGCATGCCAGTGCGCGAAGCCTTGCGCCAACTCGAGGCTCAGGGGCTGCTGACAGTTGTGCATCACAAGGGCGCGGTGGTCGCGCCGCTGGTCAACGACGACGCCAGCGAAACCTACGCGCTGCGCATCCTGCTCGAGGCAGAAGCCTTGCGGCTGTCGGTGCCGCGGTTGGGCGCCGAGGATTTCGCCCTTGCCGAGCAAGCCATCGAACAGCTAGAAACCGAGCAGGACTACACCACCATGGCGCGGCTCAACCGCCAGTTCCACATGGCGTTGTACAGTAAGGCCGGTAATAACCGCCTGCTGCGCCTGGTCGAGGCAGGGCTGGATGAGGAAGAGCGCTTCCTGCGCTTTAACCTTCAAGACATGGGGTTGCAGCGCATGGCCCAGGACGACCATCGGCAACTGCTCGACGCCGCCCGGCAGGGTGATGTGAACGCCACGGTCGAGCTGCTGACCCAACACCTGCAGCGCGGGATCGAGGCGATCTCGCGCTACCTGGCGCAGCAGGCAGAGCCGGCCTAACGCCCCACCTCGCGGGCCCCTCACGGGCCCGCATGGCTTGCAAAACCGCAAGCACATCGTGACAATGAGACTAATTATCATTTGTCACTGCATATGACTTCGACTTCCTGCGTGCACACCCTTTACCAGCAGCACCACGGCTGGCTGTACCACTGGCTGCGCGGGCGCCTCGGCAATAGCGCCGATGCCGCCGACGTGGCGCAGGATACCTTCATGCGTGTGTTGCTCAAGCCCGAGCGCCCCGGGCTGGTCAGCCCCAGGGCGTTTCTCGGCACCATTGCCCGCGGCTTGGTGATCGACCACTGGCGCCGTGAAGCGCTGCGCCGGGCCTACCTTGAAAGCCTGGCGCAGTTGCCAGCGGCGCAGGTGCCCTCGGCAGAAACCCGCGAGCTGATTCTCGAGCTGCTCGAGCAGGTGGCGCGGATGCTCGATGGGCTCAAGCCGCGGGCCCGCCAGGCGTTCCTGTTGGCCCAGTGCGATGGCCTGAGCCATGCGCAGGTGGCTGATCAACTGAAGGTATCGGTGCGCACGGTAGAGCGTTATGTGGCCGACGCACTGTACCGCTGCTACCTGCTGCGCTATGAACCCTGAGCGCCCGCTGGACAGCGACGTGGTGCGCCAAGCGATTGCCTGGTGGGTACGCCTGCGCGGCGGCAGCGCTTCGCCACGGCTGGCCCGCCAGTGCGCAGGCTGGCGCGCCGCGCACCCGGCCCACGAAGAAGCCTGGCTGCGCATCCAGGCACTGGACGCCGAGCTCGGCAGAGGCCTTGGCGGCGCGCGCCACACCCTTGAAAGCAGCCAGCGTGCCGTCAACCGGCGCCGCGCCATTCAGCTGCTGGCCGGTGGCGTGGTACTGGGTGGCGCGGCCTGGACCACGCGCTCGCTACCCGGCCTGGGCTGGGGCAGCGACTTCGCCACGGCGACTGGCCAGCGGCAGCGCTTCACCCTGCCCAGTGGCGCGGCGCTGACCCTTAACACTCACAGTTCAGCAGCCCTTACGCCGGCCGGGGTGCGGCTCAAGCACGGCGAGTTGTTGCTCGACACCCAGCAACCACTGGCAGTGGCCTGCAGCTTCGGCACCGTAACCCTCGAGCGCGGCCGCATTGCCCTGCGTGATGCCGCCGGCATTGCCCAGCTCAGTGTGCTGCGGGGTACCGCCAGCGTGCAGGGCCAAGCGCTGCGCGAAGGGCAAAGCCTGCGCGCCACCGCGCTTGGGCTGGCGCCGGTGCGGCCGGAGCTGGACCCAGCCGCGTGGGCCGACGGCTTGATCGTGACCCAAGGCATGCCCCTGGGGCGCTTTCTCGATGAGCTGGCGCGCTACCGCGTGGGCGTGCTGGGGTACTCCGCCGCGGTTGCCCCGTTGATGCTCTCCGGCGTTTACCGCGTGGATGACAGCGATGCGCTGCTGCAATCGCTGCCCCAGGTGCTGCCGGTGCGCTTGAGTGGGCTGACGCGCTGGTGGGTGCGGGTCGAAGCGCTGGGCTGATTTTTTTTGTCGGGTTTTTGCAAGCCGTGCGGCTTGGTCATCAAGCCATCCACATTCACGGCTTCAGGAACAGGACCTTTCCATGCCTAACCACAGTTTTACTCCATTCACGGTGCACCGGTTGCGCCAAGCGATTCACGCGGCGCTGCTGACCACCGCCGTGGGCCTGGGCGGCCTGGCCGCCAGCGTGCCGGCAGCCCTGGCCGCGGAGCAAGGCGTGCAAGCCTATGACCTCCCCGCCGGCCCCCTCGGCGACGCGCTCAACCGCTTCGCGCGCCAGGCCGGCATTGGCTTGGCGATGGCCCCGGCCCTGACCGCAGGCAAGCAGGCAGCAGCCCTGCGCGGGCAATACTCGGCCAGCCAGGGCTTGCAGCAACTGCTGCAGCAAACCGGGCTGCAAGCCGTGCCTCAGGGCAACGGCAACTACGTGCTGCAGGCGGCCCCACCGGTTGACGCCCTGAGCCTGCCGGCAACCGACATCAATGGTTTCAGCCTCGGCAATGCGCTGGGCGATGTGCAGGGGTACAACGCCACCCACAGCCAGATCGCCACCAAAACCAGTACCGCTCTGGCGCAAACCTCCCAGAGTGTGTCGGTGGTCACCCGCGAGCAAATGAACGACCAAGGCTCGCAAACCGTGGCGCAGGCGATGCGCTATACCCCCGGCGTACTGACCAACCCCTATGGCGCCACGCACCGCTATGACTACGTGGCCATGCGCGGCTTCAACGATGGTTCTGTGGATAACATCTACATCGACGGCTTGAAGTCGATGGGAGACAGCGGCACCTACAGCACCATGCAAGTCGACCCATACTTCCTTGAGCGCATCGACATCCTCAAGGGCCCCTCCTCGGTGCTGTACGGCCGTAGCTCTCCAGGCGGGCTGGTGGCACTGACCACCAAACAGCCCCTGTTCGAGGCCTACCACCAGGTGCAGGCCACGGCCGGCAGCCAGGGCACCCGCGGCATGGGCTTCGACCTCAGCGGGCCGCTGGATGAAAACCAGCGCATCGCCTACCGGCTGACCGGCCTGGCGCACCGTTCCGACACGCAATTCGACCACGCCGAAGAAAAGCGTTACGCGCTTGCGCCGTCACTGGCGATGCGTTTCGATGAAGACACCTCGCTGACCCTCAATGCCTACCTGCAGCATGACCCCGAGGGTGGTTACCACGGCGGCCTGCCGGCCAGCGGCGTGCTGCACCCGCGCAACGGCCAGCGCATCTCGGAACACTACTTCGAAGGCGAACCCGGGCTGGATGGCTACCAGCGTGATCAACAGTCGTTTGGGTACCAGTTCGAGCACCGCTTCAACGACGTATTTACCGCGCGGCAGAACTTTCGCTACCTCGATTCGAAGGTCAAGCTGGACCAGGTATACGGCTATGGCTACACCTCGGCCACCAGCAATGAGCTGAACCGCTATTACAGCGGGGCTAACGAGCGGCTGCATTCGTGGATCATCGACAACATGGTGCAGGCGGAGTACCTGACCGGCGCGGCGATCCACACCACCCTGCTGGGGGTTGACTACCAACGGCGCAAAACCGTGGTCGATTGGACCAGCGGCGCGCTCAGCCCGATCGACGCGTTCAACCCACAGTACGGCAACGCCGCCATCGACTACTACAGCCCCACCAGCTACCTGCGCCGGCTGCAGCAAACCGGTGTGTACCTGCAAGACCTGATCGAGCTGGACAAATGGCGCTTCTCACTGGGGGTGCGCCAGGACTGGATGAAAACCTCCGATGAAAACCGCATCGCCGAAGCCAGCCGCCCCTTGGGGACGCGCATCAGTGACGACCGCAGCAAGCTGACCACCCGCGCCGGGGCGCTGTACGCGTTCGACAACGGCATTTCGCCTTACCTCAGCTATTCGGAATCCTTCAACCCCAACTCGTACTCAGACGCCCAAGGCAACCCCTTGGCACCGACCGAGGGCACCCAATGGGAACTCGGCCTGAAGTACCAGCCCCCGGGCAGTACCGACCTATACACCGCCTCGCTGTTTCATATCGTCCAGGAAAACCTCGCCTCCAAGTTGCCGCAGGAAAACTTCTACCGGCCGGTGGGGGAAGTTCGCTCTCAAGGGTTGGAGCTGGAGGCACACCTTCAACTGACCGAGGCTCTGAAAGTGCTGGGCAGCTACACCTTTACCGACGTGCAATACACCAAGGCGATGTTGAGTACCGTAGACGGCGTGACGGATAACAAAGGCAACTCGCCGACCCAGGCCCCGCGGCACATGGCCTCGGTGTGGGCCGACTACACCTTGCAAGGCGGCCCGTTGGCTGGCCTGCGGCTCGGCGGCGGGGTGCGCTACGTGGGTTATAGCTGGGCGGACGCGGAGAATACGCAAAAGGTACCGGCCTATACGCTGTACGACGCGTCCATTGGCTATGACCTGGGCCGTGTGGGGCTGAAGGGCGTCGATGTGACACTCAACGCCAACAACCTCACCAACGAGCGTTACGTCGCCACCTGCGCCAGCTTGAACTTCTGCTACATGGGCGAAGAGCGTAACGTTGCGGCCACGGTGAGCTACACCTTCTGAGCCAGTTCGGTACGCTGAAAAGACAAAACCCCTGCGGGTAGGCCCGCAGGGGTTTTTTGTTGAATCTTGACGATGACCTACTCTCACATGGGGAAACCCCACACTACCATCGGCGAGGCGTCGTTTCACTGCTGAGTTCGGGATGGGATCAGGTGGTTCCAACGCTCTATGGTCGTCAAGAAAACCGGTGGCTGGCGCGCCCTGGGGGCGATACAGCGAAATTCTTGAGCAAGGGCTTGAGCAGCCGCTTCTACTAAAAGACAAAACCCCGATCGTTTTCACGACCGGGGTTCTGCGGTGTTTAATCTTGACGATGACCTACTCTCACATGGGGAAACCCCACACTACCATCGGCGATGCATCGTTTCACTACTGAGTTCGGGATGGGATCAGGTGGTTCCAACGCTCTATGGTCGTCAAGAAATTCGGTAGCCGCTTCGCTTTCGCGCCGCCGCCAAATTCGGGTATGTGATCAATTTGTGGTTTGCGCGAACTTTCGGTTCAGCGTCTTCACCCTGCATCTGCCTAAGGCAGATTGCTTGGGTGTTATATGGTCAAGCCTCACGGGCAATTAGTATTGGTTAGCTCAACGCCTCACAGCGCTTACACACCCAAC